>JANOIQ010000563.1:0-24738 GCA_031407835.1 Chitinophagaceae bacterium
TCATTTATTCAACCTGTCTTCGGCTGAATACTTCTATTTTTGAATTACCATGAATACAAAATTATTAATGACCGCAAGTGCCCTTTTAATGGGAGTAACCGGAATATTGCTGACGTTTATTCCACAGGGAATTTCAACTTACCTGGCATTACCCGGTTCAAGTACTACTCTGCTGCAGCTATTCGGCGCACTTTATTTTGGCTTTGCCATGCTTAACTGGACAGGTAAAGCAAATATCACCGGTGGCATTTACAGTAAACCTGTTACCATTGGAAATTTTACGCATTTTTTTATTGGAGCATTCGCTCTAGTAAAAGTGGCGACCACAACTACTGGCTTAACATGGGTATGGATTGCAACAACCCTCTATTTTATTTTTGCTGTGCTTTTTGGTTATCTTGTCTTTACTGCTCCTGCTTTAAAAAAATAATTATTCTTTTCCTGTTTACTTAACAGGTTATCAGGTTGAACGTTATTTAAAACATAATCTTTACATAGTATCGATTAAGTTTTAAAGCTGACTGATGGAAAATAATCCAACTCATTGATCTGATACTTTAGAATGAGAGAAAGCAAAAGCTCATATTATTGTCGAAATAATTGATGATGTAAAACATCAGCTCAATACAGGAAGGGTATCATTATATCTTCACACAGGTTGCATCGCTTCGCTGCCACCAAAAAATTTTACCTGCTTTTAACTGTTATCAAAACAAGTAACTAAGATCAGGCATTATCCTCTCCTGTTATAACTGCCTGCAAAGGCTTAGCTATTTTTGCTTCATTATACTTCCCTATCCGTTTCATTAACCAAAGCAAGATGGTTAATGACAAAATTCCAAAACAGTAACCTGCCAGCACATCACTTAAATAATGTACCCGAAGATACACCCTGCTGAAGCCAACGAGGAAAATAAAACTCAGCAGTATAGAAATCACAATCCACTTTTTCCACAGACTTTTTATATCACGGTAAACAATACTGATAAGCAACCCATAAAATATCATACTCATAAAAGCATGACCGCTGGGAAAACTTAAACCTGGGATTTCTTTTAACAGGGGAATCAGTGGTCTTGGCCGGTTAAAGAAAAATTTCAACCCAACCATTAACCCGAAATTACTTACTGCAATCGTCAGCATTGTTATAAAATGCCATTTGTTTTTCCGGATAAATAAATAGAAGCTGAAAACAAGTAACCAGGCAGTGATCATAAATAAATAAGATCCGAAAAAAGTAATGAACAATACCACACGTGTATTGGTATCAGTTATAAATGGCCCTAAAAAATCAAATGCGTTTTGATCAAAGACATTTTCTTTAACAAAAAATATACGCCTGATGATGACGATCAGGGATCCAATAGATGCGAAAAAAATAGTAATCACAAAAAACACTTCCGCCGTAATCAATGCAAGGACTGCCGGCAATTTTCTTATTTTTGTTACTGTATTCTTTTTCATTCGTTAAATAAAGCGATAAAATATTTGTCAGATCTTGATCGAGTATAATTCAATTCCTTCAGCTTTTCCTTTGAGATCAACAATGCCAAGGCTTTCACCCTGCCATTCTTTTAAATCGCTGTTTTCCATAAAGTCCTTCGACATAATGAATTTCTGATTCAGTTCGTTACATGCACTTCTGATACGTGCAGTAGTATTCATCGTATCCCCACTCATTGCCAGGTCTTTTTTAATTACACCAATCTCTCCAACCGTAACTTCACCCATATGTAACCCAACTCTGAACTCTGGAATAATACCATAACTGTTACGAAAGTGATTACCATTTTTGTGCAGGTTTTTCCGGGCTTCAATAATAGACTTCATGCATTTCCGTGTATTATTTTTTGTAAAAAGCCAGGATACAACTATTTCATCGCCCACATACTGATAAATTCTTCCGTCATGCTCAATCAAAGCCATTGATACGTGATAAATAAAATCACGGATGTATTTAAAATTCTCCACATGCCCCAGCTTTTCAGCAATAGGTGTTGAATCTTTGAGATCCATAAACATGATGATCCTTTTTTCAATCCTGGGCTGCATATATTTACCACGAATGATATCAATAAATACACCCGGTGAATATTTTTCATTGATTTCGATATACAATTGCGTTATAGCAAAAAGTATAAGCCAGTAAAGAATTTTCCTGATCAGTGCTTTTGTCTGCAACATATCTTTAAAAGAAAGCTGCGCTGCTTCTTCCAGTTCTTTTCCGTTAAGAATGATACTGTCAAGAAAATGAACAAGAAAATTAATGGTAAAAGCAGCCAGGATTAGTATAGCACTTTTAAAAATAAAATTAGTAAAAGGTGATTGCCTCCTGAATACACTTTTTAGCGCAAAAACAAATAAATATCCAATTAGACAACTGATAATAAAAACGGCAGATTCTCTTACCAGGTAAAACGGCAATGGTTTCAGTTTGCTATTTCTTAATAAGAGGGCAACAATCGTATCAATCAATGTCCACGAAAGGGCAATGTAAAGAATTGTACGCATCTTATATTTTCCCAACCCGGAAAACAAAGAATAAGATGATGTTAACGTTTTCATGAACTGTTTAGCAGGTATTGGTAGATGCTTTGCTGTGCATTTATTTTATGCCCGTTTTCACCAGTCACAGCAATACATTGCTGATCGGGTAAGAATTGTACGGCTTTACTGTTGTCGGACCATTGTATGTTAAAATAATCCAGTAACTCTTTTCTGCAGGTGGCATCTTTAACCGGCACGCAAACTTCAACACGATGATACAGGTTTCTTGTCATCAGATCAGCTGATCCCATAAACACCACTGTATCTTCAGCTGATCCGAAAATAAATAAACGTGTATGTTCAAGAAAACGATCTACGATACGTCGAACTGTAATATGCTCACTCAGGTCAGGAACTCCCGGAACAATACAGCAAACACTACGTACAATTAAATCCACCTTCACACCTGCCCTGCTTGCTTTATATAATAAACTGATTATGCCCGGCTCTTCCAGGTTGTTTACTTTTATTTTTATATCTGCAGGTTCGCCTTTCTTTGCTTTTTTTATTTCAAGTCCGATCCGTTTTTCCAGTTCATCTACCATATTGAATTGGGACACCAGTAATTCCTGGAATTTTATTTTCGTATCCCCTATTTCATTACGGCCTTTTTCGAGAAATTTAAATAGTAAAACCAATTCTTTTATAACTGTCACATCTGAAGTCATCAGTACATGGTCTGTATAAAAACGGGCGGTTACTTCATTAAAATTTCCGGTACTGAGGATGGCATAGGATAATTCATGTCCATCCACTTTTTTCTTCACCATTGCAGTTTTTGAGTGCACTTTTATCTGCGGCATACTGTACACCAGTTTAATTCCTGCTTCCTCCATCATTCTGCTCCATTCAATATTATTTGCTTCATCAAACCTTGCCTTAAGTTCAATAAACACAACAACATTCTTTCCATTCTTTGCTGCGCTGATTAATGCATTTACAATGTGTGAATCAGCAGCCAGCCTGTAGAGTGTAATATAAATATCGGTTACATCTGCATCAACTGCTGCCTGGTTAAAGAACGATAATACCGGGTTATACGATTGATAAGGCAAATGCAGTAACACATCCTGCTGCTCAAGAATATGAAAGATGTCACCGCTGTCTGTTATATTAGCTGCGGTAAGCGGCTTAAATTTTTCAAAATAAAGTTCTTTTTGAAATGCCGGAAAAGAAGAAAGATCGCTGAGGTGATGGTACCTGCCACCTGTGAACATGTCTTCATACTTTACATCAAAAGCTGCCATTAGAAATAACTGCAGATTGCGTGGCATTCCTTTTTCAAACAAAAACCTGCAGGGCAAACCAATGTCCCGTTTCTTTAATTGCTTTTCAATTTTATTCAGCAGGTTGCCGCTGTATTCATCGGTGAGATTCAGTTCTGCATCTCTGTTAAACTTTACACTGTACACACTGAGTATTTCCAGTTTTGGAAAAAGAAAATGCAGATTTTCCCTGATGATATCATCCAGGAAAATGACATATTCATTTCCTTCCAATGCAGTTAAAGAAAAAAATCGTTTCACTTTATCCGATGGAATATTCACAATCGCCTGCTTCAATATCCCCTGCTTCTCTTCTCTCAGCGTAACAACAAAATAGAGCTGATTATTTTGCGGGGAAAATGGATGAAGGCTGTCGGTTTCCAAAAAAATGCGCTGTATAAATGCAAGGACATTGGAAAGAAAAATTTCTTTTATCTCCCTCCGGTGTTCGGGTTTAATATCGGAATTATAATAAAAAACAATGCCGTTCGTTTTTAATTCCGGAATAATTTCCTGTGTAAGTACATTACCGAAATACGCCAGCTGCCTGTTGATTTCATTTTGAATTTTTTCAGCCATATCATCGGTCATAACAATACTTGCCTTGTTTTTTATCTTTTCCTTTATTTTAGACAAAGCAACCACAGATGGATATCTAACCCTGAAAAACTCATCAAGGTTACTGGAAAAGATCGACAGGAATTTCATTCGTTCATATAAAGCAACTGTACTGTCTGATGCTTCCTGTAATACTCTGAAATTAAATCCCAGCCAACTAAGATCTCTGTTATGCAGCATATTAAGTAAAATTAAAAAGGCGATCCTGATGCCGGGGTTGCGTTACTGCCGCTTCCAGTTAAACCATACAGGGAAAAAGCTATTGCAAAAGCCAACACTGATATCACTATTCCGATCATAAAAATATTATAGGCAAGCCGTACTAATTTATACTTTCGCCCCAACACTGTTCCCAGTGTATAAATATCTTTTATGAGTGAACCATATAAATAATCTGTGTCCTTCATCATCTTCCGCATGGCTACATTGTATTGTTCAAAAGGTGCTTTGTAAAAATTACCAAAGAATAAGAGGTTTGTTTTTTTATCAATAATTTCCTGATCTGTAAATGTTCCACCGGTTACTTTTGGGCGTGTAGCAATAATTGAAATAACAATGGTGGTTACTGAAACCAGTAAAAAAATAAGAGTGGGGATAGTTAAATAGGGCGTTTGTTCCAATCTTCGTAACAGTACACCTAATATAACTGATATAATAATGGCATTTACAGAAATAAGAATGTTAGCCTTACTATCGGCCATATCACTCAATCGAAAATGATTTTCTGATGTAAGGCGAAGCATAGTTTGAATTCCTTTTGACATCAACCCCGTCGTTTGGTTTTCCAGATTAGAAAAACTATGAGTCTTTTCCTCCTCCTCATTTTCTTCTGCCTTCTCTTTTATCTTTTTCATATTCTTTTTTTTTCGTTTATCCAGCAGGTCTTTGCAATACTTAGTATAAAACTCATGACTTTTTAGTAAGTCAATTGTTTTAGCCTCCCATTCTTTTTTCACCAGAGTCGGATCTTTTGCTTTATACTCCTCCCATACAAGCTGATTGGCATGTTTAAATTCTTTTGTACCAAGGTGGTAGGTATCTGCATCGCATACAATCTGAAACAGCAGGTTATCATGCTTAAACGGAGGACGTGTAGCCATGATACATTCTTTAATTTTACCAACCAATTGTTCATCGGGTGCATACTCTTTCATAAATTCCTGCATCAGTTCCACACTTTTTTCTTCATGGTGTTCAGTATCTGTAAACAGGTAGCCAGTATCATGAAACCACGCAGCAACATAAACCGTTAGCATATCATCTTCACTAAGATAATAATGCCCGGCAATTTCTTTTGTTCTGTCAACAACATCTATTGTATGTGCCAGGTTATGGAAAACCAGTTCAGGATTTTTATTATCATGAAACAGGCCGGTAACATATTGTTCCGTTTTTTTATAAAAATCATTTGAGTACATGCTGAGCATTTAAAAAACAAGTTTAAATTTTGTGCCTAGTGTAAAATTGAGCAGTTTTTCTTCCGGCGAAAACCCGATAGTAAAGGACATCATTGCAAGTCCGTATGGAATAAAATAAAATCCACCACCATACGCTCCATGCCATTTACGGGATGTTTCACCTTTTTCCCAAACTCTTCCCAGATCATAGAAACTCATTACACCCACATCGCCTGGAAGTAAATACGATTGCGACTTAAACAGTTTTATTCTCAGCTCTGCATTTGCATAAGCTAAGGATGAGCCTGAGAACCTGTTTTTCCTGTACCCTCTAAGAAAATTATTGGCGCCAATATTCAATGCCTGGAAATATTCATAATGCTTACTGAAAATATGTCCGCCGCCAAAACGCAGTATTGCACCTATTCTTGCCTCATCCTGTAAACTTGCATAAATGGTTAAATCAGAAATTAACTTGGTAAGGTTTTTGGCATTCGCATTCAAACCATACATGGAACTGAATTCAGTGAACCATGTCATTCCCCGTGTAGGAAAAATTTCATTATTAATATAGTTGATATCAATCTTTGCCTTTAATCCCAAAAACTGTTTCAGTCCATAAATACTTACAGAATCGCTGCCAATAACAAGAGGGTTGCCAAGTATGCGTTTACTATTATCTTTATAACGGCTCCAGTAATGATAGTAACTAGGTCCTGCTGATACCTGAACCATATCAAACAACCTTTTTCTGATCAGCACGTCTGTTTCAAAAAACTTAAAGCGAACTCTGTAAAACGACAATGGCTTACTCTTGTCATAGGTTGATTCATTCCCCAACCCGAAAAAATTATTCAGTGTTGGATTAACAAATTCAGAATGAACGATGAGATCATTTTTGAAAATGATTTGATTAAATACTCCATCATATTTTAAGCGGTAAGCTCCTTCACTGGGTGCTATGAGTGTTACAAGACGCTGATCCGTTGAATAAGGTTCTTTTCTGAATCCAAAAGTTCTTAAAGCAAAACCCACCCCCACTAAAAGTTTGTCTTCCGGATTAAATCCTAAATCTATTTGTGGAAAACGTTTTCTTGTATAACGAAAATCTGAACCCTTGTAAGCATTCACTGCAGGATCAGATGAAAACTCCTTCTTTGTTCTTCTGAAGTTGGTTCCGTAATTTTTTTCATAAATAAGATCGTATACTCTGTTTCTTACATTTCCTTTGAGGTCAAATGTGTCATTACCCTTTCCTCCAATAATCCTCAGCTTAATTTTTGACTGAACATCGGCATCAATTTCAAACTTATCATTCCCGTTCAAACCAAACATTCTTATTTCCCTGGTAACATGATCGTTGAAAATACGGGTAAACATCACCGAAGCTGAATCGGTTGTATTGAGTTTTTTATATACCGTAAGCTGCAACCCATCCTTATGATTTTTAATATGGAAATATTCAGATTTACTGCTGCCTGCTACCGTTACAGTTTTAGAAATAAATTTATAATACGTATTGGCATATGTTGCTAATTTATTTCTGCGGTTCTTCAGTTTATCAGCAACGATTTTTGCATTAAGCGGAACAATGGGTGCAGGAAATTTTGTTACTGCACGGTCAATCACTTCATCGGTCATTTTTTGCTGAAAGCTGGCAGTAATTCTCTTCCAGGTTTCTTCATCAAGGTTATTCATAAAGAAACGATCGAAATCCCTTGCCGACGTATTAAACCCATTGATATTTCTGATATTCGTTTTAAACCCCTGTAAAAAAGGCATTGCCCTTTTTGAAACTTTTCGTAAGAGCAAACCATCAGAATTAAAAAATGCCTGATCCCTGTCTCTTGGTATGGGAAAGTATAATTTACCAACACCCGTATCAGAAGTACCCCACTTCCATTGGTCAGCGTGTCTGTCCCAATCACCAATTAGCATATCAAGCAAACGGGCATTGAGTACTTTTTCCTGATCAACATGATGGTCATTATCATCCATCATTTTATTGATTACTTTATTGGTACTCTTTGTCTCAACAAACTCAGCACCCGGATCTCTGTTCTCCAGCATGACAACTGTATTGGCAAACATTTTTCTGTAATAGCCTAATGCAGGATCATCAGGAACATAAAGAAATTCATAATCTGCTGTAAGTACACCTACTGCTCTGGCCAATTCAGGTATTACTAATGGCGAATGCGGGTGACTGGATGAAATTACATCCTGCACAATTGTCTGAGCCAATGATCCCCTTAAATTGGGTGGCACTCCTTTTTCAGGATCTTTTTCTACTGATCTTATTGCCCATTCTGTTCCTTTTTTATCAACCATCTGCAACGATTTGGTTTGCTTACCACCACCCATCCCTTTTATGGTTAATCCTCCTTTTTCTTTACGGATATTAAACTCTCTCATTGTAATGGGTGTGTTCCATTCTTTGCGGTAGTTGTTACCTAAAAAAATCCGTTGAAACCCAGATTTTGTTTCATATCGCTTACTGGCAGAAACAACTACACTATCCCTGAATTTATAATCTACTTCACGTGTAATATCAGCCTGGGGAACCGGAACTTTTGAAAAATCAAGTATGCCCGCTGTAAAATCCATCCTCGTAGAATCTCCTTCAACAACATATACATTGGCTTTTACATGTTTTGTGGTTGATACTTCCAGTGTTACATACCCGGATTTAGGAGAAGCATACAAACTTTTTTTTCCTTTCGATGCTCTGGAGTTTTTACTGGCACTGCCACTTACGATATAGTTATAACCGCTATCCTGAATTATTTGCAATGAATGATCGTGACCTGAAACGTAGATTACATTGGGATGCGTTTTAACAACCTGTTCAATAGAGGTAACCATTGATTGATAAAGAGGATGTTGCAAATCCTGCGATACACCAAAAACTGATCTTGTAATAGGATAAACAGAACCAATAACAGGCAATGGAATATAGAGCTTAGGCCGAAAATCGGTAAAAGGGAACATATGCTGCTTCAACGTAAAATATCCGCCATGCGAACTGTAACTCCTGAACGGATGATGAAAAGCCAGCAAAACAACCTTTTTTGAATTCTTTGAAAGGATATCATCGAGCTGAATCAATACTTCTGCTTTTGTTTTATACGGGCAATCTGATTCTAAACCCGGTTTATCATTTTCATGTAACCACCACTGGGTATCCATCATTACTAAAACAACATCATCCGTAATTTTAACTTCAACGGGACCGGGACATCCATCACGTGGAAACATCTTTACATTTTGATTACCCAAAAAATCAATATAAGATTGCTCTCTTAATATTGATTCATACCCGTTAGGTCCGCCTGCGGCCCAATCATGATTACCGGGCACAAAGTAAATTTTCGCTTTGCTTTTCCCTCCAATATTAATTTGTGAATCAAGAGGAGCTTTTGCAATTTCATAGGTCGGTAAAGAATTATCAGGCAACCCGGTTTTATAAAGATTATCGCCAAGATAAATGATCGTAGTTTTATCGTTGAACAGTATATTTTTTTTAACGGATGAAATAACCGGATGCCTTCCATTTGTAAGCTGCCCTGCATCACCTATTAAAATAATCCTTGCCTGTATGCTGTCTTGTGCAACAGCAGCAGCCTGTAATGCAAACATGCCCCATAAAACAATACTAACTTTTTTCATAAACCCTTTCTTTTGTTCCTGATAATTAAAATATTCTGCAGTCCATTTTCAAGACCTTCGTTAGAAATGATTAAATCTCCGTCCGGTGTAAACGCAATGCCCTCAGGCTGTGTATAAATACCGGGGTCAAGTTCATAGAGATCAATGAACTTTCCTTTCCTGTTTGTTACAACAATTAACTTACTCAGTGAAGACAGGATATAGAGTTCGTTTGTAACAGGATTAATTGCTGCTGCTGATGGGCGCAATTTTAGTTTGTCTACCCCCAGTTTCTTTGCAATTGGCTCAGTATCGATGGCATACACCAATGAAGTGTACGCCTTCGTTGAAATAGTGTACCCCCATGCACTTACCGCTTTACTTCCATCTCCATCGCAATTTTTACAAAGCAATACAAGCTGCTGCAGGCTGTCATCATAATACATTGCTTCAAACTCATTCACCGTTTTACCACCTCCCTCAAATTTTGACTTATCGGTTATAACAGAATCCGCATCTCCAAATTGTATTGTTTCAATATCTCCATTACTGATCAAAATATAGAATATACTATCGTGTAACACCAAATCTTCAAAATCTCTTTTCTTATCAAACCGCCATTTAGTAATAACGTCTTTCCTCTTGATGTAAATTTTATAGAGAATTCCATCTTCATCTTTAATGGCAAAAACAGATGTATCTTTTGGATAAAAGACAATTCCCGATATCTCGGCTAAGTCATCTGGTAATTTAATTGCAACAGGATTTTGCCAGTCGTAACGGGAGGAATCAACTGCCTTTACATTTTTTTTTTACCGGTTTTACAGGATAGAACTGCAGATGAAAAGATGAACGTGACAATAAAAAACCTGATAATTAACATGGAAAAATTTTACAGTTGAACAGCATATGTCTATCGGGAATACACCGGTAGCAATAAGATAATTAAAAGTACCGCTAAAGGCTGCGGCGATTGTTACATAATTGCGTGAAAAACTTACATTATTCACATATTTGAAAAAGACAGGAGTTCTGCTTTCTGCTGCAGATATTCATAAAAATGACAGCAGTGATGGCTCTTGTTCAGCTTATAAAGAGCAGTTGAAAATAGCAGCCGTTTTTTTGCAAACAGATAAGCATTTTGTTTTAAATTAGATTGGAGATAAATCGGTATTATAAAATTATAACCGGAAGCAAAGTATTATCAGCATTTTTTTACAACCTTTAATTGTATTGTGTATGCCTGCGAAATTATTATTCTCAGCCGCAATCATTCTAACACTGTCTGCCTGTAACAACAACAAGGCAAAACCTGACAATGAATTTGATGTTTCAGTTATAGCCCCAAAATTAAAAACTATAAAACCAAGAGTTTTATTTGATGAAGCTCATAAAAATCACCATAAAACAGAAACTACCTATAAACCTTTTGCAACTTTACTTACTAACGATGGCTGTTCTGTTACTTCAACAGGTAAACCAATTAATCATAGTTCTTTAGCTAATACAGATATTTATATTATTGCAACAGCAATGGGTATAGAAGACCCGGGCGACAAATCTCCCTTTTCCAAAACAGAAGTTGACCTGTTAGAGCAGTGGGTTCAAAACGGCGGAGCTTTACTTTTAATAACAGAACATTTTCCGTTTGGTCTTGCTATGTCTCCCCTACTGAATAAGTTTCATGTACAGGTGCATAATGGTTACACCGAGGATACCTTATTAAATAACAAAGAAGTGAGAGATGCTTTACTATTCACAAAATCTAAAGGTAATTTAAACCCAACACATCCAATATTAGACAAGGTTGAAAGAGTGAACACTTTTACAGGAAGCTCTGTGAAAGGCGATTCTAGCTGGACACAACTTTTAATTTTTACACCCCATGCACAAAACTTCAATGTAAAAGTTGACGTTAAGAAAGACGGCGGAGATATTACCACAAATATTGAATATGCAGGCTTTTATTCTGCAAGCGGTTATTCACAGGGAATTTGTAAACAATATGGAAAGGGCAAGGTTGTTATTTTGGCTGAATCAGCATTCCTGACTGCACAGTTTGACAAGAATGGCAATAAATATGGAATGAATAGTGCAAATGAAGACAACAGGCAATTTGCGTTAAACCTGATAAGATGGCTTGCGACGAAATAAAATTTCAGTAAAAAAAAGGTGGATAAATCCCCGTAACGGGGATGCAGACAGCAGCCGTATTTGCTAACTTTACCGGGCCGAAATCATTAATAATATGCCGGGTTGTTCATTACAAGTTAAGTTGCATACATGAATAATTTATATGATTATAATCTAAAAACCAACTACAGGAAACTTGAATGTGATGGTTTGCTGTTTGTGGAATATCAATGCATGCCAGGTGATGTTCGCAGCGGCATTTGGTCGCAACATAGTTATATTGCTTTTATTCAAAGTGGCACAAAAACATGGGTAACTCCCGACGGAGAATTTCCGGTAGCTGTGGGAGATGCAATATTTTGTAAAAAAGGGGCTCATCTGATAAAAAATTATTACGAGGAACAATTTTGTGCTTTACTATTCTTTGTTCCGGATGCTTTTGTCAGGCAGGTAGTTATAGAAGCGCAACTTGATCAAAAACATGATGAAGTTCAATCTGCCGTATTAAGATTAGAAGTAGATTTAAGTCTTAAAATCTATTTCGAATCGATGATCGGTTATTTTTTACAGCAACACAATCCTTCCGGCCATTTGTTGAAACTAAAGTTTAAAGAATTGATTTTGCAGGTTATTACAGGAAATATCAATCCTCAACTTAGCGCTTATTTCTTGTCGTTAGCCAAAGAAGAAAAGGCTAACCTGAAGCAGGTGATGATGGACAATTACCTCTATTCTTTGAGCCAGGAAGATTTTGCCAAATTAACGCATCGAAGTCTTTCCAGTTTTAAAAGAGACTTCCAGGAAATTTTTGGCACCTCTTTAAATAAATGGTTAATAGAAATGCGTTTGAAATATGCCCGGATGCATTTATTAACTACAGAAGAAAGCATTAGTGAAATAGCTTTCCGTTCAGGATTTGAAACTACCTCAAATTTTATACGCTGCTTTAAAAAACAGTATGATTTACCTCCCCATCAATTTCGCCAGCAAAAATCTTCTTTAGCAAATTAAATTTCACTTGGCCCAAATGATCAATTATTTGGACTAAACTGCAAATCCTGCCACTTGCTGTCATTCTACTTTTGCATTGTCAATCACGAAGATTGATAACATTAATCATCTAAAAAGTATAATGACAATGCAAGTTTTAACAGAAGAAAAAAAAGTAGCAGATCTGCAAAAAGCTGAACAATTCCTCGGCCAGTTTATCCTGGATCTTTCGGCAAATTACTCAGGCGTAATGACCTTACTCGGACAGGAACTGGGCTTATACCAGGCAATGCGTGGTGCAGGCCCGTTAACACCCGCTCAATTAGCCGACAAGACAAATACATTTGAGCGGTACATTCGGGAATGGCTGAACAACCAGGCAGCAGGCGGATATATTATTTACCATCCGCAACATAAAACCTATGAACTACCAGAAGAACATGCACTGGTTTTGATCGAAAAGGATAGTCCGTTTTTATTAGGCCCTGCTTATTATGTAGTAAATAGTTTGTGGAAAGACAAAGACAAATTATCAAAAGCCTTTACTTCCGGCACTGGTATAGGCTGGCACGAACATCACCATGATCTTTTTCATGGCGTTGAAACCGTATACAAAACGGGATACTTAGCCAATTTAAACAACGTGTGGATTCCTTCATTAAAAGGAATGGAAGAAAAATTACTTAATGGCGGCCGTGTGGCCGATATAGGATGCGGACATGGTGCTTCCACTATTTTGATGGCTGAAGCATTTCCTAATTCTGAATTTTATGGTTTTGATTATCATAAAGAATCGATAGCTGTGGCCAGGCTCCGTGCAGAAGAAAAAGGGCTTACCAATGTATTTTTTATAGAAACAACTGCCGAAGGATACGGACAGGGTAATTTTGATATGATCTGTTTCTTTGACTGTTTACATGATTTGGGCAATCCGCTTAAAGCCCTTCGCTATGCCCGTACTAAGTTAGCTCCTGAAGGTTCATTATTATTTGTAGAGCCAAATGCCGGCGATAACCCGGAAGATAATTTCAACCCGATTGGAAGAATGTTTTATGCTGCGTCCACCGCCTTATGTGTACCGCATTCCCATTCTGAAGAAGGTGATTATTGTCTTGGAGCACAGGCTGGTCCGGCTGCTGTAGAAAAAATTGTAAAAGAAGCTGGTTACTCACGGTTCAGGATAGCCCAACAAAATCCTATTAACCTGATCTTCGAAGTAAAATTTTGATTTTATACCAGTAAATATGTAATTACTCGATGGAATAAAATCATTGAAATTGAGAGCAAGGACAGACTTTCCTGTCCTTGCTTTTTAATAAATAATAAATAACATTAACCAGAAACAGGCAAACTAATAAACAAATGAAACTCCTTATTCGATACCTCAGAAATTTTGAAAAATCCCGAAAGTACAGTCTTGTTTATCTCGCTGACTATTCTGGTTTATTCGCATCATGTCTGTGTTTCCTTCACTGCTGGATACTGCCTTTGCTATTAATTTTTATTCCGGGTTTATTAACCAAAAACGAAATGGTTCATCCTGTTTTATGTGGTATAGCTATGGTAAGTACTGCGCCCCTGCTATTCAAAAAAAAGTTCAGGCTGCAAAACGTTTTCTTTCAATTTGCTTTAGGATTAGGAAATATACTAATGCTGTTGATCTTTTTTGCACATGACCATTTAACTTTTATGGGAGAACTTATACTCAACAGCGTTGGCGGAGTAAGCCTGGTTTATGTGCATTATAATAATTTGAGAAAGAAAAAGGAAAGCTGTGACTGCTGAGGGAATTCAAATCATTTTTGGCTTGGTTGTGTCTTCCCAATTGAGAGAGACAGGTTATGACCGCTACTATTTTATGGCCTGTGAAAACACCAACAAAATTGTAAAGAAACTTTACTGATTTCATAAACAATTATTGACATGAAGTTGTTGAGCAACTGTTAATTGCAGGAAAGCTGCATTTTGTCAAACATTGATTGGGTATTACATAATTCAGCAAACCGCATTGTTGCCAATATTATAAACACTTGATTGTATGAAACTGATCACTTTTCTTTTTTTAGTACTGTTAGTTAAACAAACCGTTGCCCAAAATAAAGATGTATTAAACAGAATTACACAGGTTGAAAACAACCTCATTCCCTTTGTACCAGTTAAAGATTTTCCCGGCTGGAATATTCTGGACAGAATGAAGTATTATAAAGTACCGGGCGTAAGTATTGCAGTTATCAAAGATTACAAAATTGATTGGGCAAAAGGTTATGGTTTGGCAGATACAACCAAAAAAATACCTGTAACCACAGAAACAATGTTTTCAGCAGGCTCAATCAGCAAGTTTCTTATGGCTGTTACGGCTTTGGAAATGTCAGAAAATGGCCAGATAGAACTGGAGAAGCCAATCAACAATTATCTTACATCGTGGAAGATTGCTGAAAATGATTTTACAAAAAAAACACCGGTAACCTTAAGAATGCTGCTGAGCCATTCAGCAGGCACATCGCAATCATCCTACTTCGGTTTTACCCCAATTCAATCACTACCAACCATCGTTGAAATTTTGAGTGGGGCAAAAATTTCCGAAACGAGACCTGTTGTAGTAAACAGTGAGCCAAATAAAGAATTCCGTTATTCGGGTGGGGGAAGCATGATTGCACAATTAGCCTTAATGGATGTTTCCAAAAAAAGTTTCTCAAGCCTTACGCAACAATTGCTCTTTACTAAACTGGGAATGAAGAACTCCACTTTTGAACAACCTGTGCCAATAAAGTTTGTAAAGCAATCTTCTCAGGCTTACTCATCTGCGTCCTGGTTTAAGGGAATGCCTTATGTATACCCACAACAGGCAGCAGCAGGGCTTTATACAACCCCAACAGACTTGGCAAAATTTTTTATTGATGTTCAGCAATCGTACCTCGGCAAAGGAAAAATACTGAATCAACTAACTGCAAAGAAAATGCTAACGCCACAACAGAACGTTTCGGATGGCGCATACAAAGAACAAATTGGTATTGGCCCATTCTTACTGCAACGTACTGACAACAAAGATCCAAACGGCGTATATTTTGAATTTACTGGTGTAAATGCTGGTTTCCTGGCATATGGAATAGGAAGTGTAACCGGTGGAAACGGTGTTATTATTATGCTTAATTCAGGCGATGATGTAAATGGGTTAGGTAAAGAAATAAGGAGAGCTGTTGCAAAGGTTTATAACTGGACAAATTTTTTACCCAAAGAGATTGAACCCATCAGTTTAACCGATAGTGAACTCGATAAATATACCGGACGATACAGAATGGCCGCAGATGAAGTGCTTTACCTGCGAAAAGAAAAAAACTATTTAGTTGAACAGATTAATGAAGGAACTGATATTTATTGTTTCCCTGTTACAAAAGATACCATCGTTTTTACAGACTATAATATAAAAGCCGGTTTTAATAGAAATGAGAAAGGTGAAGTGATTTCATTACAAAACATTTACCAGGACAAGCCCATGCTTAAAATGAAAGACAATGAATTTTCGCCAAGCGAGTATTTGAAGATGAAAAAATATGATGAAGCCAAAAAAGGGTTCAGGGAAATGAAGATGAATGAGTACCAGGTTACCTACCTTGCATATGACCTGATGAATAAAAAACCGCTGAACAAAGATGCTGTAACAACCATTTTAGAATTAGCATTGGAGCAACATCCTAACTCATCTATTGTGTACAGCCGCTGGGGTGATTACTATTTAAAAATCAACAACAAACCCAATGCCATAAAAAATTATGAAAAAGCGTTAGAACTTGACCCGACGGATCAACAAACAAAAGATGCTCTTAACAGTTTGACAAAATAACGCTCAAAATAAAATTACCCTGTTGCTATTGCAGAAAAAAACGCCACCGTACTTGCGTCGTATGACTAGTGACATTACTGCGAATGTCGTTTCATTCTACGCCCCTACTTCATCTGAAACTTCTCCCTGTAATCAGTCGGCGTCATACCAACAATTTTGCGGAATACTTTGCGGAACGCTTTGGGATCGTTGTAGCCCGTATGTGTAATTACTTCGGCCATTTGCTGATTGGTTTGCTCAAGTAATTTTTTCGATGCTTCAATTCTTGTTTGCTGCAAGTATTCAATGGGTGCAATACCCGTTGCCTGTTTAAATCTGCGTACTAAATTTCTTCTGCTCGAAGGAATATCTTTAATGATCGCTTCAATGGTTTCAATTTCATGATAACCGGTTTCAATCTTCTGCTGCACCTGTGCCACCAGTTCATCGTTATGCTGATGTGATGGACGGAAGGTACTGAAGTAAGACTGGCTATGCCTGTCCATATCAATGGCAAAGATTTTGGCAATCCGCACAGCCATCTCTTTTCCGCAATCTTTCTGTACAAGGTGCAGTAACAGATGAAAGGAGGAAGTGGATCCTCCGCTGGTATAAAGCCTTCCATCCTGCGTTACAGTTTTATCCACTCTTAATTTTACTTCAGGAAAAGCGGCTGCAAATCCACTGCCTGCATCCACATGCGTGGTGGCTACTTTACCATCGAGTAATTTGCTGGCAGCCAATAGAAATGCACCACTGCATAAACTGGCTATTTCTGCACCAGCCTGGTAGTGCTTTATTAACCATGGAATAAATCCTGCACTTTTCTGAACAGCCAGCTGAATATTTTCTGTTGAGAAAGATGGAATGAGAATCATCTCCGGCTTTACCTCCTCCAGGATGGATTTTGTTTCATAGCCATGAAAAGAAACAGGCTGTGCTTCAGGAAGTGAAAACAGTGTGATGTGGTATTGCTCCGGAAGTCCCTTCTCTTTCTGAATTTTATTCACTGCTTCAAACACATCGAGGACGGCTGCAATACTCAGCAACCTGTATTCATGAAGAATGATAATGCCAACCTGTATCATATTTGACTGATTTAAAGTGTAAGATAAAAATTATTTGTCGCAAATGCCCCCAATATTGACGTTACAAGCACCTCCGTTTCAAACTGTATAGAACTATCTTCACAACAGCAACGTAACCATTTAACAAACGACATGAAATCAAATACATACCGGGATCAGCAACGGATGGTTCCATCTTTTTTAGAATTGATTCTTCCGCTGATCAGTCTGCTGCAGATGTTTACCCTTTATTTCCCCGTAACAGAAAAAGAACAGTTAAAAATTAATATTTTACCAAATGCCACTCATCACTTAAACCATTTATTATGAAAATTCTTCTTTCCCTCTTATTCATCCTTGCAGGTATCATTGCACTTATACTTCTTGTTGCTTTGTTTGTAAAAAAAGAGTTTATGCTGGAAAAACAAATCATCATTCAGAAACCAAAACAGGAAGTATTCAATTACCTGAAACTGATCAGGAACCAGGAGCTGTATAGTGTATGGGTAATGAAAGACCCAAAGATCAATATTGTGTATACAGGTACTGACGGTACTGTTGGATTTATATCTTCCTGGACAAGCGATGATAAAAATGTAGGAGTTGGTGCACAGGAAATCATTGAACTGAAGGAAGGAGAAAGCATGAAGGTGGAAATTCGTTTTAAAAAACCATTTGAAGGAACCAATTATGCTACAACAACTGTAAGCACAACAGATGATGGGAAAACAAAAGTGTCGAATATGTTTACAGGCAAATCAAAATACCCGATGAACATCATGAACCTTTTCATGGATAAACTGCTGGGAAAAGACATGCAGCAAACTCTGGATAACATGAAAGCTAACCTGGAAAAATAATCAACCGATTAATGACCAACTAAATTTCAGTACAATGGCAATGAATAAAACAGCTGTTGCAAAAAATACAGATGAGTACATTCAGCAATTCCCTCCTGAAGTGCAGGCATTGCTGCAAAAACTCCGTGGCGCCATTAAAGCTGCAGCACCAAAAGCTGAGGAAGTAATCAGCTACCAGATGCCGGCTTATAACTATCATGGTATGCTGGTATATTTTGCTGCTTATAAAAATCATATCGGCTTCTACCCCACCGGATCAGGAATTGAAGCATTCAAAAAAGAGTTGTCTGTATATAAAGGATCAAAAGGTGCTGTTCAATTTCCGATTGACAAGCCTCTTCCTCTTGCACTCATTAAACAGATCGTAAAATTCAGGGTACAGGTAAACCTGGAAAAAGAACAATTGAAAAAAACAAAAAAAGTTTAACAGGTTTAAAGTAAAAACAATAACTAATCGTCTTAAATAATAACACATGCAAAAGATCACTCCTTTCTTATGGTTCGACGGCAATGCAGAAGAAGCTGTTGACTTCTATATCTCCGTTTTTAAAGATGGTAAAAAAACAGGTGGAGCACCCGGACCGGGAGGCAAGCCTTTGACTGTAGCATTTCAAATCAATGGTCAGGATTTTGTTGCCTTGAACGGTGGCCCGATGTTTAAATTCACTGAAGCCATTTCTTTTGTGTTGACCTGTGAAACACAGGAGGAAATCGATGATCTCTGGGAAAAGCTTACAGCCAATGGAGGGCAGGAAAGTATGTGCGGCTGGTTAAAAGATAAGTATGGCTTATCCTGGCAAATTGTACCTCCCGCACTAAGTAAATTGCTTGGCGATAAAGACGCTGTAAAAGCAGGAAGAGTAATGCAGGCTATGATGAAAATGAAAAAAATAATTATAGCTGATTTAGAAAATGCTTATAAAGGATAACGTTTGCAATAACACATGGCAACAGGTAAAACAGCGAAATCACTGAATAAAAAACCTGCCACATCAACTGATGTTACAGCAAAGCAATTTATTGAACGGTTAAAGAAGCTGCAATCGGCAGCAGAACTGAAAAAGATTCAACGCTATTTTAAAGCGGGCGAAGGTGAATATGGTGAAGGCGATCAGTTCATGGGAATTAAAATGGGACAGCTTTTTGCATTGGCAAAAGAGTTTAGTGAAATGCCTATTAAAGAAATTGAAAAAATGCTGGAAAGCCCCATTCATGAAGTAAGAGCCGGTGCGGTAAGCATCATGGACAAAGCATCACGCAGTAAAAAAATTACTGAGAGCAGAAGAAAAGAATTTTATACGCTGTACATGAAGCGTCACGACAGGATCAATAACTGGGACCTCGTTGATTTGGGGTGTTTACATATGACAGGAAGTTATTTATTTGATAAGCCACGTACTGTTCTTTACAAGCTGGTCCGTTCAAAAAATATGTGGGAACGAAGAACTGCGATACTGAGTACCTGTTATTTCATCAGGCAGGGCGAAACGGATGATACATTTAAGATTGCGGAGATGCTGCTGAAAGATAAAGAAGACTTGGTACACAAAGGAGCTGGTTGGATGGTACGTTTTGCAGGTGATAAAAACAGGAAAAGGCTATTGGAATTTTTAGAAAAATATGCAGCCTCTATGCCCCGTACTTTCCTCCGTTACTCAATTGAAAAATTAGATAAAAAACAACGGGACTATTATTTAAATAAAAAGAAAGAGGGTCAGAATTAAAATCCTGACTGATTATTCATCAATAAAACTTACAAAAATGGAAAAGCTTCATTTTTCAACCAGCATTAATGCTCCTAAAGAAAAAGTTTGGAATGTTCTTTGGGATCAGGACAGTTACAGAAAATGGACAAGTGCTTTTACAGAAGGCTCGCATGCAGTAACAGATAACTGGAAAGAAGGAACCAAGGTTTTATTTCTTGATCAGAAGGGTTCAGGAATGGTGAGCATGGTGGCAGTAAATAAGCCAAATGAATTTATGTCGTTCAAACATTTGGGCGAAATACTGAATGGAATTGAAGACACCACAAGTGAAAGAGTAAAAGCATGGTCAGGCGCAGAGGAAAATTATATACTGAAAGAAGCCGGCAATAAAACAGAGTTAAGTATTGATATGGACATCACTGAAGAATTTAAAGAGATGTTCAGTAACATCTGGCCAAAAGCACTGGAAAATGTAAAACAATTGGCAGAACAATAGCTTTTGCACATTTTTTTCAACAACAGTAACCTAATCATCATTAAAGAATAAATCATGCCAACCAAAATATTTGTGAACCTGCCGGTTAAAGACCTGAAAAAGACGATGGACTTTTTCTCTCATCTTGGGTTTTTATTTAATCCTCAATTCACCGATGAGAAAGCAGCCTGCCTCATTATTAATGATGGCAGCATTTATGCAATGCTGCTTAGTGAGCCAATGTTTCAAATATTTACAAAGAAAAAAATTGCTGATGCAACAAAAACTACTGAGGTATTAATTGCTATTGATGCCGAAAGCAGAGAAAAAGTTGAAGAGTTTGTAAGGAAGGCTGTTGAAGCTGGTGGATCCGTATATGCCGATCCACAGGATCATGGCTGGATGTATCAGCATGGCTTTGCTGATCCTGATGGTCATCAATGGGAAATTTTATACATTGATGAAACAAAAATTCCTCAATCATAAAAGCTTTGCTGATCATGAATAAACAGACTGATATCATGGTTGAAGTATTCAAAACAAATGTGATGGATTGCATGCAGGCAGAAAGAATGCTTGCTGAGCTTGTTATACATTTCAAAGAAAGCAGGATTAATTTTGATATGCATGATTGTGACAAAATACTGAGAGTGGAAGCGAACAAGGTAGTACCGGAAAAAATTATCAAAGTCATGAACAACCATGGATATCAATGCATGGTGCTGGAATAAATAACAGGTCATCACATAAACTGTAACAAATGCCATCTCTTCCTTTTGTTATTGAACAGTTGCTCACTGCTCCCGTTGCTGTTGTTTGGAAAGCCATTACAGATAAAACTGAAATGAAGCAATGGTATTTTGGTCTTGCTGAGTTTAAACCGGTGGTTGGTTTTCAATTTCAGTTCTATGGCGAAGGCAGGAAGGGAGAAAAGTATTTACATATTTGTAAGATTACTGAAGTAATTGCTGAAAAAAACTTATTTACAGCTGGCGGTACCAGGGATATGAAGGCTATTCATTTGTACATTTTGAATTATTTGCTGAAGGAGATAAAACCAGGTTGAAATTAAAACATGAAGGGTTGGAAACATTCCCGGCAGATAACCCTGATTTTGCAAAAGAAAGTTTTGCAGAGGGCTGGACTTACATCATTGGTACATCGCTGAAAAAATATACAGAAAGCTGATATAAAAAGAAAGACCCCGATAAAATCGGGGTCTTTTCTGTGGGAGCACACGGGCTCGAACCGCGGACCCTCCCGATTGAAAATCGGGGTGCTCTAAACAAAGTGAGTTTATCCTTCATTAGCAATGAGTTCTTCAATAAGTTTTCTACTTTTCCATTTTTTTACATCCCGCTCTCTTTTGTAAGCCTCGCTCTTGGTTAAATAGATTTCGGTATAAGCAATAATCCAATCGCCGATACCACCTGTAAATCCTTTGTGATTGGAATTATGCTTACGAAGTCGTTCTTCCATCTGATCACCGGTATGACCAATGTAGTATTTGTTGGTAGTAGTGGAGAATAAGATATAGAAACTGTACGTAACAAAAAAGCCCCGGAAAATTTCCGAAGCTATTGTGGGAGCACACGGGCTCGAACCGCGGACCCTCTGCTTGTAAGGCAGATGCTCTGAACCAACTGAGCTATGCTCCCTTTTTGGGAGGGCAAAGATAAGGGTATGATCGTTTTAGTAAAAACTTTTTTTCAGACTTTTTCAGATATTTTTTTAAGCAGAAAACAACTGGTGCATTTTTATAATCACCATAGATCATGCTGCTGTATTTTTAGGCGGCCTCACAAAATCTGCCGGGTGCTTTCTCATATATCTCCACAAAATCCCTAAAAACTCAGGGTATTCTTTCAGCCTGATGCCTCTTGATTTCACAGCTACATAAAAAGCAAAGCCAAAGCTCACAAAAAAGTTGAGAAATCCGATTAACCCAACGCCAAGAAGAATGACAGAGAAATAACGGTAGTCAACCGGACCTTCCATTCCAAAAAAGCCAATAGCGGTATTGCCTGCCGAGATAGTGATATGACGTATATCGAAAGGTATTCCAAATGTTTTGCCAAAAAAGGAAGCCATTCCCAGAAAAAAACCGAGCGATACACTACCTGCAATAGAACCCAGTTTGTTTTCAACCGTATTTACCAGCCAGCGCATTTTTCTTTTCCCAAGATTATGATGCAGAAAAGGATGTAAGCTGATGCGCTGCGGCAACTGGGCATACACAACATAATTCTCAACCCAACCGGCAATCAACCCACTTAAAAACAAAAAGAAGCCGGTAAAACAGGCATATAATAAAGCAAGGCTTTTAAATGGATGTTGTGCATTTAATAATCCGAGAGCTTCTGCACCTGATGCTATTTTTGTTCCGGTTGCTTCAAAAAATAACATCGCCAGTAAATAGGTTAATGGAAAAACCACCAGGAGGTTACCCGCAAAAGAAGCCAGCTGGCTCCGGGAAACCTGTGCAATAGTTGTAGCCAGGTTATTCAGGTCGGGCCTGCCCTGCAGTTTGTTGCTGTCTAAGGAACTGGCAACAGCCGATGCAGTAAATGCCGGCTGCTTGGTTGCCAGTGTTGATCCTGTTGATTGAATTAACAGGAACCCAATGCTGTAATTCGTGCTGTATAATACACCATGCCAAAAGGGAGCAACAATTACTTTACCCAGCAGATTTTTAGTAATGGCAATAAATGAAATGATAAAGCCCCCACCCAATGCACTTAAAAAAAGTAAATAAAATTCTTTCTTTGTTTTTGTGATAAAGGTTTCGCCCCTCTTGCCACCATGCTCTGATATCTGATAAGCTAATAAACCAAAATTCTGCGAGAGAAATTCACCTAAACTGTTTTTCCTGTTCTGGTTCCTTATTACAGTAATGAAGTAATGAATAAACCGTTTTGTATTGAATTGATTATCGTTATCGAGTGCATCAATAATCATGAAAATGCGTTCCACATGCTGCTCCATACGTGTGAGCAGAAATGTTTCTGCCAGGCTTGTTCCTACTTCTTTACGTTGTTCTTTAATCCATTTAATACTCTGCAAACAATTGTGCAATGCTTCTGCAATACCTTCCAGTATTATTTTTTGCTCGTGGTAGGTTTTCTGCTTTTTCTCTATCAGCAGGTTCACCAAACGGTTCTGTTCCAGAAAAGGGAAAGTGGCATCATTCACTTTTTCATACTGCCGGGTTACTTCTTTTTCCAAACCCATCATTGATAAGCGGTAGGATAACACCTGCATTGATTGCGACAACTGGTTGATCAGTTGCGGCTCAGAAAGATTTACCTCAATACCAATCATTTCAAAAAAACGAATCCACAAATCTTCATCAATATTTCCCATCCACACATGATCATCCTTTTTATAAAAGATCTGCTCAATCACAAACAGAAAATCTGTCGGTTTCAATAATGCAGGGATAAACTTATGTTTCAGTTTCGAAATCAGTTCCTGTATAAATCCTCTTGAACTGATGAGTCCGCTTTCAGTTAATGCTGTTGTAATATCACTTTTGACGAATTGTGAAAGCAGGGATTTACGGAGTGAAAACAGCAACGACTTATCATCCTGCAACTGGAATAGTAAAGCTTTGAACTTGAGTTCAGCTTCTTCTGTTTTATGTACATTAGCCGGTCTTATTTTCTGAAAAAGCTCAACAAGAAAATCAAGGCCACGATTGGTGGAATTGATGGAAAGCACAATTGCCTTCCCGTCGGGAGGGTTCTTATCGGTGTCTTTTTTCCTGTTAAGCAGTCGAAATTTCATGAAAATGGTTGCTAAGTTGATGGTTAGACAAAATTCGAGCCTTAATTGTTGCTTGCAGGTTACGAATGAATTATTTTTTCTGGCTCACGTTTTTTAAATTTGCAGTGGCATGATAAAATTCTCCACACATACCAAAGAGCTGATTGAAACGGATGTACTCACAGATGTTGAAAATCCCTGTCACTTAATCATGTGGAATGATGAGGTAAATACGTTTGAATGGGTGATAGAAACACTGGTTGATATCTGCGGACATTCACCTGAACAGGCTGAACAATGTGCCTGGTTTATTCATACTAAAGGCAAGTATGCTGTTAAGAATGGCTCTTATGATGATTTGAAACCTTTATGCGATGCCATTAATGACAGAGGCATTGGTGCAACAGTTGAAGTGGTTGCCTGATTTTTTTCTTCCCATACATTCCC
>JANOIQ010000151.1:0-2566 GCA_031407835.1 Chitinophagaceae bacterium
TTCTTGCTGCTAAAGCAGGTGCTACGTATGTATCTCCGTTTATTGGCCGTATTGACGACGGTTGCTGGGATGGCATGGAACTGATTGGACAGATCAATAATATTTATTCCTTACAAGGATTTGAAACACAGATCCTCGCAGCTTCTATCCGCACACCATTGCATATTGTGCAGGCGGCTGAAATGGGTGCTGATGTTTGTACCTGTCCGTTGGATTCAATTCTTGGATTATTAAAACATCCGTTAACCGATCTCGGACTGGCGAAGTTTTTAGAAGATGCCAAGAAGTTTCAGTAAATAATTTATAGTTAATAAATGGAAAGCTGTTGAATACTGTTCAACAGCTTTTTTATTTTAGCTGATGGGCAGTTAAATATTTCTGTCACAAGGGTTACAGTCCCTCCGAAAGTAAAAAAGTCGTTCTGATCAAATGGAACTCATAAATAAAAATCTCTTTCTCTTTTTCCTCTTTTGAACTCTTAACCACCTTCCTTTGCGCCTTTGTGTCTTAGCGGTCAATCATCTCACATCCACCAAAAAACTTCCCAGATCAACCACCTCGCCCTCTCCCATCTTAAACTGTTCCAGGTCTTCAAGACTTAATTCTTCAAGTACCTTGGTTGTATAAACAGGTTTGTGATCTTTCAGTATAATAAAATAAAAATCAGGACGGGTTTCTTTAAAAGCAGAATCATTTACAAATGAATCATGTGCAAAAGCAATGCGGATATGACCTTCAGCATCCAACCGGCTTTCACCGAGGTAATCATCATCAGCAATATCACGGTCGTATAAGCGAACAGTGTAATCATCACCCGTCAATCCTTTGTCTTCTCCTTTTTCAATAAAGCGGGCAATCACTACAAGGTCGGGTTCTTTGTTAAGGGTAAAATCACTCATGGTCTTCAGTTTGGTGTTTAGAATTATTTCAAGTTAAAGTAATTTCTGAATCAGAGCAAAACAAAAGGCACAAAGCTGTTATACTTTGTGCCTTAATTATAATTAATTGTTTTAAAAATTGCTGATAGGTATTCAAAAGCTGATGTGGAAGAACTAAACGCTTATCCTTGCTTAACTGTACCGCCTCCTCTCTACAGGAGAGGAGGAAGGGAGGTGAGGCTTTTTATTCATCCAGTTTCAATACCGCTAAAAATGCTTCCTGCGGTATTTCCACATTACCAATTTGTCGCATACGTTTCTTACCTTCTTTCTGCTTTTCCAATAGTTTACGTTTACGGCTGATATCACCACCATAACATTTGGCCGTAACATCTTTCCGCATGGCACTGATCGTTTCACGGGCTACAACCTTGGCACCAATAGCTGCCTGGATGGCAATCTGGAACTGTTGACGTGGAACCAACTCTTTCAACTTTTCACAAAGCTTACGTCCAAATTCCTGACCACGGCTGCGGTGAATCAAAGCACTCAAGGCATCCACTTTATCTCCATTCAATAAAATGTCCATCTTCACAATATCCGCATCACGGTAACCAATGGGATGATAGTCAAACGACGCATAACCACGGGTTTGTGATTTCAACTTATCGTAAAAATCAAATACGATTTCTGTCAACGGCATTTCAAACATCAGCTCCACACGGGTTGGTGTGAGGTAATGCTGATTGATGAGAATACCACGTTTGCCCAAACAGAGTGTCATGATATTTCCGATATAATCAGGCTTGGTAATGATCTGTGCTTTGATGAAGGGTTCTTCAATTCTGTCCATTGCAGTAGGATCCGGCATTTGCGCCGGATTGTTCACCAGTATCTTTTCTCCCCTTGTGGTGTAAGCAATAAAACTTACGTTGGGTACAGTGGTGATCACTGTTTGATTGTACTCTCTCTCCAAACGTTCCTGGATAATTTCCATGTGCAGCAAACCAAGGAAACCGCAGCGGAAACCAAAACCAAGTGCCTGAGATGTTTCCAGTTCAAAAGTCAATGACGCATCATTTAACTGCAGTTTATCCATGCAGTCACGCAGCTCTTCAAAATCTTCTGTTGCAATAGGAAAGATGCCGGCAAATACCATCGGCTTTACTTCCTGAAAACCCTGGATTGGTTCCTGCGTAGGATTGGCAGCAAGCGTAATGGTATCACCCACTTTCACTTCTTTGGCATTCTTTACACCGGTAATGATATAACCCACATCGCCGCAGGTAACTTCCTTCTTTTCTGTCATCTTCAGTTTTAAAATACCAACTTCACTCGCTTCATATTCCTGCCCGGTACTTACAAACTTTACTTTATCTCCTTTTTTGATTCGCCCGTTTCTGATGCGGTAGTAAACGATCACACCACGAAAACTGTTGAACACACTGTCGAAGATCAATGCCTGCAATGGTGCGTCGGGCTTTCCTGTTGGAGCTGGGATGCGTTTTACAATGGCTTCCAGTATTTCTTCAATTCCAATGCCTGCACGACCACTTGCCAATAAAATATCTTCAGGTTTACAACCAATTAAATCAATGATCTGGTCTTTCACTTCTTCAATCATAGCACCGTCCATATCAATCTTATTGATCACGGGAATGATCTCGAGATCGTTATCGATGGCCAAA
>JANOIQ010000158.1:0-3157 GCA_031407835.1 Chitinophagaceae bacterium
GAATGACCGGTGATGCCAATACGATTACTGTCGATAAAATTGTGACGGCGTGCCAGTTGTTCTATTCCATATTTATCATCGGCCAATGCATAATCTCTAAGATTGCCATAGCCGTAAGTGGCGTATGCTTTATTGCGTAATGGCGAGCCGCCCCGGTGCCCCATTACCACCACAACAAAACCAACTTGTGCAAGCGATGTATTATTATATTTATCAAACACAGTAAAGTCGGGCCAAACCGTTTCTATAACCGGCCCAGGGTACACTTGTGAAATGATGGGATATTTTTTTGTGGAGTCAAAATTAAATGGCTTCCACATAATGCCGTATAAATCAGTAATACCATCCGCAGCTTTTACGGTAAAAGGTTCGGGCATCTTCCAGCCATATTCATACAGGTTGTTCAAATCAGGTTGATGAATGTCGCAAATCCATTTCCCACTTCTGTCCCTTAAAACTGTTTTGGGTGCAAGGTCTATCCTGGAATAATTGTCAACAAAATATTGCCCGGAAGGCGAGAAAGATATTTTATGATGGGCATTCTCCGGGGTTAACAGCATTGGCTTGCCCCCGTCAAAAGAAACTTTGTACAAATGCTGCAGATAAGGGTTGCGGCCGGTTTCTTTGCCATAACCATACAAACAAAATTCTCTTTTCAGTGTATCAATAGAAACTATTTTTCCGGCTGTCCAATCACCGTTGGTAATTTGTCCCTTTACATTTCCAACTGAATCATAGAGGTAATAATGCCCCCACCCGGTGCGGTCGCTCCACCAGATTATTTCCTTGCCATTATTAATTATGGAAACATTGAAAAGTTCTCCATTTATAGTTGGCTTACTGGTCTCACTTATAATCGTTCTTACATTTCCCGTACTTAGGTTAACAGCACATAGTTCTATTTCATCGCAGATTCTTTTTTTACGGGTAATAAATATTTCTTTGGCTCCTGCCTTTGCATTTACAACCGCCAGTACCTGGTCGGGCCATTTATCAATATTTACTTTTACTAATTGTTTTGTTGTTGTGTTGCCAATAAACAATTCATATTGTGTTACTTCTTTATCACCGGGGTATTGGTATTTTTTTGTTTCCACCCAAGGCCATGTGGCCATTGTATGTGCAATTGATATGGTTTGCACTTTACGGTTGTTCTGCCTTACAACATAAAAATATTTCGAGTCTGCCATCCAATTCGCATTCGATGTACCGTTACGGGATGAAGCAGTATCAAATTCGTTTAAGCCAAATGAATAATACAAGGCTGCATCAGCAGATAATGCTGTTTCTTCATCTTCGCCTGTTTTTTTAAGATAGAGATTATGGTTTCTTGCATACAATACCCATTTTCTATCGGGCGACAGATTGCCGGCTACTGCATTGTATAACGAATCTCTTTTTTCTCTTACTACCGATGCTGCTAAACTTTTTTTTGCAATGTCATACTCATATTTAGCTGATTTGTAAGAGAAGATAAGTTTTGTTCCATCTGCAGAAAAAACAGGTATTGCATTCAAAAACCCAGCATCAATTTCTTCATTGCGTTGCAGCCGCATTTTTTCAGCCACAGCTTTTTTATCATACAATAGTTTCTTTTCTTTTTTTGCAGGCTCAACAAAATAATAATTGCGGCTGCCGTCTTTTTCTTCGAGTGAAAACCAAAACCTGTCTGTTTTATTAATAAAAAAAGGGATAGTTTCAAGTGTGCCCACTTTCTTTGAAAGATTAGAGGCATCATACTTTTCCGCAGCTTTATAATCGGCCGTTTGGGCAAAGAGATTAACCAGTGCTGCTAAAAGCACTCCTGTTATTATTATTTTTTTCATAACTAACTTTTAAAATGTAAGGTATTTCAGATAGTTCCGTGCAGTCTTTATCAATCCTTCGGTAGAAGATGTTTGAATTATTTTATCAAAAATTTCTTTGCAGCGTATATTCTTTGTAAGGGCTGAATTCCTTCCACTAAACATGGCAACAAAGCCAAACAATATTCTTTTATTATCCTCAGAGAAATCAGCGATATTATCTGCCAGCATATTTACAATTGCCACAGTATCTTTTTCACCGGCGGCCTGTGCTATGTTCATCAAACTAATCAATTGCTTTTTATCCGCCAGTTCTGTTTTCTCCAATTGCTTACGGTATCTTTCAAAATCTTGTTTATTGTAAGATTGTTGTTTAAAATACCAACCCCGTAAACAATACTCTGCAATTTGCCTGTATGATTTTGCAAGTTTTTGCTCAACCGTTTCTTTACCATTTTCTTTTACAAAATCTTTCCAGTGGTCTGCCAGGTAATTAAAATTGCTGCTGTAAATATTTGATAAGTATAATGAATACCTGTTCTCTCCAAATAAGTACCAGTTCTCCGGCTTTGCCCTTTCTTTTGGAGTTAACAGTTTAAAATAATCTGCTGCAATTTTTTTTCCGGATTCAATTTCCATCATTTCAATTTTCAATTTCACATATTCTCTTAAAAATGATTTTGAACGGTTGCCTTTTGCATATTCACTGTTCATCCTGGCCACCCGGTTTTGCGGATTCATTCCTTCTTTTGTTTTTAAAAGAAATGTATCTGCCGACATACCACCTACAAATTTGTACACTACATTACCGCCGCCATCCAGCAACAGGTAGGTGGGAAAAGCCCCTACCTTATACTTAACAGCCAAGGCCGGGCCTTCGCCTTTTTCCATATCCATTTTTACATTAATGAAATGGGAATTGAAAAAAACGGCCACCGTATCATTGGTAAATACGAATTTGTCCATTCCTTTACAGGGGACACACCACACGGTATAGCAATCTACAAACACCAATCGTTTGGAACTGTCAGCTTTGGCTAATGCCTGTTGCATTGTTCCCTGTTCGAAAGCAATATGGCTGTTTTGAGCCTGGATGGATATTGAATTTAAAAACGGGGCTATCAGTAAAAGAAAAATATATTTCATGTTCAATAAGTAGTTATTAATTAGCAAGATTACCTATTGCCTGCAGGTCAACATTGTAATTGCTGATGTAATAATTGCGTATGATATTATACCGGCTCCGGATTTTTCCGTTTACATCTTTTGTTGCATTTAATATGCCCCTGAAAGTTGCATCTGTATTGGCGGTACTCACATTCAAATTGGTTTCAGAAGTGCTTACCATTGCC
>JANOIQ010000612.1:0-9176 GCA_031407835.1 Chitinophagaceae bacterium
AATTTTTCCACTTCATTTCTATCAGCTTCATTTAATAAATCCCTATGCGCAGGTAATAAATTTGATAAACCGCCTACTTCCCTTCCACCCATTGCATTTGGCTGACCTGTTAATGAAAAAGGACCGGAACCTGGCTTACCGATATGCCCCGTTATTAAATTCAAGTTAATGAGTGAAAGATTTTTATTTACTCCAATCACACTTTGATTCAACCCCATCGTCCACATAGTAATAAACCCCTTGGCATTACCGATGAATGATGCAGCTAATCGGATATCATCTTCACTTACTCCACAAATTGCAGCAGCCTCTTCTATTGTACGTTCAAAAACTGTTTTCCGGTACTGTTCAAATCCATTGGTGTGATCACTGATAAAATCAAAATCAATCTGCCCCTCTTCTATCAAACATCTGCCAATGGCATGATGAAGAGTAACATCAGTACCAGGGGTTAACTGCAAATGCACATTGGCCATGGAACAGCTTTGTGTTTTGCGTGGATCACTGATAATAATTTTGAGATCAGGATTTTTTTCTCTGGCTGCTTCTACCCTTCTCCATAAAATGGGATGGCACCAGGCAGGATTAGCGCCGGCAACAAAAATTACATCGCACAATTCAAGGTCATCATAACTAACCGGTACACTGTCTTCACCCAAACTCATTTTATATCCTACTACTGCTGAGCTCATGCACAATCTTGAATTCGTATCAATATTGTTGCTGCCAATAAATCCCTTGATGAGTTTATTAACAACATAATATTCTTCTGTTAAACATTGGCCTGATGCATAAAAAGCAACAGAGTTGGGGCCATATTTTTCAATAAATGTTTTAAATACTGCTGCAGTACGTTCCAAAGCTGTATCCCATGAAACCCTTTGCCTTGGCTGACTGCGGCTGTATCGCATTTCCGGATACAGTAAACGATCTGTTTGATCATTCACCGTATAATGCAGGTTCATGCCTTTTGAACAAAGCATCCCTTTATTTACAGGATGATCCTTATCGCCTTCAACAGAAATACGACCCTGCTCATCTTTGTTTACAACAATACCGCAACCAACCCCGCAGTAACAACAGGTAGTTTTAAAACCATGTGCATGATTAACCGATGACTGTCCGTTTATTTTACCCGACTTATTCAATACTGGTTTTTCGTTTTTATTTAGTTTAATTATGCTTTTACTTCAACAGGAACAACAACCAAGTCTTTAATACTGGTGCCTTTTTTTGCAGTTATTGTTCTGAAAATAAAAACGGCAACGCCAATTCCTAAAATAATATATCCCAACATTGAAAATGCTGCTGTATAGTCAATCACTGTTTTTGTAGAGGCAACTCCATTCTCAATTACTTCCTTTGTTACATTTACTGCTTTTGCTTTAAACATAAAAGCAATGAGCATAGCACCGATATTACCTCCGGCACCAACAATGCCTGCAACACTACCCACTGCAACAGGGCTGATGAATGGTACGAGACTGTATGTAGCACCATTCGCCATTTTTAAACTGAGTCCGAAGAAAAACATCAGAAAAATTGCCATACCCAGGTTACCTGATTTGGCAAACCATATAATACCAATACCTTCTAACAATAACAAAGTGGCTAATAAAAATGATTTGCCATCAAAGCCCCAGATTTTTCCAATTTTATCAGCTACAATACCACCCATTGGACGGGCAAAAATATTGATCCATCCGAAAATACCTGCAGCCATACCTGCCACAGCTATGGAAGCACCAAAAGAGTCAGTAAAAAATATAGGGGCAAAATTATCAACAGTAATTTCAACACCAAAGCAGGCTGCATAGGCAATCGTCAGTATCCATGTACGATAATCTCTTACAGCAATCATGAACGTATTCTTTTTTTCATCAACCTTATACCCAATTTCTTTATAATCTCCTGCTGCTGTGTCTTTGGTAAACTTATAATATAGGAAAGCACAAACAAGCAGCATAACACCCGGAAAAATCATGGCAAATCTCCAGCTGTCTTCTTTTGTACATATACCCAACGCAACAAATGCTGATGCAATCATTGGCATAAAGAAATTAGCAGCGCCACCACCTGCATTGCCAAAGCCTCCCGCAGTTGCATTGGCAGTGCCTTTAATATTCGGTGCAAACATCACGGATGTATGAAACTGAGTAATTACAAATGATGCACCAATAACACCAATAGCTAAACGGAATAATAAAAACGAAGTATAGGAATGGCTTGTACCGATTAACAATACAGGAATAGCACACAATACCAGCAACCATGTGTAAATAATGCGTGGGCCGTATTTATCAATAAGCCTCCCGATGATTAAACGGGCAACAATAGTAGCTGATACGGAAGCGATCTGAATATTTCCTATCTGATCCTTTGTTAAATGCAACTGTTCCCTTGCAATTTTCATTAACGGCGCCATACCAAACCAGGCGAAAAAACAAAAGAAAAAAGTGAGCCAGGTAATATGAAAGGTCTTCATCTGAACTCCTTTCATTGAAAAGATATTTAACCTGCTTAATGGTTGTGCTGTTGAATTCTGTTGCATTGAACTGATTTAAGATGTATTAATTTAAAGGATGTCATCAATTGAAAATTTATCAATCAGCAGGCTTAGCAGTTTATCATGAATAGTCATGTAAGTTGCATCATGCACGATATCTTTTTTATTGCGTGGCCTTGGCAATGGCACATCAACAATTTCTTTAATAGTTGCTTCGGGCCCGTTATTCATAACCACAACACGATCGCTCAAAAATATTGCCTCTTCAATATCATGGGTTACCATTACAATGGTTTTTTCCCGGTTATCAAGATTCCAGAGCTTTAATAACTCTACATGCATACTGCTTTTTGTTAAAGCATCTAATGCCCCAAACGGCTCATCAAGCAATAAAATAGAAGGATTGATGGCAAAGGCTCTTGCAATAGCAACACGTTGCTTCATACCGCCAGACAACTGACCGGGCAGTTTGTCTTTATGATCCCACAGTTTTACCATTTTCAAATTGTTTATCACCAGCTCTTTCTTCTGTGCAGCTGTTTTGTGTTTTATTGCAGAGTCTACTGCTTCATAAATATTCTGATATACCGTTAACCAGGGAAGCAGAGAATAATTTTGAAACACAATTCCTCTGTCAGGTCCGGGTTTTTCAACTTCGTTACCGTTTGCTCTTACAACACCGCTGGAAGGTTTTACCATTCCGCTGATAGTGCCCATTAGGGTTGATTTGCCGCAACCTGAATGACCAATCAGGCAAATGATTTCACCTTTTTTTACACTTAATGAAATATCCTTTACGGCTGTGTAAATACCCTTCGGTGTTTTAAAACTAACCGTTACGTTTTCTATCTCAATACTTTTTCCTGCATTATAAACAGGCTTCAATAAATTCTCTGAAGTGACCTTACTCACTTCCACTGTTGATTCTGCTACCATTGATGAAGTACTCATATAATTAATTTTACGGTTAGAAATTATCTGTTTTCGATATCTATTTTTTTCCCTGCCAATTGCTGTGCCGCTTTATTAGAAGAATACAATGAAACACAAAATGGGGTGATATAAGTCAGTATAATCCGAATGATATTTCTATTGCTAAACTTTCCTTCCATAAAAACATCATAACTGTTGATCAGATTCAAAACAGACCCGATTACTAAAGCAACCAGCAATGCCCTGTTTATATTTTCCTTCTTCATAACATAATGTTTTAAGATGATTTTTTACAGTTTATACTATATCAATAAATCACTTCCCCGCCTACTATACAGCATAGCTGAATTTCTTTTGCAATGCCATAAATAATTTATCCAGTATTAATCCTACAATCCCGATGATAATGATGGCTACAATAATCTTGGCAACACTTCCTCCATTAAATCCTTCTTCCCAAACAAAATAGCCAAGGCCAATTCCACCCGATAACATTTCACCTGCTACAATTACCATCCAGGCAACACCAATAGCCAGGCGTAAACCGGTAAGTATATGCGGCAAAGTGAATGGCAACATTATTTTCGTGAGATACTTCCACTTTGAAAAACCAAATGCGGTTCCTACATTTTTATGATCCTGCGGTATTGCCGACACACCAAAAGCTGTATTAATAACTGTTGGCCATAACGAGCAGATAAAAATCATGAAGATGCTTGCTGCAGGTGAGTCTTTAAAAATTGCCAGCCCCAACGGGAACCATGCTAATGGTGAAACAGGACGAAGTATCTGAACAATGGGATTCACAATAGCCATCATTGTTTTACTGGAACCCATTAATAAACCTAATGGAATAGCGATTAAACTTCCCAACCCGAAACCAATGCCTACCCTTGCAAGTGAGCTCAGCAGTTTGGTGCCAATTCCTTTCACATCGGGTTCGTTCTGCATCGGGTTTTGCATCACTTCCTTAAAAGTGATCCAGGTCATTCTTGGATTGGGTATTTCATTTTTAGTAAACAGAGAAATCAATTCCCATATACCTCCAACTAAGAGAAGCCCAACAGCAAAGTATACAACTGACAGCAGTGTTTTTAAAGTGAATATTTTTTTCATGTGTTCTTTTTTATTTTATTTTATTTTGGCCACATAGTATACCCATAAAAATGGTCATCGCTTTTAGTATAAATTAGCTTGCTCATTTTTATGGCTATTTCATACTGAATAATTTATTTTCTTTTAAGCAATAGAATTTTACCTTTTTGTTGTTTTCAGATATGCAGCAGGATTGTTCGGATCAAACTGCACATCATAAGTTGTTTTAAATGCCTGCATATCGGGTTGGACAGGAACTCCCATTTCTTTCGCCACTTCTGCAAACAAATCATCGAGTACCAGTTTTTCAGCAATAGCTGCATACGCTGGCTCAGCTTTTAAATATCCAAATCGTACATACTGTGCCATAAACCAGATAGCATGAGATTTTCTGGGCATATTCACAATACCACTATTATAAAAAGTCATGTAATCGTCCTTATACTTCTGCACTCCCAAATCACAACCCAAATCATAAGAACCTTTTAATCTTGCTTCAATTACCTGTAAAGGAGCATTCACATAATTTGGCTTGGTAAGCCAGGAAGCGGCTTTAGAACGATTGCCCATAACATCCAGCCATTTACATGCTTCAATTATTGCTTTCATTACTTTTTTTAAATCTTCCCTGTTACTTGATGCAAAAGTTGAGTTTACAACCAATGCTTTCTCCGGATGATTTTTCCAGATATCCTGCGATGATATATGTGTAAAGCCAACGTTCTGCGCTGCAGCAACGCCATTCCATGGTTCACCTACACAATAGCCTTCCATATTATCAACACGCATATTGGCTACCATTTGAGGAGGAGGTATGGTAATGATACTTACTGATTTTTGATTGATCCCTGCGGCTGCCATCCAGTTACGCAACCAAATATCATGTGTGCCGCCAGGAAAGGTTTGAGCAAAAGTTACTTCCTTACGGCTCTGTACATTCTTTACTGCAGCCGCCACTTTATTTACTTCTTTAAATCCAACAAGGCCGCAAAAATCTTTTGATAAAGTAATTGCCTGACCATTGTTGTTAAGCACCATTGCAATTTTCATTTCACTTCCTGCTTTACCACCAATACCTGTGTACACAGAAAAAGGCATAGAAAATAAACAATGCGCTCCATCAATCTCTCCGTTTAATACTTTGTCTCTTACAACTGCCCATGATGCTTCTTTCTCCAGTTCAACATCTACTCCGTATTTTGCGAAGAGCCCTAACTCCTTGGCCACTACGAGAGGGGCACAATCGGTGAGAGAAATAAACCCCAGCTTAATTTTCCTGGACGGTGCATGTATTTTAAAGGAAGTAACACCGGTGAGTAAACAGGTAAGTGTTAAAAAAAGTATTGCTTTTGTTATGATTGATTTCATTGTTGTAAGTTTTAATAACTGGGTTAAATTTTCACTGCGACCTATTATTGTTTGATGGCTACCGGCTTAGTATAGAAAAAATCAGGAGTAAACCGGATCATTGCATAAAACCAATTTCCTGTTTTTCTATACGTATCAGCTGCAGCATCGGTAGTTGCCTGTCCTTTAGCAAAAGCCATACTTTTTGTTGCATTCATAACTGAATAACCCAATTCTATATTGGTAAACTTGTTCATGTTATAGTTGATGAGTAAATCAATTTCATTGCCCAGGTTTTTATCAATAAAAGTTCCGTCTGCTTTTTTCATCCCTTTGTCAATGGAAAAAAGATGAAAATCAATTCCTGCTGTCAATACATTTCCAGAATACTTAAATTTCAGATAAGGATTTTTTAATCCACCTGCTGGCGAACCTGTGCCTACGTAGAAATAATCCATAAAACCCCAATGACGGTGCGGAGTGCCATACAATGGATCAAACTTTTCGTCATTTGCTGTAGTGGCATCATTTCCACTCAGCACATCAAAGCCGGGAGTGAAACTTATTTTCCCTTTTTGATAGGTTGCAGAAACTGTATAGTGATAAGCATTTTTCATCTTAACTCCATCACGGTTTTTACCACTTTGTGCATAGTAAGCAGCCTGTACGGCAATTTTTCCAAAACCGGATGCATTCCCCATTGTATGATTGATCATTAAACCATATGTGTAGCGGCCAAAAGTTCCGGTATAATCAAACACATCAGATGCGCCGGAAGACACAAATCTTCTTCCATATACATAACCGGCAGATGCACTTCCTACAGAGTCTAATTTATATTTACCAAACATGTCATTAAAAAATAATGCGGAGAACTTCGTTTGCTTTATTTTTTTACTGGCGTACACACTTACAAAAGACTTATAATCCTGGTTACCGCCGTTTGTAGTTGGTGGGTTTACCCATACAGGTGCTCCCGTTTTAGCACTGTTATTGCCCGCATTACCTGCTGCAGCCATTGGTAAAATACCAGCAGGTGTGGGCACCAGTACACCCATTGAATTTTTTACGTAAGCCGGAACATTGGCAGGAACATAAGATGTATTTGTTATACCGAAGGCATCTGAGTTTTGATTAAATGCATAACCTAAATCTATCTGCCATCCTTTATGAACCGTTTTTAATAAAGCCATATCATGACGGCGGCCCTGCTGTAACCAATCAAGATTTCCAATTAATCTTACGTCGTCATATATTAATTCCTGCCGCCCAATTTTGATAGTCATCAGATCAATTCCTTTTGTTTTGATCGTTGTATCGGCTTTGTTAAACAAGGTTAAATCAGCCCAACCTTCATGGAGCATTAACCTGTTGCCATCTGCATTGGAAATGGTTGATGCATCCTGCCCCCATACTCTAACATCCTGAACAGATGCGCCAAACGTTAACCTGTCCCATTTGTAACCAAAAATTAATCTCGTACGCTGCGAAGTAAATACGGCAGGTTTTGAACCTTTCAGTACGAGGTTGCCTAACCCGTTACGTACTTCTGTACGTGTTCTTAACTGACCCGTTAATGTAAACTGTGCATTTGAACTGAACGCATTCAAAAAACATAACAGCATACTTACCCGTAAAGCTTTCTTTTTCAGATTTTTAATCATAGTTTTGTCTTGGTTTTTAGATTGTTGTCAATTTAAATTCTACACCCCGTCCGAGCTTCCATTTCGAGTCGGGGTTTTTTATTACTAACTTTTTTTTAATCCGTAATTCCGATAAACACTTTATCTTCTTCCACTTTAACAGGAAATGTTTTGATGGCACACTCTTCTCCATTTAAACATTCACCGGTTTTTAAGGAAAATGTTCTCTTATGAAAGGGGCAGGCTACTTTTGGTTCTTCACCCTGCGTGCCAATCATACCACGGCTCAATGCCATTTGCATACGGTGCGGACATTCATTTTGTGTGGCATACCATTCATCACGGCGGGTAAAATGAAACAAAGCGATTTGTTCATTTTTATACTTTACACATACACCTCCGTTTTGAGGAACATCTTTTGCTGAACATGCATAGAACCAGGTCAATACTTTTTCTTCTGTCATCATTTTTGATAAAAGTTTATCTGTTGCTTATACTAAAGCAGGCAACCGTTAAAATAAAATGGCTTTGGCTTTTTTAAAAACTGGCAAGCAATCGTGTAAGTATGTTTTTAAGGGAAAGGATTATTATCAACAGTATGGCAATTCAGTATATCTACAGAAAGCAACCCGGTATTACTTCCACTCTTTTGCTTTCTTCTGTTCTCTCATCTCGTCAAACTTCACAGATGGATCTTTTTCCTCCGGCGCATTCACAAAATGGCTGAAGCGTTTTCTTAATTCCGGCGTTTCGATTGCAGCCTTCCATTCACACTCGTACGTATTTACATGGTTACTCATATCAGCTTCCCACTGAGCATTCATACCCAATGCATCATTTACAACAACTGATCTTAAATAATCAATTCCACCTTCCATTTTATTTAACCATGTAGCAGTACGTGTAAGAGGATCGGCTGTTTTTACATAAAACATTAAGAAACGGTCTAAATATTTAATACAGGTTTCTTCATCAATATCAGTTGCTAATAACAAAGCATGCTGCGGCTTACTTCCACCATTTCCGCATACATACAGGTTCCATCCTTTTTCTGTGGCGATGATACCAAAATCTTTACTCTGTGCTTCGGCACATTCACGGATGCATCCGCTTACACCACCTTTTAATTTGTGGGGAGAACGCAGACCACGGTAACGTTCTTCAACTTTTATTGCAAAGCTTACACTATCATGTAAACCAAACCTGCACCAGGTACTGCCTACACAACTTTTTACTGTACGTAAGCTTTTACCATATGCATGACCACTTTCAAAACCTGCTTCTATTAATTCTTCCCAGATATTTGGCAGATCGCTGAGGTGGGCACCAAACAGATCGATACGCTGACCTCCGGTAATTTTTGTATAGAGATTGTATTTTTTTGCTACCTGCCCGATGACGATTAATTTATCAGGAGTAATTTCTCCACCGGGAATACGTGGTACTACAGAATACGTACCTCCTTTTTGTATATTGGCTAAGAAACGATCATTGCTATCCTGGGCCGTATCATTTCCTTTTTTCAGAATCACTTCATTCCACAAACTTGCGAGAATAGATGCAACAGGTGGTTTGCACAATTCACACCCATCACCTTTTCCAAATATGTTTAATACTTCTTCATAGGTTGTGAGTTTGTTTAGTTTTACCAG
>JANOIQ010000631.1:0-8052 GCA_031407835.1 Chitinophagaceae bacterium
AGAAAGTTCAGCTAATTATGCCTCATACCATTTGCCACCCGAAATAAATGCAACACGTATGGGAATAATGCATCCATTGTTTCCTCAGCACCTTTGGTTGAACCAGGCAAGGTGATAACAAGGGAATTGCCGATAAAACCAGCTACCCCTCTCGACAGCATTGCATATGGTGTTCGTTGCTGTCCGTAACTCCGGGCAGCCTCCATCATACCGGGAATCTCCCGATTGAGTAAAGGTTGAATCGCATCGGGTGTTACATCTCTTGGCGACAAACCGGTGCCACCAGTAAATAAGATGAGATTATAACCTTCGCTGCTGTATTGCTTTGCCTTGGTTTGAATCAACTCAAATTCATCCGGAATGATTTCATAAATGGAAGCAGTTAATTGATGTTGCTTCAGTTTGTCAATGAGAGCTTTTCCACTGTTGTCTTCTTTCTTGCCTGCCGATACTGCATCGGAACAAACGATCACAGCACAACGGATGCTTTCTTTCAGTTCATCTTTGAAATCTGTTTTGCCTCCCTTTTTACTTTCAAGTCTGATAGATGAAATCTCCACTCCTTTATCCAAAGGCTTCAGCATATCATACATAGTCAATGCTGTAATAGCAGCACCATGCATAGCTTCTACTTCCACTCCGGTTTTATAAATGGTATGTACTTCAACTGAAATAAGAATGTTCAATCCAACTATCTCATGTTTGATGGAAGCAAATTCAACCGGCAACGGATGACAATCGGGAATAACATCACTGGTCTTTTTAATGGCGAGTAAACCGGCTGCTCTTGAAAATTCAAACACATCACCTTTGGGAACGGTTTTGTTTTGAATAGCATCAATGGTTTCCTGTTTTGAAACAGTGAGTAATGCTGTTGCGATTGCCTGTCGTAATGTTGTTGATTTATGTGTGATGTTGACCATTGCTTATTGATTTACTTTCCATTGATGAGTTTCGTCTTCAAATAATTCCCTTCCCCAAACAGGCAATTCTGTTTTGATCCTTTCCACCAATTCATTGCAGGCATCAATTGCTGCACGTCGATGTGCAGAAGAAGTAAAGACAAACAAACATATTTCGCCCACTGCCACTTTACCCAAACTGTGATGCACATGCATACAGGTAAGTTCATACTTTGCAAAGATATCTTCCCGAATCGTATGCATTTTTCCCAAAGCAAGTTCTTCATACGTTGTGTATTCGATTGCCATTACTTTCTTTTCGTCGATCACATCTGCCCTCACCTGCCCTAAGAAAATGCTATGTGCACCGATATTCGTTTTTGAGCTGTGCTTTGCAATACTATCTGCAATAAACGAAGCAGCAATTGCTCCCTGTGTAAATATATTCTTCGGTTTACGTTCCATTACACGGTTTGTTTTTGTTCCTGCATCCATTGTTGAATGCCGCCTTTTAAACTATAGATTTTTTTTGATGCACCAAATAATTCTGTCAACTGTTTTGCCGCCTGTGCACTCCGTTTGCCTGATAAACAAAATACAACGACCGTATCTTCTGCAAGCCACGCTGTATGTTTCTGTAAACTGTTTAAAGGTATCTGTACATGATTAAATGCAGTTACCACTGGCTGTTCATCTTTTTCCCTTACATCCACAATGGCTGCTGTTCCTTCTGCAATGATGCGGTTGAACTCCGTTGCATCAATTTCGTTGACAAGAGTAGCCGAACTGCACAGCCATTCATAATCAGTTTGCTCCAACGCAGCAATATCTTCAGGGATCAATTGCCTGGTTCCTTTTCCCGGTTGCAGTTGGAGTTGATAGATATTGTTTGAACGGGCATCATAAGTAAGCAGTTGGTTGATGAGAGGCTCACCTGTTTCTGTAATTACTTTAATCGCTTCATTCGCCATCATGGTGCCAATAATACCTGGCACTACACCCAACACACCTGCTTCTTCGCAATTCAACACCTCTCCTTGTTTGAGTGGATGCGGAAACAGGTCACGGTAATTGGCTGAACGTTCATTCTCCTGTTGCACATTGAAGACTGCTACCTGTCCTTCATATTGTGAAACGGCTCCATAGATTAATGGCTTATTTAACAACACACAGGCATCATTCACTACATATCGTGTAGCAAAATTATCAGAGCCATCAATCACCAGATCATACGATGACAGAATGGTTACGACATTACGATTTGTTAAGCGTTCATTGTAAATATTAAACTTTACCTGTGGATTCAGTTGTTGCAACACCTCAACCGCACAACTTACTTTTGGTTTACCGATCATCTGTACATTGTACAACACCTGGCGGTGCAGATTAGAAAGTGCTACCACATCATCATCCACAATACCGATTGAACCAACACCAGCAGCTGTGAGATATTGCAGTACTGGGCAACCCAATCCACCAGCACCAATCACCAATACAGAAGCCGACAGCAATTTCTGCTGTGCTTCTGCACCAAATCCTTTAAGGATGAGTTGCCGTTGATAACGTTCGTATAGTCGGTCGTTGTTCATGTTTATCCCCCTGAGAATGGTGGCAGTAGTGCAACGGTACATCCATTGGTCAATGTTGTATTTGTTTGAATCATCTTCTTATCAACTGACACAATATATTTTTCAGTTATCAACTTTGGATAAGTCTGCTGCAATTGCTGCAACAATTCATCCGTTGTTTGCACTTCATCAATTGCAATCGATGCGCCTGCAATTTCAACCAGCTTGCCAAAAAATAAAACCTGTACGCTCATTCTATTTATTTTATATCACAAAATTTTATGCTTATGTAACTAATAATTTCACTGCTGCAATTAATAATACGGTTGCCAGCATATATTTTAATATCCCCTGTTTCAACCTCACTGAACCGATATAAGCCCCAACTAATCCTCCTGCAAAAGCAATGATCACATACAGGTACATATCTGTTGTAAACTGAATACCCTTGGTAAATTGCCCCGCCAACCCTGACAGTGAATTCACAAAAATAAACAATGCACTGATGGCTGCTGTTTGTTTCATATCGGCCCAACGTAATAACAGCAACACGGGTGATAAAATAATTCCGCCCCCAATACCAATCAATCCTGAAAGAAAACCAATGACCGCACCAATAGCAACAGCGAGAATCAATGAGTGTTTCTTTTGTTCTTCTACCTGTATATTGGTGAAGAAAAAGAAACGGATAACCGGCAATAATAATAACCACCCCAATATCTGCTTATAAACTGACGCATCAATTGTAATCAATCCCCCAATAAACGCAAACGGCACAGAAGCAAGCGCAAAAGGCAGAAACAATTTCATTCGGAAATAACCACCTCTGTAAAACTGAATGAAAGAGGTTAGCGATACAAACAAATTTAACAATAAAGCTGTTGGCTTCATTACATCAGGTGCTATGCTGAAGATGGCCATCAACGCCAAATAACCACTTGCACCGCCATGCCCAACCGATGCATATAAAAATGCAACCAAAAATAACAGTATATAAAAAAGATAAATTGTTTCCATGTTTAAGCAGGCAAAAGATGAATGGTGACAGGATCATTTACTTGGTATTCTTCTTTCTCTCCTTCCAATACTAACAAACAATTAGCCGTTGCAAACGAATTTAATTTGTACGATTCCTGTGCGTTTAATGGCAACACCGTTTGGCCATCGTAATATGCTTTTTGAAAATGTGCAAGTCCCGTTGGCTTTATGCAACCCTTCGCCAAAGCTGTTTGTACAGTCTTTAATTGTAGTGGACGTTTTGTTTGGATCGCTAATGCCTCTGTTACATACTCGTAAAAACAAGTAAGCACGGAAGAAGGATTACCCGGCAAACCAAATACAGCTTTGTTTCCTTGTGTACCAAAAAATAATGGCTTGCCCGGACGTTGTTTTACTTTATGAAACTGTTGCACAATTCCACAGGCATTAGCAGCACGAAGTACAAAGTCATAATCACCAACACTAACACCACCTGTGAGTAAAACAAGATCACTTTCGTCCAACGCTTGTTGTAGTGTTGTTGTTAATACTTCAGGATTATCCTCTGCTTTGTAAATATGATGAACAGGAATATGCAGTACTTGTAATGCTGCACTTAAGCTAAACGAATTAGATTCATATACTTGCCCGTAAGACAATGCTTTGCCTGGTTCCTGTAATTCATTACCAGTAAGAATAATACTGATCACCGGGTCAGGAATTACCAACACTTCTGTAATTCCGATGCCTGCTAAAAAACCAATCGCTGCAGCAGTCAATAAACTTCCTTTCGCCAAAGCCAGTTCACCGGCTTTTATTTCCGAACCTACTGCACGAACATTACTGTTGCGTTGCAATTTTTCATCTTCAATAATTAATACACCGTTTTCTGTTTTTACTTTCTCCTGCATTACCACTGTATCTGCTCCTGCCGGAACCGGAGCCCCCGTGAAAATACGGATAGCTTTACCTGCTGCTACTTCAATTGTTGAAGAGCTTCCTGCTGCCATTTCTCCATCGATGGTCAATTCTTTTTGCAGATCATCAAATGCAAATGCATAACCATCCATTGCTGATTGCGGAAAGGAAGGAATATCAACTGTTGCATATACATCTGATGCTAATACTTTTCCTGCTGCCTGCAATAAGGAAACAGTAAGAGCTTTTAATTCTGTTACGTTATTTAAAATAATATGTTTTGCTTCTGCTACTGAAATCATTTGTTTGTACTGATTTTGCTATTCCTGTTTCTTTTCTGTGTTTCTGTGTAATCTGTGGTAAATAACTTGTTGCAACAGAGACTCAGAATCTCAGAGGCTAATTCTTTTCCGTCAGACGAGGGCGTCAGACGGGGTGTAGCTCCAACTATTCTTTTGAAAAACGCTGATAATCTTCCATTGTATCAATATCAATATTTCCTTTTGGGAAATGTACAAAAGCTGTTTCTTTCAAATACTTTCGAACCAGACTTTTTGCTCCCACATCTCCTGTTAATTCCAACAGTTCCGGGAAATAACGGTTGCTGAATAAAACAGGTGTTCCAAAAGTATCATCATATTTACTGGCAACAATGCTGCTCCGTTCTTTTCTATTCACATCCATCAAATTATTTAATAACCCAACTGTTACAAATGGCTGATCGGCTACTATGAAAATGGCCGTTTCAACCTGCGGATTCATTTCCACCAAGGTTTGTAATCCGCAACGGATGGTTGAAGCCATACCTTCTTTCCATTCGGGATTTATAACTACTTTGACTGTTGTATTTTTCAACTCTTTACTAATCAAACCGGCATTTGCACCTAATACAACAATTACAGAACCGGCATCAGATAATTGAGCCGCTTCAATGGAATGTTGCAAAAGAGTAGCGCCTGAATAAACTAATAATTGCTTGGGAGAGCCTAAGCGGGATGATTCGCCCGCAGCGAGTATAATAACCCCGGTATTGTTTGTATAAGTTATCTCATCTTCCATTGTTGCTACTATTCTGCAGTTCCAATTCATTGCGGGCATGAATACTATCCGGCCGGCTTCTCAGAAAACCTCCGGTACGATCAGCAAACACCGCTTTTATTTCTGCCAATACAGACAATGCAATTTCTTCTGCTGCCTCAGCACCAATATCCAAACCTATCGGTCCATAAATCATTTCCCTTTGTTCATCTGTTACATTAATTCCTTCTTCTTTCAATTCATCAAGCATTCGTTCCAAACGTTTCTTTGGCCCAAGCGTGCCGATGTATCTGCATTTGATTTGCAGCAACAGCTTCATCATTGACAGGTCGTACTTGTAATTATGTGTCATCAACAAAAACACGGTCCATTCGTCAATGATAAGTTGCTGAATAATATTTTCCGGTTTTCCTGTTATCAATTGATGCACGTTGGGAAAACGTTGTGCATTTGCATGTGTTGATCTTCCGTCTGCAACGGTAATCTGCCAACCTAAAACTCCCGTCATTTCAACTAATGGGAATGCATCGTTACCTGCACCAATAATAATTAAAGAAACAGGTGGCGGCAACAATTCAACAAAGGCAGTTACTTCAAACTCACTGTATTCTTTTATGGAAGATGCTCCTGCTTTAAGCACATACGTTGCATCTTCACGAACCATCGCTTCTAAGCCTGCATTGTCAATTTTGCTGTACGAACTTTCTTCATCAAGAAAAAAACAAGTGCCTGGTTGATGACCGTGAAAGTTGTGCAATGAAAATAGTGTTACCAAAACTGTTTCTCTTCTGAACAGCTGCGATCTCTCCAGTAATGCGATGGGGTTATTTTCATCTTGCGGATCAATCGGCTCAAATAAAATATGCACAATACCATTGCATCCTAACTGCACACCAAGCTCAATATCATCTTCATCCAATGTATTATACGTAACCAGTTTGTTTTGCTGTTGATGAATTGCCAGCAACGCTTTACGTAACGCATCACCTTCTAAACAACCGCCGCTTATTGCGCCGGTCATTCGCCCATCGTCTTCCACCAGCATACGGGCACCGGGCCTTCGGTAGGAAGAACCCTCAACGTACACAACAGTAGCTAGGGCAGTTTTATTTCCTTTTTGTTGTGCCCTTTTAAACGCAGCGATTATTTCGTTTATTTCTTTTGTCATTCGCTTTCAAAAAGAAGCAGACTGTTTACGATTACTCTATCTAATATTTTTGATATCCTTTGATCTGAGCTTTTAATGCAGGTTGCACCTGTGAAGGTAAAATAGCAGGAGCCCTATTGCCCCATGAATTACGAATATAATTTGCAACATCTGCCACCTTTTCATTGGTAAGAACGGTGCCGGCCATTTCTCCATTATAATCAACACCATTCACTTTTGCCGGCCCTCTTATACCCTGCACAATCACTTTAATGAGACGATTTTTATCAGCCAGATTTTTTGATTTTACTAAAGGAGGAAAAACGCCTTCAAGCCCGGTTCCCTCTGGCATGTGACAGGTAATGCAGCTTGTCTCATAGATGGTTTTACCACGTTGAACACTCGCTTTTAAATCAAAATTTTGATCAAAGGAAAGCAGTGTTATGGCCAATGTAGAAACTGCAAAGGTTACAAGAATCACTTTCATATTCAGCTTAAGTTTTATTGCTTTTCTACTTCAGGTAAAAAGCCACGCTATCTGTAATTTTTAAAACCTGTTACGATTTTTTTTGAAGTTCTGTTGAAAAAGGTTGATTATAAAACCGCTTCCCTGTATTCTTATACAATGCATTGCTGCTGCTATGGAAAAAAAGATGAAACTGATCTAACCCAGTTGGTCTGCGAATGGCATCTTGCGTAATCGTTTACCTGTGGCCGCAAATAATGCATTTGCAAGAGCTGCTGCTACAGGTGGTAAAGCTGGCTCACCTAATCCTGAAGGTGCTTCATCCGATTCAACAAATTGAACTTCAATTTCCGATGGCCCATCTTTCATGCGTAAAAACTTATAGGTATGAAAATTGGTTTCGGCCACAGCACCATTCACAAATGTAACTTTCGGGAACATTGCGTGGCTAATGCCATCAACAATTGAACCTTGCACCTGATTTTCTGCTCCGCTCAAATTAATTACACGACCACAGTTTACTGCACAAAATACGTTCTTGATCTTCGGTTGTCCATCTACCATTTGCACATCAACCACCTGCGCTACATAAGAACCAAAAGAAAACCAGGTTGAAAAACCTCTGTATACGCCGGGCGTTTTTGTATCCCACTTACTCATCTTTACTACAAGTTCAATTACACTTTTGTATTTCTCCGGGTCATAATTAATTTTTCCAACAGTTTCCTGCTTTGCTTTTTTAAACAACTCCAAACGAAATGCTATTGGATCTTTTTTTAATGCTGTACATACTTCATCCATAAAACTTTCGGCAACAAATGCAAGCGTATTTGCACCGGGTGCCCTCCACCAACCTGTTGGCGTGTTACTTGTGAAGCCTTGTCCCTCTGCACGGTAGTTTGCAACAGCTCCTGCAACATAACTATCTCCCCGAACTCCACGACCAATTCCAATACCTGATTGATGCCACGATAACAAATTGTCGGCTGAAAGTGCTGCACGGTATCTCCACATTTCTGCCGGACGATAAAAATC
>JANOIQ010000129.1:0-15812 GCA_031407835.1 Chitinophagaceae bacterium
AATCCCATTCAGCGTTATCTCTATAAAGTAAAAATGGATGGAAAGAGTAAAGCGGTTCGTGTAACTCCTGAAGGATACAATGGTACTAACAGCTATGAACTGTCGCCTAATGGAAAATACGGCGTACAAAGTTTTACAAGCAGAACTGTTGCGCCTGCATCTCAACTCATCAGTTTGCCTGCACATGAACCAATTGCAGGTGATGATCTCTTGAAAACAATCAAACCTGCCAACAGATCGAATCTTGAATTCTTTACCATTACTACTGAAGATGGTGTAACCATGGATGGCTGGATGAGCAAACCAAAGAATTACGACAGTACAAAAAAGTATCCTGTTGTATTGTATGTGTACAGTGAACCTGCTACTACAACTGTAGAAGATGATTTCTATGCGGGTAATAATTTCATGTTTGCCGGTGATATGAATGCTCAGGGATATTTTTATGTATCACTCAACAACCGGGGTACACCAACATTAAAAGGCGCAGAATGGCGTAAAAGTATTTACAGGCAGATCGGCCGCATCAATATCCGTGACCAGGCAATGGGCATGAAAAAATTATTACAGGATCGTAAATATCTTGACCCAGCGAGAGTGGCCGCATGGGGCTGGAGTGGTGGCGGATCAACCACATTGCATTTGCTGTTTCAGTATCCTGATCTCTTCCAGACAGGTATTGCCATTGCAGCAGTAGGCAATCAGTTGTTCTATGATAATATTTACCAGGAACGTTATATGGGGTTGCCACAGGAAAACAAAGATGATTTCATTAAAGGATCACCAATCACTTACGCAAAGAATCTGAAAGGGAATTTATTATACGTGCATGGCACGGGTGATGACAATGTACATTACAGCAATGCAGAAGTGCTGATTAATGAACTCATTAAAAACGGGAAACTGTTTCAGTTCATGCCTTACCCCAACCGCACACACAGTATCAGCGAAGGGGCGGGAACCTTTCAGCATCTCATGAAATTATACACAGCTTATTTGAAAGAAAAATGTCCTCCGGGTGGGAAGTGATTTTTCTTGATAAAAAGAGTTGCCAACCTTTAAAGGTTGGCAACTCTTTTTATAATTAGCAAGTATCGGTTAAAAGTTAAAAAGCGAATCGGTTTTTTAAAACATTACTTCAGCTGCAGGTAATGTTTCGGCCTGCAGTTGTACCAGTGCTGCACCTCTTTCCATTGCCGTGCGGTTTACCGGAAGCAGATGATGATATTTTTCAGGCAATACTTTTTCCAAAGCTTTTATAATATCGTCAACTTTTACAATTGGTTTTAGTTGCAGGTATGCTCCCAGCATCAGCATATTCATGATGCGTGGATTTTTCATACGGATGGCTTCTGTTGTGGCAGCAATACCAATGATCGTAATATCTGTGCGTTCAATAGCGTGAATTATAGTGGAAGAATCAAACAACAATAACCCTCCCGGTTTTACTTTGGCGGCAAATTTTTCCATGGATGGCTGATTGAGAATAATCGCCGTATCAAATGAAGCAATAATGGGTGAACTTATTTTTTCATCACTCAGTATCGTAATGCAGTTGGCAGTGCCTCCACGCATTTCAGGACCGTATGATGGCATCCAGGAAATTTCTTTGTCTTCTACCATTCCTGCATAAGCAAGTGTCATTCCCATTGAAAGAACGCCCTGTCCGCCAAAACCTGCAATGATGATTTCTTCCAGCATAGTTTGTTACTCCTTATAAAATTTTTCCTTCCGCTTTTGGCATTTTTATATCGCCGAGTGGAAATACAACACTCATTTCATTCTGTATAAAAGCTGATGTTTCAACAGGTGTCATCTTCCAGTTCGATGGACAGTTGGCTAATATTTCAATAAAGCATGTTCCCTTATGCAACTGCTGATATTGAAATGCAAGCAGTAATGCTTTTTTTGTATGACGGACTGCACCTGCAGTATTCACCGCCTGCCTTGTTACAAAATAAGCACCGGGCAATTGTGCCATCAGTTCAGAAATTTTCATGGGCGATCCATACATTTCTGTCGTACGACCTTCAGGACTTGTTGTTGTTTTCATTCCCGTTAAAGTAGTGGGAGCCATTTGTCCGCTCGTCATTCCATACACGGCATTGTTCATGAAAACAATGAGTATATTTTCACCACGGTTTACGGCATGAATGGTTTCAGCAATACCAATCGCTGCCAGGTCACCATCGCCCTGGTAAGTGAATACATAATTATCAGGCATTAAACGTTTAATGGCAGTTGCAACAGCACAGGCACGGCCATGCGCTGCTTCCTGCATATCAATATCCATATAATCGTATGCAAAAACTGAACAGCCAACAGGAGCAACACCAACTGTTTTTTCCTGTATGTCCATTTCTTCCACCACTTCCATAATCAGTTTGTGAACAAGACTGTGTGCACAACCGGGGCAATAATGCATGGTAGTATCAACCATGGTTGAAGGGCGGTGATACACCAATTCATATTCATCTTCAGGGTTGCATGCAAGAGCGGGAAGAGTATTCACTTTTATATCAGATAGTTCTTCAGTGTGCATAAGCTGGCAGAATTATTTTTTCTAAATGCTGTACAATTTCTTCAGGTGTGGGAATCATGCCACCCATCCTTCCGTAAAACTCAACAGGAACTTTTCCATTCACGGCAAGCTTAACATCTTCAATCATTTGTCCGCTGCTGAGTTCAACACTCATCATCATCTTTGCTGTATCAGCCAGTTTGTTCAATGCATCATACGGGTAAGGAAACAATGTTACCGGGCGGAACAAACCAACCTTCAATCCTTTCTTACGGCAAAGGTTCATTGCTTTATGACAGATCCTTGCACTCAATCCATACGCTACCAAAACATAATCAGCATCAGCCGTATTTATTTCTTCAAACCGTACTTCATTTTTACGAATAGCATCAAATTTTTCCTGGAGTTTTATATTGTGCTGCTCCATCTCTTCGGGTTGAATATGCAGCGAAGTGATATAATTTCTTTTTCTCGTTTTGGGTTTACCAACTGTAGCCCATGGCTTTTCTGTTTTGCTGATCACATGATGACCAAACGTAACCTTCTCCATCATTTGTCCTATTGCACCGTCTGATAAAATCAAAACAGGATTGCGGTATTTATCTGCCAAATCAAAACCAAGAAAAACAAAATCAGCCATTTCCTGAACGGATGAAGGAGCTAATACAATCAACCTGTAATCACCATGACCACCACCTTTTGTTGATTGAAAATAATCACCCTGTCCGGGCTGTATGGTTCCAAGCCCGGGGCCTGCACGGTTTACATTCACTAATAAGCAAGGCAACTCTGCACCAGCCATATAAGAAATGCCTTCCTGCATTAAACTGAAACCCGGTGAGGATGAACTCGTCATCGCTCTGAAACCTGCACCGGCAGCACCATACACCATGTTGATGGAAGCTATTTCACTTTCGGCCTGCATCACAATGCGGTTATACTTTGGCATTTCACGGGCCAGGTATTCCAGCACTTCCGATTGCGGTGTAATGGGATATCCGAAATAGGCATCGCAGCCGGCCTGTATGGCCGCTTCGGCGAGTGCTTCATTTCCTTTCATCAGTTTTGTTTCCATATTTTAACGTGTGGATGATTAATGACAGCCTTACACACTGCTTTTTGCTGGCATCACAGAAGCAAAAATCAACTGTCTTACTTCCTCTTTATTCAGTTCAGGTTTTTGTTTTTTCGATTTGGTACGGTAAACGGTGATCACAGCATCCGGGCAAACCAATGCACAATTCACACAACCCGTACACAGATCGTTATCAGCAAGTATGTAGCGGTAACCTTTGTCGTTGAGGGTATCTGAAACACGGAGAGCCTGTTCTTTACAGGCAGCAGTACACAGTGCACAGCCCTTGCATTTCTGTATATCAATCACTACTTTTCCTTTTACGATTCGTTGTTTTAGCCGGGCAGATACTGAAGAGTTTTTTTCTTCCATACAGAACTATTTAATTGCGGAAGTCCGGCCAAAACTAACATCTTTTAGTTTCGATTCTCATTGAGTTAATCAGGCAGCCAACTGATAGTTATCAATGTTTTTTTGAAGCCGGGAAAAGGATTTGTTGACGGGGTTTGGTGCAGGTGGCATCGTCGGTTGTGTCACTCACTTGTACGTTCAGTTTTCATAGCATCATCTTCAGAGTTCTCAGGCGAGTCTCGGCACGGGTTTTTGTGAGCTGGCCGCCGGACTCGCCGTGCTACGGAGCGAAGAACAAATCTTCTGGTATACTCTTGTATAAACACGACAGTTGAATTAATTTTCATCTATGCCGATAAAGAAAAACATCCCATACAATTAGGGGTTCTCAGGCGAGTCTCGGCATTGGCTTTGTGTGCTGGCTGCCTGACTCGCCGTGCTACGCAGCGAAATACAATTCTTCAGGTATAGTCTTGCATAACCACAATAGTTGAATTAATTTTCATCCATGCCGGTAAAGAAAAACATCCCATACAATTAGGGGTTCTCAGGCGAGTCTCGGCATTGGTCTTGTGCGCTGGCCGCCTGACTCGCCGTGTTACAGAGATAAAATCAAATTCTTGTTGTTGTTGTATAAATGCAAACGTTGAATTAATTTTCATCCATGCCGGTAAAGAAAAACATCCCATACAATGCAGGAATCTTTTTTATCACATTCACCAATTATAAATGGTTGCCACTCATTCATCAAACAAACAGTTACGACCTGGTCTACAAGTGGTTTGATGTGTTAAAGCAAAATGGTCATTTTATAAATGGGTATGTCATCATGCCTAATCATGTACATGCGCTGATTGGTTTCAGAAAAACACATCAATCCATTAATAAGAGCATTGGAACAGGGAAACGTTTCATGGCGTATGAAATAGTTCAGCGGTTAAAACATCAGCGGGAAGAAAATTTACTTGAGGAGTTAAAACTGGCAGTGAACAGAACGGATGCAAAAAGAAACAAACTGCACGAAGTTTGGGAAGATTCGTTTGACTGGAAACATTGTGATTCTCAGAAATTCATAACGCAGAAACTGGACTATATGCATTTGAATCCATGTTCAGGCAAATGGAGTTTAGTGGAAGAACCAGCAGCTTATGTACACAGTTCGGCCGGTTATTATTTTACGGATAATCAGGGAATCTATACAATAACAGATTATATGCAAATGGAAGATATTGATTTGACAGGAGGGTTGGATTAGTGCTTCGTATCACGGCGAGTCAGGCGGCTAAACACAGGCCCGGAGCCGAGACTCGCCTGAGAAATCTTTTAAATGAATGATTTGTTTTTTAAGGAGACTCCGAGGGGAAGAAAGTTCACGGCTTGCTGCTGAGCTGGAATTTTTAATGTCCAACCCGGAACCGCAGCCCAATAAAATTACTGATAATGAAGACACGAACCAATGTGTAGGAAAATGATAATTTATATCAGCATTTCCAGAAGCGTTTATGTTTGAAATCAATAACAGAGGGTCCATCTGAACATCCGCCAATTTCTTTTGCATCTTTATCTTTTTTACTGCGACCGATAATCCATTTGCCAGTCTTAGTATGTTTCATGATTATTCCCTGATCAATAATCTCACCTTTTTCACCGGTTAAATTTTTCTTACCGTTATGAATTATTTTAATACTGTCACCCTTAATTATAACTGTACAGGTTGAGCTTAAAGATTTCCCACCCCATTCGGCAAATACAATTGAATAAGTATATGTGCCATCCTTTGGCTTTTGAGCAAATACCGCCACTGAAGCAAATAGCAACATAATAGTAAAGAACAGAGGCTTCTTATTTTTTATGGCGGGCAATTGCATAAATTATTAAAAGAAAAATTTCTCCAAAAAATTAAAATCCCAATTGATCCGGCAACAAAAGTTAAGGGCGCTTGTTCTCCTCCTGATGTTGTCATCGCTAAATATGGAACAGCTATAAGATTAATTATAACTAAAAGTAATATCCAGCCAATTGCAATTTTAGTATAGAGTTTATAAGTCATACGCTGAATAAAATAAGAGGTGACACCTTTCAAAAAGGTGTCACCTCTTTGAGGCTCCTTACATCTCCGCAAAATGCTTGTGGAAATAAGGAATCGTTTCAATGCCTTTATAAAAGTTTACGATATCATATTTTTCATTCGGGCTGTGCAGGTTGTCACTGTCTAAGCCAAAACCCATAAACACAATCTTAATTCCCAGTTCCTTTTCAAACAACGCACAGATGGGAATACTTCCACCACCACGCACTGGAATCGGATCTTTTCCGAAGGTATCTTTCACAGCAGCAGCAGCTGCTTTATAAGCTTTGCTGTTTACAGGAGTCATGTAAGGTTCACCACCATGATGTTCACTTGCTTTCACTGTTACACCTGCCGGTGCAATGCTTTGAAAGTAACTGATCAGTTTTTCAGTGATCACAGTTGATGATTGATTAGGTACTAACCTTGCAGAAATTTTTGCAAATGCTTTTGATGGTAACACAGTTTTTGCACCTTCACCAGTATAACCACCCCAGATACCATTTAGCTCTAATGTTGGACGGATTCCTGTGCGTTCATTGCTGGTAAATCCTTTTTCGCCCCAGAGTTCTGTTACGCCCAAATCTGCTTTATATTCTTTTTCATCATAAGGAGCAGCAGCCATTAATTTTCTTTCTTCAGGAGTTGCTTCAACCACGCCATCATAAAAACCGGGAATAGTAATATGATTGTTTTCATCATGACAGCTGGCAATCATTTTTGTCAAAATAGTAATAGGGTTGGCAACAGCACCACCATACACCCCACTGTGAAGGTCACGGTTCGGTCCGGTTACTTCCACTTCAATATAACTCAGTCCACGTACACCAATATCAATAGACGGATTTTCCATGCTGATCATGGAAGTATCGCTGATTAAGATTACATCAGCCTTTAGTAATTCTTTATTGGCTTTTACAAAAGTTGACAGGTTGGGGCTGCCCACTTCTTCTTCACCTTCAATAATAAATTTCATATTGGTGGTAAGCGAATTGGTTTGCACCATTGTTTCCAATGCCTTTACATGCATGTAAAACTGTCCCTTATCATCGGCTGAACCACGGGCAAATATTTTTCCGTCTTTAATGGTTGGTTCAAATGGCGGACTGTTCCATAAGTTTAACGGATCAACCGGCTGCACATCATAATGTCCATAAACCAATACAGTTGGTTTGGAAGCATCCACAAATTTTTCACCATACACAACAGGATGTCCCGCTGTTTCATAAATCACCACTTTATCAGCACCGGCTTCCAACAGTCTTGCTTTTACTGCTTCGGCACAGGTAACCATATCGGCTTTGTTTTCAATTTTAGCGCTGATGGATGGGATGCGTAATAAATCGAGCAATTCGTTCAGGAAACGTTCTTTGTTTTTTTCCTGATAATCTTTCCAGGCTTGCATAACAATAGTATTTGAAAGTTGAGAATTAAGATTGGAAGACGAATGTAGGATATTCGGGCAAACAATGTTAATAAGGGTTGCCAACTTTGCAAAAAGTTGGCAGCCCTCTCTTAAAGTTGGCAACTGTTTTGTTTAAGGAAAGACGTATTAAAAATTCAGTTGTATTGAAAAGCCTGTTTTTCCTCATCTTATAACATGACAACCGTCTTAGGATTGAATTGAACCGGTTAAGGAATTGTGAAGACAAAAAAAGATTACAAATAATACAACATGGAATAACTTTTCCCGTTTACATTTGCAATCATAACAGCCTCTGCAGATTCTACTTCCCGCTTGCAATGTTTTGTGAAGATGTTTTCTGCAGGGGCTGTGCCTATTTAGGGAGTTCATGTAACCGGTCGAGTAAAGGTTGCAGATTCATTTCCTTCCGCAACATTCCATTACACACATCTTCCAGTCTTGTTAACGCAGCACTTGATAATACCCAGTTCATAGGAACCTTATGTCCATCCAAAGGAAGATGAAGTGGAATCAATACACCATTATATTCCTTGCATATTCTGAACAGTTCTTCATAACTGTAATTGGTATGGCCGCTTCTTACATTGGTGATTGCTCCCAGTATTTCACGGGGATCGTTTAAGAATTTGATACCGCTGTATTCACCTTCACTTTCTTCGCTGAAGTGAAACTGCAACACAAAAAACTCCGCTTTGTTTTTATACTTTGAGTATTTTTTAATGGCTTCCAGTGCTTCTGCTATACCCAATGCACCTTTGTTTTCGTAGTAACCTCCATCTACATAGTGCAGACGTTTATCTTTTTTCCATTCAATTGCTCCGGCAGGCGATACCAATGGAAACCTTGCACTTAAACTGATGGCTGTACTGTAAGGCAGTTGTACCAGTGATTTTTTTTGAAGGTCAATTACCTTTTTAAAATTTACCGGGTCAATCTGTACATTGCTCCAGATAGTTCTTGATCCTGACTCCACTTCGGTAATATTAATCAGCACAACTGCGTTTGTTTTTTGCAGAGGATTACCTGCATGCGTTGAAAAATTAGCAGCGAATAAATTGGCATCATCTTTTAGCCCGGTAGCTTCTTCAAAACTGTTTTCCCATGTAAGCTCCAGTGCTTTTGCACGGTCAAATACATGTATAAGCTTTGGAATAAATGCGTTTAAAATTTCAGCAAAAATGAGTTTGCCTGTTGTGGCCGATAAGAAATCTTTGTTATAGAAATTCCTGGTTACTGTTTGATAGTTGGCAGGGAGAGAAGGAGCTTGTGTGAGTGCATTAAAAAAATTTACACCCAGTGAACCACCACTTACACCGCTGTAACAGAATACATAATTTTTAAAGTTGGGTAATGAATCCTGTAATCGTGCCAGCATCATGGAAGTAAAACAACCTGTACGTAAGGCACCCCCTTCTGCACCAATAAAAATAACAGGAAAGTTTTTTGTTGTATCAAGTTGTCTTGCTTCCACCCATTCATCAAAATATTCATGAATTAATTTCCGGTTATCGGTTTTATCTGTTTTCACTGCAGCAACTCTTGCCGGATGATCGTTGTTAAACCAGGAAACAAGCAATACAATTACAACTAATGAAAGCCGGTAGGGCATTTTAAAACGCAATGGCTGAATCTTATCCAGTATATCAAGGGAACAATACACAATGATCCAGCAGGCAAACGACATACAAATCAAACCGGAAGCGCCCACAAGATCATATCCTTTAACGGGTAAAAAACTAAAGAATAAAATAAAGAAAGCAGCCGGTATTAAAAAGACAATGTAAAAACGTTTCATTAACGGTTTTATAAAATCAATGCCGCCAACTTTTACCAGCACCTGTTTTTTCTGTCCGTCAATTTCCTGTATTCTTGTAATCCATCGTTCTTTGGTAATACTATACAGTTTGGTAAATATATATTTCTGCAATCGGGTAAGGGGTAACTGGTACAATGTTTTTTTAAGCCTGCCAAAATAAATCAGGTACAAGAGGTATACCAGCACTGCAAGAAAGAAGAGAATGATAACAAAGGACAGCAGCGGGTCCCTGTATTCAAATGCATCAATCGAATCGCCTTTGCTCAATCTTCGGTAAGCAAGAATAAACCCGCAGGTAACAAAAAAAACGGGAGCAAACAGGAATATTTTGGAAAGATGTTTCTGAAATAATTTTCTGAAACGCACTCTTCTAACTTCCAGTTCATAAGTGGTTAAATCTGAAAAATAGATGATCAGCCGGCTGCCAAATTCAGATGCTGCACTTAAGCAAAGCAGCGCAAGCCAGAACCATCCAAGACTTCTCCATTCCTGTTGAAAGTCGATAATATAAGTGAGCAGCATATCCTGCCCCTGTGGTGCACCAACAAACGCAAAGGCAACCAATACCTGGAAAATGAGTATTACCCATAAAGGCCGTACTACTGTTCCGAAATCTTTAAACCGTTCGGTAATATACCCGAAGTTATGCTTGAACCATTTTTTAAAACGTTGCATGATGATAAGGTTTTGTAAGGATGATTCAGATGATTATTGTAATGGCAACAGGGCAATGATCAGATGCTCCCTGTTTATCAGTTACACCGGTAAACCTTGGTCCGGTGTATCTTGTTGCCTTCGTAACAATTCCCTTTCTGACTATTACAGGCACAGCTGCCGGATTTGCATCAGCTAATTTTTTCGACAGAAAGAGATAGTCGATCTGTTTGTAACGTTCGTCAACAGGAACAGTGGTTGTATCCCAGAAATGTGTCCACTGCTCAGCAGGATCTGTTATTCTTGTCTGCACAATATTTTCCATCCATGTACTTTCGAGCAGGGTTTTTAAACTGGTTGTATTGTCGGGATAATCATTAAGATCACCTGCAATAACCCAGTTGCTTTTTTGCGGACTGTATTTATATTTTTCTTTGATGATATTTAAAACTGCATTGCATTGTGCTGTTCGTTTAGGCGCTGTAAGTGCTCTTTTCTGCGCAGGGGTTTTATTGCTGCGGTCGAACATTGATTTAAAATGATTCACAAAAACAGTTAACAATTTTCCTTCGATATCAAATTCCACTTCCAGGCAATCTCTTGAAAAAATTTTTCCTGTTTCACTGAACTGGTGTGTTTTTACATTGCCGAAAGGTATTTTGCTGATGAGTGCTACATCAATAAAGCGTGGATCTTTGGCATCAATCAGCATCCGGTATTTATAACCTGCGGAAGACATATACGTCGATAAAAAATTCTTCAGCGTATCCATATTTTCCACTTCCTGCAGGCAAACAATATCTGCCTTTGTTGCCCTGATAGCATCAGCTGTCAATTTCCGTTCGGTTTGTGTAATGGTTTGCAGGATGGCTTTATCCATAATAAAGCCATCTTTAATTGAGTTGTCAATTTTTGTTTGTGAAAGTGTTTCGTTGAATTTAAAACGGCGGAACAGATTCTCGCAGTTGAATGTTGCAATGGTAATGGTGCTCATATTGATGAAGGTTTAGGTTTACGAAAGAGAAGAAGAACAGCATTAATGAGGATGCTTACAAAAGCAATAGCAACCAGTGTAAACTTAATGGCTGCCAGCCACCAGGTAATAGTTGCTTCGCTGTTGCTGATGTTGAAATGAAGCATTTTCAGCAGGAAGAAGTTTTCAGTAATATCCAGCAGCCCTGCAACTAATCCGCCTAAAGCAATCAGCTGCGTAGTTTTTTTTATAAATGAAGGTTGTTTGATAGCGAAAAGCCAGTTACCACTAAAAAGAAACAGGCTGTAAAAAAAGATAAATATAAAATCGATCCGGGTGTTGTTGATGGCGTGCTGCTGTAACCCCGCATTACTCCAGGTGATTGTAATTTCTTCAGCTCTTTGTTTGGTTTTTGCAAATTCGAGTGCAACAATACCTGCTTTGGTTGCCGGAATTTTTGTTAATGAATTTCCATGCCAGCGCATAAGGCCAATCATGATGATTGTACCGGCAAAGAGGAAGAAAACTAAATAGATACTTTTCATGGCAGTTGGTTCTGCTATGAAGATAAAGTTTCAGACAGCCAATTGCAATACCTGAAACCGGGAAAAACTACGATGTGTAAAAAGTTAAATTGCTTCGTAACGTTGCTGCACAAATTCCCAGTTCACCACATTCCACCAGGCATTGATGTAATCGGCTCTTTTATTTTGATACTTAAGATAATAAGCATGTTCCCATACATCCAGACCAAGCAGCGGTGTTCCTTTAATATCGCTGATATCCATTAACGGATTATCCTGATTCGGTGTGGAGCCAATGCGGAGTTGTTTGTCTTTATCTGCATACAGCCATGCCCATCCGCTGCCGAAACGATTTTTTCCAGCATCACTGAATTGTGTTTTGAAAGCATCAAAACTGTTGAATGATTGATTGATGAGCCCCGTCAGTTTTCCGGAAGGTTGTCCGCCGCCATCTTTTTTCATACATCTCCAGAACAGTTCGTGATTATAATGTCCGCCTCCATTGTTACGCAGCTTGGCAGAATATTTTGAAATTTTTCCAAACACATCCTCTAATGGTTTGGTCATGTCAATGTTCTCAGCTTTTGCGGCATCTTTTACATTGGTTGCATAAGCAGCTGCATGTTTGCTGTAATGAATTTCCATTGTCAACGCATCAATTACCGGTTCCAGTGCAGTATATGCATAAGGCAAAGGAGTTTGATCAAAACCTGTTTTAATTCCAAAACCACCAAGCGATTTTGCAGGTGAACAACCGGCAAGCAGGTCATTACTGATGATACCTGCAATAGATAATGCTGCTGTTGTTTTTGCAGATTGATTGATAAAGTTGCGGCGTGAAATATGCTTTGACATAACGGTAAATTTAATGTGATAAGTTACGACCAATTACTGAGAACCTATTTTACTTTTTCTTTTAAAAATCGGCTTAGTTTCAGCTTTCGCAAAGTCCTGTAATAAAATTCTGAGTTAAAAAGATTTGAATCCTGCATGGCTTTCCATGTAAGGAAAATGCCAAAGGGAATCAGGATCATGGTAGAAAGCCACATGCCGGAAAATGGCATCAGCACATCTTCCTTCACCAGCTTTTCGCCGCTGGTATTGGTTACATGAAAGGCAATAAAAAAGAAAACAGAAATTACCAGCGGTAAACCTAATCCGCCTTTGCGGATAATAGAGCCAAGAGGTGCGCCAATCAAAAACAAAACAATACAGGCAAACGATAAAGTGAATTTTCGATGACGTTCCACTTCATGAAGCCGCAATTGTTTTTTCTGTTCAGAATAGTCATAGTATAAGTAATCAACCTGGTTTTTGATTCCTGCAACTTTCATTTCTAAAGAATTGTACACGTTTTTTTTCAGGCTGTCGGGAATCAGTGCATCAGCTTTTTTTATCTTTTTTGCCAATGGCTTTGCTTTTTTCCAGATGCTGTCAGGTATAGCCTGTATTGGGAGAAGAGGCTCGATTTCACGTTTTGCTTTTATGCTGGAATTGATTGTTAATTTTTGCAGGGAGTCAACAACTGTCGTCAGTTGACTCAGACTAAGCATTTTGTAATAACTCTTAAACGTAGAGTCTGCAGTCTTGGTCAGTTTAAACGAGCTCAGGTCAAATACTTTTTTATATTCTTTAAAGCCAAGCCGGTAATAATCTGTTTCAATGGTGCCGGTATTCCCTTTTTCCTGGTAACGCCAACCATTCTCCAGGTTGAAATATAAAAACCGCTGATCGGGCGAAATGGTCATAGTTCCTTTATCAGCCAGGATGATATTATCCTGCAGGGTGTAACTGCTTTCATAGATCACAACATTGTGTATGATGGAATCCTGTTCTTTACGGCCAATCTTGATGGTATAGCCATCCAGCTTTTTATAGAAGATACCTTCTTTAATATCAAATGCAGGTTTGGCAACACGTATATCATACAACAGTGTCCGCATTTTTAATTCAGCAACAGGAATAACATAGTTGGCAAATGCAAAGGCTACAACTCCCAGTAACCCCGATAAAATAAATACAGGCCGCATGAACCTTACCAATGGAATACCTGCACTTTTAATTGCCACCAGTTCAAATGTTTCACCAAGATTTCCAAAAGTCATAATGGAAGAAAGCAGGATGGCGAGAGGTAATGAAAGCGGAACAAGTGTTGTACTTACGTAGGCAATAAACTGAAATAAAGTAAACAGATCAATTCCTTTTCCAACAAAATCATCGATATATAACCAGAAGAACTGAATAACGAGGATAAACAGTGCAATAAAGAAGGTAGCCAGAAACGGTCCGATAAATGCTTTTATAATAAGTTTGTCTAACTTTTTAATCACTGTTTCTTTTTTATGACGGGTTCAGCAAATGTAAGTCTTTCAGCTTTTGAGAAGCAACTGGTAACAGATGCCAATTGGATTTTAACAAAGAACACTATCATACAGAAGGTGTTTGTACTGTTTGGTGAGTTAAGTAAAATGGGGCAATCAAAAGCGGCTCTGCAGAAACTTCCTGCAGCCATAACAGAATTACCGCCCAAAATTTCAAAGGGTGAAAATTATGAAGGGCTGCCTTATGTTATGCTCGATTATCCCCGTTGTTTCAGTAAAGAGGATGTTTTTGCCATCAGAATTTTTTTCTGGTGGGGAAATTTTTTCAGCATTACACTGCATCTCAAGGGAAAATATAAGTTACAGTTTGAACAGGCGGTTGCTGATGCAATCAGTAATGGTGAATTAAACAATGCATGGATAAATCTTACCGATGAAGAATGGACGCATCATTTTGAAAGCACAAACATGAACCCTGTTCAATTAACAGATGCAGCTGCACTCAGGAACAAAAAAGTACTGAAGCTTGCGTACAAACTTGATTTGAATAACTGGGATAGTGCGGAAGAATTTCTGAAGAAAGTATTTGATCAGTACGTGCAGATACTGCAGATCAATTACTGCCAATACGGTGAAACAGATCTTTAATCTGATATTCCCATAAGCGGCTTTGATCTTTAATTTCTTTTTTATCGGCAAAATCTTTGATCAACAGAATTGTTTGATTGGAAATTTCTGTTTTTTCAATCCTGAATTCAAAGTATTCATCCTTTGGAGAGTGTACCCAACGGTAACGGATAAATTTATTTTCTTCACTTTCCATTAATTCTGCTTTGTCTTCTGATCCTTCCCAGTTAAAAGAATAAATTCCATCTCTTTCATCAACTTTATCTGCAAACCATTCTTGTAATCCTGAGGGGCTTGATAAAAATTCAAATAAAATTCCTGGCGAGCATTTAACGGGAAACTCTAACGTGTATAAAACTTTTTTACTCATTTGTTTTGCTGGTTCACCTTCTGATTAGATGCAATAATATAAAAATAATGGAGGATTCAAAATTTTTAATATTTTATTCTTGTTTAAGGTATGGTAATTATTTGTTAAACAGACAATACTCTTTTAGTGGTAAAATCAAGCCAGATGGGGCTTTTTTTTGGCGGATCTGACAAGAAAGGTTAAATTAGATTGTTTGTTAAAAGGCTTAATATTCAGGTAATGTAATGTTTTTTATTTGTGATTGATTACTGCCAGGGTGTTTTGCTTTCCGAACCATGAAACCACTATAATAACCTTAAACCAAAGCTTATGAGCATGCGCCAACTCAAAATCACAAAATCGATCACGAACCGTGAATCGCAAAGTCTTGAAAAGTACCTTCAGGAGATTGGAAAAGTAGAATTAATAACTCCGGAAGAAGAAGTACAACTCGCCATACGGATAAAACAGGGAGACCAGCGTGCTCTCGACCGTTTAACCAAGGCCAATCTCCGTTTTGTTGTATCAGTTGCAAAACAATACCAGAACCAGGGCCTCTCACTTCCCGATTTAATTAATGAAGGGAATTTAGGATTGATCAAAGCTGCCCAGCGATTTGATGAAACAAGGGGCTTTAAATTTATTTCTTATGCTGTTTGGTGGATTCGCCAAAGCATACTGCAGGCGTTGGCTGAGCAATCAAGAATTGTTCGGTTGCCACTTAATAAAGTGGGCCTTACAAATCGTATCAACAAAGCATTTTCTCAGCTGGAACAGGAATATGAACGGGAACCATCAGCAGAAGAGTTAGCCAATTTACTGGAAATTGAAATTGAAGAAGTTTCCTCTACATTGGGTGTATCGGCCAGACATGTGAGTATGGATTCACCCTTGTCTGATGGTGAAGAGAATACATTGATGGATGTACTGGAAAATCCTAATGCTGAAGCAACTGATGGAGAGCTTGATCACAATCAATCTTTACAAACCGAAATATCCCGTTCACTTAAAACATTAACTGAACGCCAGCAGGAGGTAATCCGTTTCTTTTTCGGAATCGGGGTCGATCATCCGCTTAGCCTGGAAGATATTGGCGAACGTTTCAAC
>JANOIQ010000168.1:0-9205 GCA_031407835.1 Chitinophagaceae bacterium
TCCACGTATAGGGCAATTACGAACGTATTGGAAAGATGTGTATCAGTTGGATCTGGATAATAAAGTTCATCCGCTGCTGTTTCGTATTCTTTGTGCCTTTTTAGATCAGGGCATTGCAATCGAAAGCTTCCCGGTTGTAAGCAAGCCTTTTACAGAGAGTATGAAAGAAATGGAGCAAAACAGCTTTGTAAGTTTCTTTAAAACAAAAGCAGTTAAACAGAAATTCTTATCGGGCAACTATTCCATAACGGAGCTATTAACAAGTATTGTTGGAAAAGAAGAATATTTCGAACAGTACTTATTCGATCAGCAGTTTGCACATCATGGCTGGAGTGGTTTTGTAAGTGCAGTGGAAGATAATCCGCAAACATTACTCGACCGAAAACAGATTACACTGAAAGAACTGCTCGAATTTGAATTATTGATGGAGCTGGATGCATTAAACCATACATTAGGAAAAAAATGGCAGCCATTAACTAATCATGTTACTGCTCCTCCGGTTGATTTATTTGCAGATACAGCTAAAACTGAATTTGCAGAAGTAATAGAATTGTGGCAGGATGCTTTTGAATGGAGTTATTATGATTCTGTACTAAAGGGAATATTATTAGCCTCCCCAAACCCCTCCAAAGGAGGGGCTTTAGACTCTGCAAATGGAAAAAGACTTTTTGAATTTAAAGACTCTGAGAACCCCCCTTCGGGGGGCAGGGGGGCTTCTTCTTCAGGGTTTGGGGAGGCTTCTCTTCAGGCAATTTTTTGTATTGATGAAAGAGAGGATTCGATACGCCGGCATATCGAAGCAGTTGATAAAAAATCTGAAACATTTGGAGCTCCGGGTTTTTTTGGAGTGGAGTTTTATTTTCAGCAGCAGGGCAGCAAGTTTTATGATAAACTTTGCCCGGCACCTGTAACACCAAAATATTTAATTAAAGAATCTAACGCCAAATCAGTGCGGAAAGAAGAACTGATTTACACCAAACATACACATGGAATTTTCTCCGGTTTTTTCTTAAGCATCAGTTTTGGTTTTTGGGCTTTTGTAAAAAAACTGGAAATGCTGTTTCGTCCAACAATGAGTCCGGCTATTTCAAATGCGTATGGGCATATGGATAATAAATCAACTCTTACCATCGAAAATAAAAATCCGGCAGATACAGAGAATGGACTGCAGATAGGTTATACGCTTGATGAAATGATTACAAGAGCCGAGGGTTTTTTACGTGGTATTGGATTGATTAAAAACTTTGCACCTGTTGTTTACTTTGTTGCCCATGGCAGCAGCAGTGCTAATAATCCGCATCACGGTGCACATGACTGCGGCGCCTGCAGCGGAAGACCGGGTGCTACAAATGCAAGAGTACAGTCTTATATTTTAAATCATAAAAAAGTTAGGGAGCAATTAGCAACCAAAGGAATTTTCATTCCGGATACAACACAGTTTATAGGCAGTATGCATGATACAGCCGCTGATGTTTGGGCTTATTATGATGAGGACATACTGAGTGCAGACAATGCAAAAAGACATCTTGATAATATCCAGAATTTTGAAACGGCATTAAACCTGAATGCAAAAGAAAGGAGCAGGCGATTTGCATCTATTAATACCAAACAGGGATTAGAACAGGTTCGTAAAGCTATTCACAACCGTTCTGTTTCTTTATTTGAACCAAGGCCGGAGTTAGGACACGGCACAAATACGTTAGCGATCATTGGCCGCAGACAAACATCCAAGGGTTTGTTCCTCGACAGAAGAGCTTTCTTAAACAGCTATGATTATACAACAGATCCTGATGGAACAATTCTGTCGGCAGTAATGCGCCCAATTGGTTTGGTTTGCGGGGGCATCAATCTGGAGTATTATTTTTCGAGAGTTGATAATATTAAAATGGGAGCCGGTACCAAGCTGCCACATAATGTAATGGGTTTGTTTGGTGTTGCCAACAGCAGTGATGGTGATTTGCGGCCCGGCCTGCCATGGCAAATGATTGAAGTGCATGACCCTGTTCGATTACTGGTAATAGTGGAACACCAGCCTGAAATAGTTTTAAAGGCCATTCAATCTACTCCGGAAGTATTTGAATGGTATAAAAATGAGTGGGTGCATATTGTGGCATTGCACCCGGATGAAAAACAATTTTATTATTTCAGGAATGGCGTATTTGAAAAGTATGAACCTATTACTGATGCCGGGGAAATAAAAACCATTCACAATATGGAACAGTTTATTGAAGGGGCAAAGGAAATGGAAACCAATCATATTGTACATGCTACTGAAGAAAACCTGCCGGTCTATTTATTGGATTAATTTTTTCAAAACAATTTCGGCTAATTAATATAGAATGGATCAATTACTTTTTTTATTTATTGCCATACCCATGCTGGGCTTTTTTGCAACACTCCTGTGGCAAAACAAAAGTGAAAAAGCCATCGGCAGAATTGTACGTTTTGCAAAAGTGTTCAACATAGCGATCTCTGTATCATTTGCTGTTTGGTGGATGCTGAAGGGTTTTGAACCTGTTAGCTATAAATTAGCAACTCTTTATGAAACGGAACGTTTTGTATTTGCCATTCATTTGTTTTACGATGAGGTTACTGCTGTTTTCAGCATTGTCGGGTCGCTCCTGTTTTTTTTAGTGGCCACATTCAGTAAATATTATATGCACCGTGATCAGGGTTATAAAAGGTTTTTCAATACCATTCTGTTATTTGCAACAGCTTATAATTTTATCATCCTGGCCGGTAATTTTGAAACACTGTTTATCGGGTGGGAAATAAAAGGGATCTGTTCTTTTATACTGATTGCTTTTTACCGTAACCGTTATTTACCGGTAAAAAATGCATTCAAGGCAGTTTCAAATTACCGCATCAGTGATTTGGCCCTCATGCTTGCCATGTGGATGATGCATCATCTTACACACCAGAATATTACGTTCTTACAGTTAGGCGAAGCAAAAGAAATGGCGATAACATCGGGGCAAACAGGCATGGCAATTTTTATTGTTTGTATGATTATTCTGCCGGCTGTTATTAAATCGGCGCAGTTTCCATTTACCACCTGGCTGCCAAGAGCAATGGAAGGACCCACTGCTTCATCAGCAATATTCTACGGTTCGCTCAGTGTACATATCGGTGTTTTTTTATTGCTGCGTACACATCCGTTTTGGGAAGATATGTTATGGGCGAAAATTACTGTCATTATTTTTGGTGGTTTAACTGCTATTGTTGCAACGATGATTGCAAGGGTGCAGCCAACCGTTAAAACACAGATTGCCTATTCATCAGCTGCACAGATTGGATTAATGTTTATTGAAGTGGCATTAGGTTTCCACTGGCTGGTGCTGATTCATTTTACAGGTAATGCATTTTTAAGAACGTATCAGTTACTGGTTTCACCTTCCGTTTTAAATTACCTGGTACACCATCAGTATTTTCATTATATCCTTCCAAAACAAAAAATTGTATCTAAACTGAAAGCATCGTTTTATATGCTGGGAATTAAAGAATGGAACCTTGATTCAATGATGTATACGTATTTATGGAGTCCTTTTAAATGGATTGGAAAACAAGTAGGATTTTTACAATCAAATATCTTTATCGGGATTCTTACAGTTACAGGTGTTTTCCTGTTAATTCTTGGATACACCAACCATGAGATGATTCCATCTTTAGGAGGCGCTTTGCCAATTGTTTTGATGAGCATTGCCCTGGCGGTTATTCTTTTTGCTTTTGCATACCGGCAGTCAGCTTTAAAAGCATGGATCTATTTGTTAACAGCGCATTTTTTTATAATAGCAGCTGTATTGGTGAACGCAACTCATATAAACTCCATTGAAATTATCTTTTATTTGAGCGGGGTACTCATCGCTTTTGTACTGGGGTATGATTGTCTGCAAAAAATCAACTCAATCGATCATGATATTTCGCTTAATCAATTTCATGGATATGTGTATGAACAGGAAACCACGGGGTTTTTATTTATGCTGTCAGCTATGGGTATGATCGGCTTTCCGTTAACGGCAGCTTTTATAGGAATTGATGTGCTGTTTACCTATGTGCACAGCAATCAGATTGTATTGATTATTCTGATATCACTGTGTTTTATATTTATTGAGCTGTCAGCTTTTCGTATTCTGCTGCGAATCTTTTTGGGCCCACATAAGAAATTAAATCATCCGGTGGCTTTCAGAAGTTCATAAGTGGTGGTAAAAAGAAAAGGGCTGTTTTAAACCAAAGCAGCCCTTTTCTTATACTGTTATTTAATTAAATATTCAGGCCGCCACAAACACTGATGGTTTGCCCGGTTACATAGTTGCTGAGATCACATGCCAGGAACAAAGTAACATTGGCAACATCTTCTCCACTTGCAAATCTTCCCAGTGGAATACCGGCTTTGTATTTTTCCGCTGCTTCTCCTTCTTTTAAATAGGAAGTCATATCTGTTTCAACAAAACCGGGAGCAATGGCATTGCAGCGGATATTTCTGCTGCCCAGTTCTTTTGCAACAGATTTGGTGAAACCGATTACTCCTGCTTTGCTTGCTGCATAACTGCTTTGCCCGGCGTTCCCTATTTCACCAATAACAGAACTCATGTTAATGATAGAACCGCTTCTTGCTTTCATCATGGGTTTAATGATCTGCTTGGTCATATAAAATACACTGTTGAGATTTACTTTGATCACTTCTTCAAACTGATCAGGTGTCATCCGCAACAGTAAATTATCTTTTGAAATGCCTGCATTGTTTACACAGATATCAACAGTGCCAAATTCTTTCAGTACATCCGTAACAAAAGCTTCGCAGGCAGCAAAGTCACCCGCATTGCTCTGATAAGCTTTCGCTTTTACGCCCATTCCCTGAAGTTTAGCTTCTAACGTTTTTGCCCGTTCAGCACTGCTGTTACTTACATAAGTAAAGGCAATATGAGCACCATGTTCAGCAAACTTAATGGCAATTGCTTCACCAATGCCACGGGCGGCACCGGTAACAATAGCAACTTTTCCCTGTAATAATTTCATACAATCAAGATTTTGTAATGCTGCAAAGTAAAGATTTTATTCTTCTTCCATCAACGATGGGCGCTCGGTTATTTCGTGGTACTTGATAACATCTTTTGCGTAATAATGTACGACCATACTTTTTCGGGAAAGTTGAGGGTTTGAAACAGGCATACCACCATGGATTAAGTTGGCGTGCCAAATAAGTACATCGCCCTTTTTGGGCAGGAAAACTTCACGTTGAAATTGGTTTTGAGCAAGAATTTCCTGGGTCATGTCTTCATAGTCTGTATAATCCTTATTGCCCAGTTTCAGTTTTGTACTGTAGTTTTCAAAATCATCATTCAGCAGGTAGGGGAGTTTTTGACTACCCCTGTAATAAAATAATGGCCCACTGTTTATATCTAGGTCTTCTAATGCAATCCAAACAGCAATCAGGTATCCCAATGGATAAGTGGTCATGTGAATACTATCACTGTGTGCCCGTTGGCCACTGCCTTTAATAAAATTAAGTGTTTGAAAGGGTACAACTTCTTTGTCAAGTATGAACGAAAGTAATTTTATCAGTCCCTTATCCTGCATCATAGTTTTGATGGCAGCAGAATGTTTATGACCAAACATGAGTTTGTTATCATGTGTAACAGGTAAATGAACTTGGTTAATCAGCTCATCAACAGCGTTGTTAACGTCGTTTACCTGTTGATCTGTAAAATAGTTATTCAGAATTAAAAAACCATTTTTGCTCCAGTCTTTTAATTGCACCTGCACCTCTAAAGGGAAATTGAAAAAGTCATTTTTTTGTTCAACAACATTTGCTGAATCATTTAGATCCAGCCAGGCACTTGATGTTTTATCGGGAAAATCTTTGCTGCTGATTGAACCAAAAAGGGGCTTATGAAGACTGTATTTTTTGTATGCTTTTTTGTTATGATACAGTTGATTAATATGAAGCAAATTATAAATCCAGTGCAGGGGTTTATATTCCTTCAATTTATCTTTCAGTTTCATATTTATTTTTAAAGCGTAAAATTTCTTCTACATAATCTCTGTCGTTACTGAGACGTGGAATTTTATGCTGGCCGCCTAACTTGCCTTTACTCCGCATCCATTCATGAAAAGTTCCTTTTGGAACGGGGTGAACAAAAGGTAATCGAAGTGCAATGTTTCTATGACGTTTAGCTTCATAGTCGCTGTTGACATTTTTTAACGCTGTATCAAGCTCATAAACAAAGTCGTTTAAATTAGCAGGATCTTTTTCAAATTCAATCAGCCATTCGTGTGCGCCATTATCACTGTGACTGAAATAAATCGGGGCTGCTGTATATTCATTCACTACTGCGCCTGTTTGTTCGCAGGCAAGTGCAATAGCTTTGTCTGTATTATCAACAATCAATTCTTCTCCAAAGGCATTGATGAAATGCTTTAGCCGTCCGCTTACTTTAACCCGGTAAGGTTCAAGTGAAGTAAACTGAATGGTATCTCCAACAATATATCTCCACAACCCGCCATTTGTACTGATGATGACTGCATAGTTTTTCCCCATCACTACTTTATTCAAACCAATTGTTAGCGGAAATGGTTTTCCATATTCTTCTGTTGGCATGAATTCATAAAAAATTCCATGATCAGCAAACAGCAGCATGCCATCTTCGCCGGGTTTATCCTGTGCAGCAAAGAAACCTTCGCTTGCATTATACATCTCCAGGTAGTTGATCGATTTTCCAATGATCTGTTCAAACTGCTCCCGGTATGGAATAAACGACACACCTCCATGTAAGTACAGTTCCATCTGCGGCCATACTTCGTTCATTGTTTTCTTTCCTGTTATTTCCAGGATCCGCCGAAACAAAACCAAGCTCCATGTAGGAACTCCTGAAATTGACGTCACATTTTCTTTAATGGTACTCTCTGCCAGTTTTTCAATTTTGTTTTCCCATTCATCTAGTAAGGCAATACTGAGATCAGGCGTGCGGATCCAGTTACTCCAGAACGGAGCGTTCTGCATCAATACCGCACTCAAATCGCCAAACTGTATTTCATCATTCAGTTGATTCACTGTGTGACTGCCACCAATCACCAATCCTTTACCTGTTAAAAGATCGGATGCGGGAAAATTATTATAGTAAAGGGTTAATACATCTTTACTTGCTTTATAATGACCATCTTTTAAGCTTTCTTCACTAACAGGAATAAATTTGCTTCTGTCGCTTGTGGTACCACTGCTCTTGGCAAACCATTTTACCGGTGTTGGCCAGAGAATATTTTCTTCGCCCAGCATCATCCGTTCGATGTATGGTTTGATGTCGTCATACTCATGTACAGGCACTGTACTTTTAAAGTCTCTGATGTTGAATAAATTTTCGAAATTATACTGATGGCCGAATTGTGTGTATTGTGCAGTTGTAACGAGGTCCTGCAACACTTCACGCTGAGCTGCTACCGGATTATTCATCCAGCTTTCGATGCGCCACATGCGCAGTCGGGCAAGTCGTGATATGGCAGGGCTTAACAGTTTCATGCTGATACTGGCAAGATAAAAAACTTAAGGCAGATTATTGATGTTAACTAAAACCCTCCTGCTCAGGCATTGGTTTATTTGCTTCATCGTGGAGGTAATCTTTGCGTTTTAATTCAAAGTTGCGACCAAGGTATAGCCTTCGAACCTGTTCATCATCCGACAGTTCTTCAGCAGTGCCGTGTTTAAAAATTTTTCCTTCAATGAGCAGGTAGGCCCTGTCGCAGATGGAAAGTGTTTCTGTTACATTGTGATCAGTAATTAATATACCGATATTTCTGTATTTGAGTTTGGCAACAATGGCCTGGATATCTTCTACTGCAATCGGATCAACACCAGCAAAAGGTTCATCGAGCAAAATAAATTTCGGATCAACAGCCAATGCCCGGGCAATTTCTGTTCTTCTGCGTTCACCACCACTTAAACTGTCGCCATTATTCTTACGCACATGATGCAGCCTGAATTCTGTGAGTAATTCCTCCAGTTTATCATGCTGTTCCTGTTTGCTGAGTTTGGTCATTTCCAGCACTGCAGCAATATTTTCTTCTACTGTTAATTTGCGGAACACACTTGCTTCCTGCGGCAGGTAACCAATCCCCATCTGTGCCCGTTTGTACATAGGGTACCTGGTAATATTCAGCTCATTGAGAAAAACCTCACCTTCATCGGGTTTGATAAATCCCACCACCATGTAAAAAGTAGTTGTTTTGCCGGCACCATTTGGCCCAAGTAAGCCCACAATTTCACCCTGCTTTACTTCAATGCTTACTTTATTGGCAACGGTGCGGTTGCGGTAACGCTTTACGAGGTCGGAGGTATGAATGGTTAAACTCAAAACAAAAAAATTATGATTGCGAAAATACCTGTTTTCAGCAGAACTGAGCGATATGAATCCCTTTTGAAATGTGAAAACCCATCTATGATAGGAAAAGTCGTTCATAAACATTGTTTGATTAAAAGCAACTGCTGTTATATGTTTGCAGGAATATAGCAATTCATGAAGGTTACTGAACTTATCGCACAGGCAAAAGATACCCTTGTATCATTCGAAATTCTTCCCCCGTTAAAAGGAAAGACAATCAATTCCATTTTTGATCATCTCGATCCATTGATGGAATTTAAGCCATCATTTATCAACGTTACTTATCACCGTGCCGAACAGGTGTTTAAAAAGAAACCGGATGGCACCTTCGAGAAAGTAGAAGTAAGGAAGCGTCCCGGCACTGTAGGCATTTGTGCTGCTTTGCAGAATCACTACAATATTGATGCTGTTCCGCACCTCATTTGCGGTGGTTTTTCCAAAAGGGAAACAGAAGATGCGTTGATTGATCTCAACTTCATTGGCGTACAGAATGTGCTGATCTTACGTGGTGACGCTCCCAAAAATGAAACGTTTTTTGAACCGCATCATGACGGGCATAAATACGCCATTGATCTGCTGAAACAAACCATTGATCTCAATCATGGCATTTACCTCGAAGAAGATATCCGTGATGGTTTCCGTACAGATTTTTGTGCAGGTGTTGCAGGGTATCCTGAAAAACATTTTGAAAGCCCTAATCTGGAAATTGAAATGCAGCGGTTGAAAGATAAGGTTGATGCCGGTGCAGAATATATTATGACGCAGATGTTTTTCGACAACAGCAAGTTTTTTGCTTTTGTAAAAACCTGCCGTGAAATGGGCATTGAAGTTCC
>JANOIQ010000188.1:0-1784 GCA_031407835.1 Chitinophagaceae bacterium
AGGATATTATCCGGGAGCAAAACAAATGACCATTCAAATTGCATTTACACCAAAAGATGGCCGTTTACTAAGTGCACAGATTGCAGGATATGATGGCGTTGATAAACGGCTTGATATTATGTCATCATTTATTAAGCAGGGTAAAACAATTTATGAGCTCATTGAATTTGAACATGCCTACGCACCTCCATATTCATCAGCAAAAGATCCGGTAAACATGGCCGGGTTTGTAGCAGAAAATATTCTTTTAAAACGGCTGAAAATATTTTACTGGAATGAAGTTGAAAATTTTGATCAGGATGATATAGTAATTGATGTGCGTACAAAACCTGAATATGAAAAGGGAAGCATTGGTTCTGCCATTAATATTCCTCTTGATGAAATCAGGAACAGGCTCGATGAATTTCCAAAAGATAAAAATATCAGACTTTACTGTGAAGCAGGTTTAAGAGGATACCTGGCCCAGCGTATTTTGAAACAAAACGGATTGAGGAAAGTTTCTAACCTTTCAGGAGGTTATAAGTTATGGAAGAGCAGTGTTGATGAAAAAAGTTTACTCAATTCGCCTACCCACATATTTAATTTTGTTTGATTACAGCATTCGTCCTGTTTTTCCTGTGCGTAACAGAACGTCCTCCGCCAGTGTTCAAAAATTCAAACTCAGATAACTGTAGAAAATCTATTTACCCATTGTTACAATCATAAAAACGATTGCAACTGCTGCTATTAATATAATCTGTATAATATAGGAGCACAAATAAATAAGAACAGCATAAAGAATGGCTTTGCCAGCTGAAATCTTGTAAAACTGTTTAAACGCAATTGAAAAACCGAATAGTATAATAACAAACGAAAGAATTGTGTAAATCAGCACACCGGAAGCTGTGGTAATAAAAAAAGCCATTAAGGTCGTAAAAACAGCAATGGTATTTGTTTGGGCCGTTACAGAACTTAACAGCACAATATTCTCAGCATAATTATTTTTTTTTCTTCCCAGGAACAACCATGTAAAAAAAGCATACACAGGAACCAGTGACAGTTGAAGGATATTAAAATATTTTTGAAGAGATTGAACCATTTCTGACTGAAATTCCGCCACCCTCCCACTCATTTTTGTGCCGGCAAGTGAATTCATGCTTTTCATTGAACTTTCCATGAAATCAGTTTTACTGATAAGGAAAGTAGTAATACCAACAATGATGAGCAGGTACTGAAAAATATTGAAGTGCCGTTTACGTCTTCCTTCAACAAAATCCAGTGCAATTGTTCCGGGCTTTCGAATAATATTCCAGGCGAAAGAAAAAATCCCTTTGTCTGCATGCGTAAATGTGTGAACCAGTTCATGAAACACATGTGCTACCGTGTAGCGATGCGGGGTTTTCTGCCCGCATTGGTTACAAAAAGATTCTGTATAAATATTTCCGCAGTTTTTACAGCTTAGTTTGTCCATACATTGATTTGTGCTCAAAATAAATATTTTGATGAGAAAACAAAAAACTGTTTATCTAACGTTTCCTCAAATACCTTTGCTACGCTATGATAAAAGATGTACAGCCTTCGCACAAAGCCGTCAGCAACTGGTTACTCTTTGGTGTTTTCATGCTCATTATTCAAATTCTGCTGGGTGGCATTACACGTTTAACAGGTTCAGGCCTGTCTATCACCGAATGGGATGTGGTTACCGGCAGTTTACCTCCGCTCAATGCAACAGCCTGGTTGCAGGAGTTTGATAAATACAAGTCCACTCCGCAGTTTAAACTGCTTAATACTGATTTTAACCTGGG
>JANOIQ010000196.1:0-29352 GCA_031407835.1 Chitinophagaceae bacterium
AAAAAGGGAGGCAAAACAGATTTCAAAGATGAACTGAAAGAAAGCATCCGTTGTGCAGTGATCGTTTGTTCCGACACAGTATCGGCAGGCAAGAAAGAAGACAACAGTGGAAAAGCTGTCATTGACAAACTGAAGCAACATCAACTAACTGCTTCCATTTATGAAATCATTCCGGATGAATTTGAGTTGATTCAAACCAAGGTAAAACAATACAGCAGCGAAGGTTATAATCTCATCTTATTTACTGGTGGCACCGGTTTGTCACCAAGAGATGTTACACCCGATGCGATTCAGCCATTACTCGACAGAGAAATACCAGGAATGATGGAAGCTGCCCGTAGCTATGGACAGCAAAGAACACCATATGCAATGCTGTCGAGAGGGGTAGCTGGTTTTTTCGGCAATTCCCTTGTTATCACCTTGCCTGGCTCAACCAAAGGTGCTGAGGAAACAATGGATGCATTATTCCCATACGTGTTGCATTTATTTCGGGTGGCAAATGGTATGAGGCATAATTAGCTGAACTTTCTTGAACTTGATCAGAAAGGAGCTGGCAGTTTGTCGTTTTTATAACAATGGCTGAATGCTGCAGTAATGCTGGCTGCGTGTAACAGGAAATAGCCGGTTAGTTTCATATTTCGAAGTGATTTTCCCTGATTTTGGAAGAACACTAATACCTTACAAATAACAAATAACTATTGTTTGTTTTGGAATGAAATTTAGTCTACTGAATAGGTAGGAAAGTCTTATTTTTGTTATTCGTTTATTTTGCGAAAGTATGTTTGATTACAACTCTTTTTTGTCTGAAAAATTACAGCAGCTGAAAACTGATGGTACCTACCGTTATTTTTTGGAAGTAAACAAAAGTGCCCGTCATTTTCCTCAATTTCATTATACTGATGAAGAGGGTGTGCCGCATGCAGCAGTTAACTGGTGCAGCAATGATTATCTCGGCATGAGTACAAATGAAGAAGTTATTTCAAAACTGAGTTTTACATCACACAGCAGCGGAACGGGCAGTGGTGGTACACGTAATATTTCAGGTACAACCAATCATCACAAGGAACTTGAGAGGATATTGGCCGCCTGGCATAAAAAAGAAGCGGCTTTATTATTCAATGGTGCTTACCAGGCCAATGTTACTGCACTTCAAACACTGGGAAAAAATATTCCCGGTCTCGTTTTTCTTTCAGATGAAAGAAATCATGCATCAATTATTGAAGGAATTCGAGGATGTAAAAATGAAAAGAAAGTTTTCCGTCATAATGATTTAGAACACCTGGAAGAAATACTCCAGAGTATAGCTCAGGACGAACCAAAGCTGATTGTTTTCGAATCGGTTTACTCTATGAGCGGCAGCATTTCTCCGGTAAAAGAAATTGCAGCACTTGCAGCAAAGTACAATGCACTTACTTACATTGATGAAGTGCATGGTGTAGGATTATATGGATCAACAGGAGCTGGAATTTTAGAACAGGAGGGATTGCAGGATAAGATTGATATTGTGAATGGTACACTTTCAAAAGCAGTCGGTGTTTTTGGTGGTTACATTGCAGCCTCTTCAACAATGATCGATTTCATCAGAAGCTTTGGCAGCGGTTTTATTTTCACTACTTCATTACCGCCTGCTATTTGTTCTGCTGCACTAAAAAGTATACAGGTTATTCAACAGGACCAAACGGTCAGGCAAACGTTTTTTGAAAATGTAAAGCAACTCAGAACATCCCTTTCTGCTAGTCATATTAACTACAGGCAAAATTTATCACATATTACTATACTGCCTGTAGAAGGAGCTTCTCTTTGCAGGGAAGTAGCAGAAAAATTATTAAAGCAGCATGGTATTTATTTGCAACCCATCAATTATCCAACCGTACCGGTTGGTGAAGAATGTCTGCGACTGATCATAACTGCAAAGCATTTGCCCAAACATATCAATCACCTGGCCTACAGCCTTAAACGAATTTTATATGGAGACCATAAAGCTGATTGGCAGGAGTTCCCGGCTATCACTGTTGCAGATTGATATTGTGAAGCAGAAAATTCTGGCGGCATTTCCCGAAATCCATGTGGAAGTGATTGCAAGAAGCAGCAGGGGTGATGCACTGCAGGAAATTCCATTACATACAGTAGAGGGCAGTGATTTTTTTACACAGGATATTTTTGATGCTTTGGAAAAAGGTGAGGCAGATATTGCTGTTCATTCATTAAAAGATATGAGCAGTGAACATTTTTTTGGGGCTAATTATTTTTCAATTGTTGACAGGGATGATGTAAGGGATATTGCCATCTTCAACAACGATGTATTAAAGAAGATTGAACAGGGGGAAACAATTGTTATCGGCACGTGTTCACCAAGAAGGGAAGAAATGGCTGTTGGTTTTTTAAAAAAGGCATTACCTCAGTTAAATACTGAAATAAAGATTGAAACAAAGCCGATACGTGGTAATGTTGAAACTAGATTAAGAAAACTGGCCAGCGGTGAATATGATGCAACCATTCTTGCAACAGCAGGAATAAACCGATTACTCAGAAGTAAGGAAGATGTATTGCTTATAAAAGAACTGCTGGTAGAGAAAAAGATAATGATTCTTCCTTTAGTTGAATGTGTTCCTGCGCCTTGCCAGGGAGCTATTGCAGCAGAAGCGCATCATACAAATACGAAGGCAATTGAAATTTTAAAAGCTGTAAATGATAAAAAGTTATTTGCAGATTGTTTTGCTGAAAAAAAGGAATCAGTCAATTATGGTGCAGGATGCATCCAGAAATTTGGTGTAACAACCATTCATACAAAAAACAGCAGCTATCTGTATGCAGCAGGAAAAGATGCGGAAGGAACAGAATTTCTGAAATGGCATGAATTACCGGATATGGTTGTAAAAGAAGAAACTGTTTTTTCATCCACAGATTTTATGAAAGACTTCTTTCGCTATGAGTGGAGCAATCAAAAACTTTCAGTTGAGCAACCGGTTGTATTTGTTGCCAATTATAAAGCTGTGCAGCATCAGTCAGCCAAAGATGTTTTAAGAGGGAAAAAGATTTATGCATCAGGCACAAGAACCTGGTATGAATTGGCGAAACAGGATCACTGGGTGGAGGGTTGTGCAGATGCGTTAGGTTTTGAATCTTTCCTCAATGTATTAAAGATGCCCTTACTGCAAGTACAACAGAACGATGTTTGTATTTTAACGCATGCGGAAGCCGCTGAACGATGGATTGAAAAAGGTTATCATGCAGTGAGTAATTATAAATTACTGGACGAACAGAATAACTCAATTGCTGAGAAAATAGCAGCAGCAGATTTTATCTTCTGGAGCAGTTTTTCACAGTATCAGTTTTATAGCCAATTCAGTAAAACAACAGCAATACATGCCTGTGCAGGAGGAGAGACTGCTGCATTATTGAAACAGCAGGGAATTGAACCTGTTATATTTCCAACCATTAAATCATTTGAAGAATGGAGAAGATCTTCTATCCGGCCACTCAGCGCCGCCTGAGAGCTGATGAACATATCAGAGAGTTAACAGCTTCTGTAAGACTTTCTCACAAAGCATTCATTCAACCTTTGTTTGTGGATGAATCATTGTCTATACCAAGAGAAATAAATGGTTTGGCAGGCATTGAAGTAGATACAATTGAATCAGCATTACATACAATTGAAGCTGATCTTAAAAATGGAATCAGTAAATTTTTATTATTTCCGGTTCCTGCAACGAAAACTGAAACTGATTTTGATTTCAGTTTTGCTTCTTCTGTGGTAAAGAAAATAAAGAAAACTTTCGGCGATGCAGTGTGGCTCAGCCCAGATCTTTGTCTCTGCAGTTATACAACACACGGGCATTGCGGTATTCTCAATAAAGATCATTCAGCTCTCATCAACAATAAAACAGTGGAAGTGCTGGCAAAGTATGCGGTGCAGTTAGCCAATGCCGGAGCCAATTGTATCGCACCCAGTGATATGATGGACGGACGGATTGCAGCAATCAGAACATCACTGGATGCATTTGGATATGATACAGTAAGCATTATGAGTTATGCAGCAAAGTTCAGTTCGCAGTTTTATGGTCCTTTTCGTGATGCCTGTCATTCAGCACCCAACAGCAGGGGATTAAAGAACAGGAAAACCTATCAGATGTCGCCTTTCAATATCAATGATGCCATTGCAAGTGCGTTGCGTGATGAAAAAGAAGGCGCAGATATTTTGATGGTGAAACCAGCTGCATTGTATACTGATGTGATTGCAAAGTTGAAACAGCAAACTCTGAAACCTGTTGCAGCTTATCATGTAAGCGGCGAGTATGCTGCAATTGAAAGTTTAGCAGCACAGGATTTATTAAACCGTGAAGCGGCTCATATTGAAACATGGGCTGCGTTAACAAGAAGCGGAGCAGATATTATTATTTCCTATGCGGCAAGAAATGCAAGGGAATGGATTAACGGATCGGGATATTAAAAAAACATGTTATTATTTGCGAGCATGAAGAAGGAGCAACTATTTTTATTTTTTACGGCCGGTTTAATCTTCCCTGCTACATTCAGTTTTGCACAGAAGTCTGTAGCATTAATGTGGAATACTGTACAGTTCCCTGTTCATATTTCAGAGAAATGGCAATTGCATAATGATTTCAGTTACCGTTTTATAACAGCATCAGGAGCAGCTTATCAGTTTACAGTCAGATCAGGAGTGAGAAAAATAATCAATGAAAAATGGAATGTGGCTTCAGGGGCAGCTCTTTTTTTTACCAGGACGAGTTTTGAAAAAGCCAATCATGAATTTGGAACAGAATTCAGGGTATGGCAGGAAGTGATAAATGAAAAAAAGCTGAATGGTAAATTAAGTTTACTTAACAGGCTTCGATTTGATGAACGGTTCTTTGCTTCTACGTCAGCAAGGGATGCATATGCAGCCTTACGGATTCGTTACAGGGTAGCTCTTATTCAAACCATTGCAGAGAAATGGAAACTGCAATTGACAGATGAGTATATGGAACAGTTAAGCAGGGGAACTCTTTCTTTTCAACAGAACCGTTTAGGTATAACAGGTATCTATGTTTTCAGTAATTCAGCTCAATTCAATGCAGGGTATATATGGAGCAAGCTGTCAGTTTCTGATCAGCATTTTATTACCTGTACATTTATAAAATCATTTTCATTACAGTAACAGAGATATGGATAATCAAATTGAACAGAATTTAAGCGAGGCAGAAACTGAGAGTAAAAAGAAAAATCAGTTGTATCCTGTTTTCTTAAAACTCGAACAGCTGAACACATTGCTGGTTGGTGCCGGAAATGTAGGGCTGGAAAAACTGCATTCATTACTTTCCAATTCACCAGAAGCAAAAATTACGATTGTTGCTCCTGAAATAAAAGAAGAAGTAAGACGGCTTGTTTGGAAGCATCCTTCCTGCGTCATTGTGCAAAAGGAATTTGAAGAGTCTGATTTGGATAATAAAGAATTAATCATTCTTGCCACAGATAACAGGGAACTGCATATAAGGATAAAGGAGATGGCCGCTCAACGGAAAATTTTAGTGAACGTAGCTGATACTCCTGATCTCTGTGATTTTTATCTTGGAAGTATTGTTCAGAAGGGCAGTCTTAAGATTGCTATTTCTACCAATGGAAAATCACCAACCGCTGCCAAGCGCATCAAAGAAGTTTTACATGAAGTGTTGCCCGGGGAACTGGATGAAGTAATTGATAATCTGCAAAAGGTAAGGAACAGGTTGAACGGAAACTTTGAAGCGAAAGTAAAGAAGTTGAATTCCATTACCAAAGTGTTAGTGGAAAAGGACACTACTGACAGTGCAAGACGCTGGCGCAAGATTGCTACTTTTTCTCTTCTCATTTTTGCTTCCATGCTGATCGGGCATTTTATATTATCATATTTGCCACTTCAGCAAATGACAGATGATACAGTTGCCTGGTACAAAACACTCGATAAGAATTTTCACTGGATGGTGCTGGCTGGTTTTCTTGCTCAGATGGTAGATGGCGCAACCAGTATGGGTTATGGTGTAACCAGTTCTATTGTGTTGCAAACAGCACAGGTAAGCCCCGCTGCCATTAGTGCAGGTATTCATACGGCTGAAATGTTTACGAGTGGTGCTTCCGGTTACAGTCATTATAAATTCGGAAACGTAAATAAAAAATTATTTAAAGCATTGCTGATACCCGGTGTTATTGGTGCAGTGCTTGGAGCATTGCTGCTGGTGTGGTTTGATGATACGCATATAAAGTTCCTCCGCCCGGCAATGGCTGTTTATACAATGATTCTTGGAATAAAAATCTTTATTAATGCATTCCGGGCCGTGAATGAAAAAAAGAAATTCAAACGCTTTGGCTGGTTAGCTGGTGCTGGTGGTTTTCTTGATTCTTTCGGAGGTGGTGGCTGGGGACCTATTGTTACTTCTACTTTAATCACTAAAGGAAGAACGCCAAAGTATGTTGTAGGATCAGTAAGTCTTACAGAGTTTTTTGTAACACTGGCAAGTGCGTTTACTTTTTTTGCCTTAATCGGTGTTCAAAACTGGCAGGTTGTGCTGGCTCTTGTAATTGGTGGCGTGCTGGCTGCTCCAATTGCAGCGAGATTAGCAGGAAAATTGCCCCGGAAGGCTTCGTTTATTTTCCTGGGGTTGGTTGTAATTGCCTGGAGCATACGAATACTCTATAAAGCCATTTGGTAAATTTTTTTAAAATAAAAGTCTACTAATTTTGTAGGGTTATAATAATCTTTTATGTTTGCATCATATTATAAAATGAAAAGACAGCATATTCATACCGGTAATTATTTGGTTTTTGTTACTTACATACGATGTTGTTAATGTAAGTAGTTAACCGTTTCTCTGCCATATAGTATTCAACTATCATGAAGCATGCTTTACAGCAAACTCACAATAGTTCAACCATTTATTATTTTAAAACTTAGTTATAATGAGAAAGACTCTTCAATTGTTTTTTTTGCTGACAGTAACTATTCAAACAGCATATAGTCAGGGCTCTTTAGCCGGGTTTATTAAAGATGGAAAGGGCGTACCCGTTGAAGCCGCATCCGTAAAAGTAAAAGGTTCAGCAATTGTAACCATTGCAGATGCAAGGGGGCGCTTTAGTATTCCTGCGCCGAAGAAACTGCCTTTTACACTTTTGATTACATCTGTTGGTTATTATCCCAGCGAATTGCAAGTATCACAACTGAAAGATTCTGTTTTAAATATTATTCTTGTTGATAACAACCAGTTGTCTGAAGTTGTCATTACTTCAAGGCGCAGGATAGAAACAGCACAGAATGTTCCCATTGCAATTTCTGTAATAGGTGGTTCTCAAGTTGAAAATGCAGGTGCTTTTAATGTAAACCGGTTAAAAGAACTAATACCAAGTGTGCAGCTTTATACGTCAAACCCACGTAACACCGGTATCAATATCCGTGGGCTGGGATCACCATTCGGGCTAACCAATGATGGCCTTGATCCTGGTGTAGGCTTCTATGTGGATGGTGTATATTTTGCCAGGCCAGCAGCTGCAACGCTTGATTTTATTGACATCGAACAGATTGAGGTATTGCGTGGCCCGCAGGGAACACTGTTTGGTAAAAACACCACTTCTGGTGCTTTTAACATTACTACACGTAAACCAAGTTTTAATCCGGGTGCCAATTTTGAGGTGAGCTATGGTAACTATGGATATATACAGGCTAAGACTTCAATAACCGGTGCTTTGAGTAAGAAAATAGCAGGACGTATCTCTTTCTCCGGCACTCAACGCAACGGGTTGATTGAAAACGTCCGCACAGGAAAACATACGAATGATATTAATAATCTGGGTTTTCGTGGTCAGTTATTGTTTAAACCATCAGTCAATACTTCCATTATACTGGCAGCAGATTTTTCCAGTCAGCGCCCTGATGGCTATGCACAGGTTGTAGCAGGTGTTGTTACAACAAAGCGTGCCGCTTACCGTCAGTTTAATGCAATCATTGCCGATCTTAATTATACATTGCCAAGTTTGAATGCATTCGACCGGAAAATAGATCATGATGTTCCATGGAATTCGGGGAACGATTTAGGAGGTGTATCGCTTAATATTGAACAAAAAATAGGAGCCGGTACACTTACCTCAACCACCGCATGGCGCTATTGGGATTGGGATCCTTCCAACGATAGAGACTTTACCGGTTTACAGGCTTTGGCAAAATCTCAGAACCCTGCTAAGCACAGGAATTGGTCGCAGGAAGTTCGTTATGCAGGTCAGTTATCTTCTCATTTGAGTGGTGTGGTTGGTCTGTTTTATATTGATCAGGAAGTTAAAATTAATGGTACCGAAGAATCTGGTTCGGCACAGTGGCGTTTTTCACAAAGCTCAACAAGCAGTCTCTGGAAAACGCCGGGTCTTTTTGAAGGATACGGCATCTACACGAAGGCTTCAATCAAATCGAAGAGTGCAGCTGTATTCACAAATATCGATTGGGAAATTGCAAAAGGTTTCCACATATTACCAGGTCTCCGTTACAACTACGATAAGAAAGATGTCATCTACAACCGGGTAGCAAAAGGTGGTTTGGATACAGCTGCGTATAACGGCACACAAGCCGAAAAGATAACGCTGCAGGGATTTAAAAATGGAGTTTACACCAGTCAGTCTTATGTTGCAAATGCTGATGAGAATAATCTCACTTACCAGCTTACCGCAGCATACAGAGCCAATAAATATATAAACGCCTATGCAACTTATTCTACAAGCTTTAAGCCCGTAGGTGTAAATGTGGCTGGTTTGCCAACAATTAATAATGAAGCTGCAGTTAACCTATCGGTTATAAAACCTGAAAGCCTGAAGCATTATGAGGTTGGAATTAAGACTAATCCAACTGATAATTTTATAGTAAATGTTACATTCTATAACACAGACATAAAGAATTATCAAACAAATGTTCAATCACCAGAGTTAGGTGTTAACCGTGGTTATATTGCAAATGCAGAAAAAGTGAATGTAAAAGGGATTGAACTCGATGCTAATATAAAGTTGAATCAGCATTTCACTTTTTTTGGAGCAGGCGCCTATACAGATGCTAAATATGTGAGGTTTACCAATGCGCCATTACCATTGGAAGAAACCGGTACAACAGTAAATAATGTTCAGGTTGCATTCAAAGATATTTCAGGTGGCCAGCTTCCGGGTATCTCAAAGTGGGCAGGGTCATTAGGTGGTGAGTTTACTGCACCAACTGCTTTTTTGGGTAAATCTGGAAAATTCTTTTTGGCTTTAGAAAGCTTTTATCGCTCATCTTTTTCTTCAAGCCCTTCTCCATCAGCATTTCTGAACATTGATGGCTATACTCTTGTTAATGCAAGACTCGGTTTTCGTGCTGTCAGCAATGGTTTTTCTGCCTTTATTTGGGGACGTAATATTTTTAATAAGAACTATTACGAGCAACTTTTACCGGCAGGCGGTAATGCAGGGCATTATGGAGCTGTTTTGGGAGATCAAAGAACGTATGGTATAACATTGCGCTATTCACTTTAATGAAGGATGATTCAAATAGTAAAGTCTTGTAGCATGCTTTTTTAATAACCGATCATAAAAAAAGGTTTTTAAAAGAGTTTTCATATAGCAGGCAATCGTAAAAGTAAGCAGGTGTCCCGCTCCGATATTTATCGGAACTTCGTGCTGCATTTTTTAAACAGCCGTATGGCCGAGGGGCAAGATAAAGCTTGTCTGCAATCCCGCCTTTGGCAGGACGACCCCACTGCGGCGTCAAAGAAAAACAAAACAATGACCAACAAAAGAATACTATTTTTCTTTTTCCTCATTCTGCTGTCAGGTTTTAAAGCTGTCAGTCAAACCAAAATAACTTCAGATGTAAGACAATTGTGGTTGGCTTATTTCAACCAAACACGGTTCACTGATAAATGGGGAATGTGGGCAGATGTGCATTTACGTACAAAGCAAAATTATTTTAATAACCTCTCACAGGGAATTGTGCGTGTTGGTTTAACTTATTATATAAATGATGACGTAAAGCTGACGGCCGCTTATGCATTCATCAACCACTTTCCTGCTGAAGGGCATAAAAATATTTCGCAACCGGAACACCGGCCATGGCAGCAGCTACAATGGCATACAAAATATCCAAAGCTGAGACTGATGCAATGGATCAGGCTGGAAGAACGATACAGAAGGAAAATAAAAAATAATGATGAACTGGCAGATGGCTACAATTTCAACTTCCGGATAAGGTATAATATTCTTTCACAGTTTCCTTTGAGTAAGAAACCGTTTCAACCCGGCACATTTTCATTTGTGTTATCTGATGAAGTGTTTGTGAATTTCGGAAAACAGATCGTTTATAATACCTACGATCAGAACAGGATCTTTGCAGGGTTTCACTATCATGTAAACAAACATGATAACCTGCAATTTGGCTATATGAATATTTATCAGCAGCTCGCTGCGGGCAATCAGTACAGGAGCATACATACTGCAAGAGTTTTTTATTTTCATAATCTTGATTTACGAAAGAAAAAATAAATACTATGGAGAAGATTTATTTAAGCGATTCAGGCCCGAAAGTTTCACCAGCCATTTATGGTTTTTACCGGTGGAGAGAGGAAGAAGTGACAGCTGCAAAAGTTGAGAAGACAGTAAACCTCTGCCTGGAACTAGGTATCAACACATTTGATCATGCAGATATTTACGGTGGATACCAGGCTGAAGAAGTGTTTGGAAAAGTAATCAGTTCTTCTTCTGTTAAACGGGAGGAGATTGTATTGTTTACCAAATGCGGATTCAATCTGCCGCATGCTTCACGACCTGATATCCGGGTTAAACATTATAATACTTCAAGTGAGCATATTGTAAAAAGCCTCGACAGCTCTTTACAGAAATTGAAAACGGATTACATTGATGTATTCCTGCTTAATGGACTTGATCCGCTTTCTGATCTGGAAGAAACGGCAATCACTCTTCGAAAATTGAAAGAGTCCGGTAAAATAAAAAATATCGGTGTGGTTAATTTTTCTGTTTTCCAGCATCAGTTGCTCAGTTCATACCTGCATGTTCCCATTGTAACTAATCACATTGAGTTGAACTTACTGAATACAACTGCATTTGATAACGGACAGATCGATTATATCAAACAACGTTATATACGTCCTTTGGCTACATCACCACTCGCCGAAGGACAAATTGCAGAAAGCTCAGAAAGAACACCCCTGCGTGTCAGGGATAAGCTGGAAGAATTGGCAAAAAAATACAATGTGCATTTTGAATCAATTGCAATAGCATGGTTAACGAAACTTGGGGCACTGCCATTAATTGGTTCATCGAACGAACAGCGCATCAGGAATATTGTTGCTGCATTTGATATTGATCTTGATCACCAGGATTGGTATGAACTGTATGCTGCATCAAAACAATAAAACAACCTGTATATGTTTTTTAAACCGGGAATTGTATTGATCCTTAATTTAACAACTATGATTTTTCTTACACTGAAATAGTGAATTTTTTACCGGCAGTACCTGTTTCACTACCGTTAGTTTAGTGCAAAAGGATAAACTGAATGTTTAAAATATGTTTTTTCTGATTCCTGAAAAGGCTTTAGCCTGTAACTTCGCAGCTTTACAATCAGATCAACCAGAAAGCAATGAGCAAGAGACATCCGCAAACAGATGCCATTCGTTTACAAACAAAACGGACGAACGAGAAGGAACATTCCACCCCCTTATTTTTGACAAGCAGTTTTACGTATGATTCTGCAGAAGACATGGCGGCTGCTTTTGCTGATGACAGCCTGGATGTAAATATCTACTCCCGTTTTTCCAATCCAACAGTTGACGAGTTCATTAACAAGATTGTTGCATTAGAGGGAGCAGAAGATGGTATTGCAACCGGTACAGGAATGGCAGCAGTGTTTTCTACCTTTATGACTTTTCTCACTAAAGGCGATCATATCATTTCTGCTTCGGCAGTATTTGGTTCAACACATACCATCCTTACAAAATATTTACCCAAATGGGGATTTGAATCATCTTACTTTGATATGAATGCGCCGGAAACAATCGAAGCACTCATCAAACCAAATACAAAATTGCTCTATGTTGAAACACCTTCTAATCCGGGATTAGATATCATTGACATGGAATATGTGGCAGCTATTTGTAAGAAGCACAATATTTTATTTGTTGTAGATAATTGTTTTGCAACTCCTGCCGTGCAGCAACCAATTAAGTTTGGTGCTGATCTTGTATTGCATTCTGCCACCAAGTTTATTGATGGACAGGGAAGAGTGTTGGGTGGAGTTGTGGCAGGAAAGAAAGAATTGATTCATGATCTCTATTTATTTGTTCGAAATACAGGGCCTTCCTTAAGCCCGTTCAATGCATGGGTATTAACGAAAAGCCTTGAAACATTATTCATCCGTATGGATAAACATGCAGATAATGCATTACAGCTGGCAAAGAAATTAGAAGCAAATCCAAAACTCAATTGGGTGAAGTATCCCTTTCTTCCATCGCATCCTCAGCATGCAATTGCTGTAAAACAAATGAGTAATGGCGGGGGTATCGTCACCTTTGAATTAAAGGGTGGTATTGAAAGCGGAAGGAAATTTTTAAACGCATTGGAAATGCTATCTATGACAAATAATCTTGGCGACAGCAGAAGTATTGCATCTCACCCTGCATCAACAACACATTCAAAATTATCAGTTGATGAAAAGAAAGCTGTTGGTATTACGGATGGGTTGGTGAGGATATCAGTAGGCTTAGAACATATCAGTGATATTATTGCAGATATTGAACAGGCGCTGGAGAAATGTTAGGTGAAGTCTGGCCGCTTTGAGCGTCCTGACTTATAAAAAAAATCCCCGGCCAAAACTGCGCCGGGAATCTACATCACCTGATAAAACCAAAACATCTTATTTAGAAGTCATTGTTTCGTTATTGCCTTTTACTTTCTTCAGCAGCATAATATAACCGCAGCAATCTTTCTTCCCTTTATTTACCTGAACCGGTTTGATCATATGCCATTCAGATACTTTAGGCATATAGCCGTAGCTGATAATATTACCTTCTGAATAACCATATAATTTTTTGTAATACACCTGTTTTTCATCATAGTCATACATTCTTACTTCGTGCAGTTTACTGCTTGGGTCGCCAATAAAAACAATCTGGTACCATGCGCCTTGTGTAAGAGGAACAATCACGGGCATTTCAAATTCGCTTTCCATGCTCATGCTGGCTTCTTTCAGTACTACAAAACCGCTTTGTTCAAATGTTTTCTTTAAACTGTCTACCTGTGCTGTAATTGATTGGTTGCCGCAACTGCGCTGACGGATAACATCCTGCGCCTGTAAAGTATAAACGCCCAGAGTAAGGGCAATGATGAAAAATAAGTTCTTCATTTTGGGCGGATTATTAATTTTTCTGCTGGCTATCAGAGGATTTGGATACGTTTTCAAAGACAAGATACCGTTTTTAATATGATAATGTAAGCTTTTCATGGCTATGTTTTATTACTACGTAGGAACTCTTATGGTTAAATATGTGGTTTTTACCAAATCAAGATAGCAAGAAAGCGACCCAATTGCAAGTTTTATCCTTTGTAAGTGTAATAAGAATTGGCCTGGGCTGTACATGTAAGTACCAGGTCGTTAATACAAACATGCGGAGGGAGAGTGGTTGTATAATAAATTACATCCGCTACATCTTTTGCGCTCAGTGCTTTGTATCCTTCATAAACGGCAGCTGCTTTTTGTTCATCTCCTTTAAACCGGATGGAAGAAAATTCTGTTTCCGCTGCACCGGGATGAATGGCAGTTACTTTTATTTTATGTTGAAGCAGGTCAACCCTCATTGCTTTTGTAATACTGTCAACAGCTGCTTTACCTGCACAATACACATTGCCTTTTTCATATACTTCTTTAGCTGCGGTTGAACCGATATTAATGATATGACCTTTCTTATGCTGAATCATATATGGCAATACAGCACGGCTTACATACAACAGCCCCTTCACATTTGTATTAAGCATAATTTCCCAGTCGTCCATATCTGCTTCATCAAAAAAGTCACGACCTAATGCAAGACCGGCATTGTTAATAAGCACATCAATATTCTGCCATTCGGCCGGTAATTTACCAATGGAATCAAACACATCTTTTTTATTCTGCACATCAAAGGGAAGCAGGTAAATATTTACTTTAAACCTGATTTCCAATTCATGTTTCAGTTCTTCCAGCCGTTCTTTCCTTCTGCCATTGAGAATTAAACTGCAATTGTTGGAAGCAAATAACTCTGCACAGGCTTTTCCAAATCCGGAAGTTGATCCGGTAATAAAAATGATCTTACTCATGGAATGAAAGTACTGAGAAACTTCATTGGACAGATGAAATTTTTACTGAAATGGATGATAATTATGCACTCTGCTTATTTGCCCGCCATCATCGACCAGATCAACAGTATACTGGCAGCCGACATCAGTCCAAAACTGGCAATGCCAAGGATATTAGCCCAACGGCCATTCGTATATTCGCCCATGATCTTTTTGTTATTACTGATATGCAATATCAGCGCAATTAAAACCGGCGCAATCAATCCGTATAAACCGGCCGTAAAGAACAGCATTTTAATAGGGCTGATGCCGAGGAAATTAATCAGCAGCCCGATGATCATGGATACAATGAGGGTGATATAAAAACCTTTGGCTTCGTAGAATTTTTTATCCAATCCTTCTTTCCAGTCAAAAATTTCTGCCATCATGTAACTCAATGATCCTGCCAATACAGGAATGGCCAATGCACCTGTGCCAATTACACCAATTGCAAACAGAAGATAAGCTCCATTTCCTGCCAATGGTTTTAACGCCTGTGCAGCCTGCTCTACTGTATCAATTTCATGTATACCTGCCTTAAACAATACTGTACCGGTTGTAAGAATGATAAAAAAGAACACAAGATTGGTGAGCAGTAAACCAAGGCGAACATCAATCTTCATGTTACCGATGATTGTTTTATCTACCATCAAATGGTTTTGATTTTCTTCTTCTACTTCCATGGATGCCTGCCAGAAAAACAAATAAGGTGAGATGGTGGTGCCGAGTATTCCTACCAAAGCCATGAAGTAATCGGATGAAATTTGAAAAGAAACAAAGAAGGTGCTTCTTAAAGCTTCTGTCCAGTTTGTATCAGCAATAAACGGAATCACTAAATAGCAGAATAAAGTAATGCAAAGAAATTTTAAAATAAAAGCAATCCGTTTATAAGTCCAGAAGATTGTTGCAGCCATTAGCAGAATGGTAAAGACAACCGAAAAAATATGCGATGGAATTTTTGGAAACAATAAAGTACCCACTGCACCCATCCCTGCAATATCAGCACCAATATTTAATGTAATTGATGGGAAACTGACAAGGAGAATTAAGTATAAAATGTATTTGGGATAATACTGTTTGATAACTCCTGTTAAACCATGCTTTGTAACCAATCCAATCTTTGCACACATTTCCTGTATGGCAACCATGAGCGGATAAGTAGCGATGGCAGTCCATAGAAGCTGTGACCCAAACTTTGCACCTGCCTGCGAATAAGTTGCAATACCCGATGGATCATCATCACTGGCTCCTGTAATTAATCCGGGGCCCATTACCTTGAAGATCTTTTTTATTTTTTCGCCGATCTTCATAAGTTGAAACGTTTAGGTAAATATATTATTTCTGTTGACTTGTTGTTACCAGTTTATTTTTCAATCAAGATAAACATCATTGCCGGGAGTTAATGCAATCTGGTAAAGTAATTCAATCTGACTTTTTAAAATTCTGAACTCCGATAATTCAGGAAGTTCATGGATGCTGAAATACTGAACATCAGCAATATCAAAACCACTGTTACTTTCAAACGAAACAGCTTCACACTGAATCACCATTTTGTATACATAGAAAGGTTCGGGTGGATGAGCATGGAATTTCTTGTCAAATACAGCCAGCAGTCTTTTTGGAATAACATCAAGACCAGTTTCTTCTTTACATTCTTTAACGGCCACTTCTTTTGCACTGAATCCAATATCGGCCCAGCCTCCAGGTAACGACCAGTTGCCATCTGATACTTCTTTCACCAATAACACTTTATGATCGGGAGAGAGAATAAATGCCCGGATATCAACCTTCGCAGTAGGATAATCTTTGGCTGCAGGAAAAATTTCTTTCAGCAATTCAATTGGTTGACCGCTTATTTCCTGCAAAAGCTGAAAACTGATTTCCTGTAATTCAGTATAGCGTTCTTTGTCATATTCGGTTGTACTATAAAGTAAGCCGGTATCTGCAATGGCTTTAATCCGTTTTACTAAATTCAGGTGATCATGTGCATTCATATTCAGCGTTCATCTTTAAGTGTTACCTGTAATGCAATAAAAAACCGGGTTGGTAAACCATACCCCGGTATGAAGATATATTATTTCAGCGTTGAGTAATGCAACAGCTTACCTGCTTTATTTATAGCTAAACATCCATTGTATTCCAAATTTGTCAATGCAGCTTCCAAAGTAAGCACCCCAGAACATATCCTGCAGTGGCATAGTAACGTTTCCTCCGGCAGATAATGCATCAAACAATTTTATTGTTTCTTCTTTTGTATCGGGTTCAATATTGATATGTACGTTGTTGCCTTTATTGACTGTAAAACCCATTGATTCAGGTGCATCTGTTCCCATCAAAACATGACCGCCAACAATGGGTAATTCAATATGCATCACCAAATCTTTATCGCTTTCAGCAATGGGTGGAGCATCGTCTGATGCCGGAATATCATGGAAACGTGCAATACCGCCCCTGGCGAATTCTCCCCCAAATACTGATTGATAAAATTTGAATGCTTCTTCCGTATTACGTGGAAAATTGAGGTATGTACTTACTCTTGTCATAATGTAAAGTTTAAATGTGTATGATTTATAATTATGATATTGCCGTTGATTGAAAAGTATTAAATACGTTCAGTTCATTGTTATTTCTCAACAGTTTTCAGCCATTCTTTCACCAGATTCTGTAAAGCTTTTTCTTTGGCTTTCACATCTTTCATGTCGGTAAAAATCATTGTCCTTCGCCCATCTTTATAGTCACCTTCAAGCAATCCTGATGGATCCTTTATTTTCTCTCCGCTAGGGAAAACAAGCATGATTCTTCCTTTATGCAGGTTCATCACAATAATGTCCCGTTTATATTCTTTCGGGTCAAATGGTTTCATTTCACCTGTATAATAAAAACTGGGGTTATTCCATTTGATGTGTTCCCCAACTTCTTTATCACTTTTTAATATAATCTGCCTGATGGCCTGAATGATTTTGCTAAATGCAGGTTCCAGCCTTTTGATATGCTCCGTTACTTGTTCGTTGTCTGTAAGTTTGATTGATTTTGCCATGTTGCAGATTCAGTTACTAAAATACAGTAATCATTGAATTGTGCAAGGTGTAAAAATGACAAAAGAAGGGGTTGTTTAAGACTTGTTGCATTAGCCTGCTTCTCTTATTGTGCTGAAACGGGATCTGAAAGATATGCAAGCTGCTGTACAGTGTTTATAAATTCACCAATGGCTTTATTGAGTTCTTCTGTTGCTTCCAGCATTCCCATATGTGCAATGCCGCTTACTAATTTTACTTTACAAATGGCAGGGAGTGCAGATTGTTTGATTGCATCGCCGGGGTTTACTGCTTTATCTTCTTCGCCAATGAAAAACAATACGGGAACAGTTGTATTGTATAAAACAATTGTGCGGTCGGGTCTTGCAATCATGGCTTCATAATAACCAATCACTGCTTCACTGCTGAATTGTTTGCTTTGTTCCACCAGCTCATCCACTTTGTTTTTTTGCAGTTGATTGAAACCTGCTGCAAACAGATTCGGAATCGTTGTTTTCATAAATTCAAAGGCGCTGTGTTCCCTGATGAATGCAATGGATTTGATCCGGGCTTCTTTTTTTTCATCACTGTCTGCATAGGCGCTTGAATGAATTAACCCAAATGCTTTTAAGTACAAAGGATAGTTTTCTGCAAAGGCCAATGTAATGTAACCGCCCATGGAATGACCGAGCATAATGCAACTGCTGATCTTTTCTTCATCAAGTATCAAACGGATATCTTCTGCCATTGACTCCATACTCACCGGTGTTTCATTCAATGTAGAATTGCCGCTTCCACGCAAATCAGGAACAATAAGTTGATAGTTATTTTGTAAGTAGTCAACCTGCTGATGCCAGATGCGGCTGTCTTCACCAAAGCCGTGAATCAATACAATGGATGCACCTTTCCCATAAACTGCATAGGAGAGTGTGCTGTTTCCTGTTATAAGGTCCTTTTGCATTTCAGTAAGTTACATAAAAGAAACTGCATCTATTCGCTTGTGGATAATAAGGATGGCAGTTATTGTTTGAAGCAGCACAATAAATGTTTGAAAGAGGATTTGGTTTCTGAGATTGCAGGAGTGAGCCGGAAAGGCGGGAAGAAGGGAAGAATTAAAATGCGATTAACGTTTTCTTTCTTCCTTCCCGTCTTTCCGGCAACAACTACTGCTTATCAGTTTCTTGCACAAACTTATTATACAGCCCAAGTAATATCATCAATGCAGAAAGAATGAGTGCCAGTTTGCTGATGAGATCGCCGTACAGAACATAGAATGTTTTTTTATCATCAATGGGTACATTCATTTTAATAGCAGCTTCTGTCCACCAGGGTTGTGATTGATATACATTTCCTTTTGGATCAATAAAGCAACTGATGCCGGTGTTGGCACTGCGTAACACCCATTTTCTTGTTTCAATGGCACGGAGTTTTGCATAGAGCATGTGATGCTTGTAACCGGGCGTATTGCCCCACCATCCATCATTGGTAATTACTGCAATCATGTTGGCACCACTGTCAATAAACTTACTCATGTATTCACCATAAATACTTTCGTAACAGATTGCAGGCGCTATAATATAGCCGTTTTTTGTTTTTACAGGAGTCCTGTCGTTCTGCCTGGCATAACCACCGGCAGTGCCGCCTAATTTTTCAAACACAGGCCCGAGGAACAGTAAGAAGCGTGGTAAAGTTTCCACCCCGGGTACCAGCATAGATTTATGATAGAAGCTGAGGGCACCGCTGCTGTCGAGCAAAACACTGCCGTTGTACACTTCGTAAAAAGCACCCATACCTTCAATCGGTCTTGCATAAGGCGAAACCTTTTTATCAAAGAGGCGATAGCTTTCAATACCTGTAAATAAATTTAGCTTGGGATGCCTGCGTAAAAAATCAAATAGGGGAACAAGAAAGAAATTTCGTTTCATCAAGGTCTCATCAAAACCATTGGCTATATACAAAGCCGTTTCGGGCCATACAAGTAAAGTGGTGTTGCTGTCGATCTTTGATTCACTTAAGCGGAGCAGTTTCTGCAGTTGCATTTCAAATGTTCCTGTTGTCAGTTTTTCGTAAGGATCAATGTTGGGTTGAATAACGACAATGTTGGATGAACGATGAACGATGTCAGATGGACGATGTATGTCACTCTGATTATTTTTAATGAGTAACGAGATGGCGAATGGTATAAATAATACGGCAACTACAGCAACCGTTTTCCACTTTCGTACATCATACACTGTACTGCGAACATCAAGAAAAGTTTTGAACAGTAACACATTCACCAGCAAAATCCATAAACTTCCACCACTTGTTCCGGTGTATTCATACCACTGCACCCAATCTGTTTTTCCGGCAAATACATTTCCCAATGTTAACCAGGGCCAGCTTAATCCCCAATCCTGTAAATGGAGATATTCAAATGCTAACCAGAAAATGATAAAAGAAGAATAACCGATGAGTGTACCAAAACGTTTGTTCATGAAACGAAAACCCATCCAGGGAATACACATGAGCAAGCTGTTTACAAAAATTGCCAACCAGGCACCAACAGCAGATGCATTCCAGATCCACCAGGTAGTAGTTATGTTCCAGATAAATAACGATAAATAAACGAGACCGAAAAATTTAAGACCTGATAAGTTGAGCCGTTCTAATATGAATAAAGGAATGAACGCAATAAAGATGGCAACGGTAATATTGGTCATTGGCCATGCAATGAATAATAATAAACCGGATAAGATGGAAAGCAGGAATGGCTGAAACTTGTTCAAGTAAATGGTTTTTGTAAAAATAAGAATGCCGGACTGATATTTCCGGCATTCTCTATGTTAAAAGATTCTGACTGTTTTTTTGAATCGGCCCGTCTTAGTATCTCGACTCCGCTCGATAGTAAGACATTCGGTACTTCGACTACGCTCAGTACCGATTACGCAGCATCTCATTCATTATCTTGAATAGTTCGGGCTTTCTTTTGTAATAATCACATCATGTGCATGGCTTTCTTTCATACCTGCATTGGTGATCTTTATAAACTGTGCTCCCTGTAAATCTTTGATGTTTTTTGCACCAACATAACCCATACCTGCACGTAGTCCACCAGTATATTGATGTACAATTTCACTCACATTTCCTTTGAATGGTACACGGCCTTCAATTCCTTCCGGTACTAATTTTTTAATTCCATCTTCCACATCCTGGAAGTAACGGTCGCCGCTTCCCTGTTGCATGGCTCCGATTGAACCCATGCCACGGTATTGTTTGAATTTTCTTCCTTCGTAAATAATTGTTTCACCAGGGCTTTCTTCTGTTCCTGCAAATACACTTCCCATCATAACAGTTGATGCACCTGCTGCCAATGCTTTTACCAAATCGCCTGTATAACGGATACCACCATCTGCAATAACAGGAATGCCTTTTGTTTTCATGGCATGTGCTGCTTCCATAATAGCGGTGAGTTGAGGTACGCCTGTACCAGCTACTATACGTGTTGTACAAATCGATCCCGGACCAATACCAATCTTTACTGCATCTGCTCCTGCATCTGCCAATGCTTTTGCTCCGGCAGCAGTTCCTGCATTACCTGCAATAACCTGTAATTTTTTGAAATTCTTTTTCAATGTTTTCAATGAATCAATCACTCCTTTACTGTGGCCATGTGCACTGTCAAGACTTACTACATCAACACCTACATGCTGTAATGCTGCTGCCCTGTCGAGCATATCGGCAGTAATGCCCAAGGCGGCACCAACCAGTAATCGTCCGAATACATCTTTCACTGCACTTGGATGACTTTGCACCTGCAGAATATCACGGTAAGTAATTAAGCCGATTAAGGTTCCGTCTTTTTTTACAACAGGAAGTTTTTCAATTTTATGATGACTTAAAATCGTTTGTGCTTTTTTAAGATCAGTTCCTTCCGGTGCAATGATGAGGTTAGTTGAGGTCATTACTTCACTCACTTTGCGCTTGTTGTTTGTTTCAAAACGGAGGTCACGGTTGGTGAGAATGCCAACCAGTTTATTTTTCAGATCAACAATAGGAATACCGCCAATCTTATTTTCTTTCATCAGTTTCAATGCATCACCAATCGTTGCATCAATGTGGAGAGTGATGGGGTCAAGGATCAAACCGCTTTCACTGCGTTTTACTTTTCGCACCTGTGCTGCCTGCTCTTCAATGCCCATATTCTTATGCAGAATACCAATGCCGCCTTCTCTTGCCAATGCAATGGCCAAACCCGCTTCGGTTACAGTATCCATAGCTGCTGAGAGCATGGGAATATTGAGCTGAATTGATTTGGTGAGTAGAGTGGTAATGCTTGTTTCCCTCGGTAATACCTGGGAATAAGCGGGCATAAGGAGAACATCATCAAACGTATAACCTTCGCCAAAAAATTTGTTGAGAACAGCTTTGCTGAGTGAGGGGTTAATTCTTATTGCCATGTGCAAAGTTAAGGGAGCGACCATATATCCTCCAAATATCTATGTAAGACCATACATTTTCCCTGGTAAACTCTGCACAACTCCCTGTAATTCCAGCGTAAATAATGCGGCGGCAATGGAACTGCTGTTTAAATGCAGTTAATGTTTAATTAAAAACCTATATGCAGTTTTTAAGTATCAATTCCTTTATTTCCAACCAACTTTTGGTAAATGGAGGAATGCCTTCAATTTCAGGATCATCTTCCGCATCTGTAAAATAAGAAATACTGCGCCATAAAAAATATAACTGGTTAGTGCTGTATTTTTTTTCAAACCAGGTTAACATGGTTTGCCAGTTTTGCAATTGCAATAATGAGTAAATATCAAAAAAATCTTTTTTCTTTCCTCTGCCGCATACCGTGTGCATTTTCATAGCGGCAATATCTTTTATGGAGTAATACAAAATGCCATTGTTATTTTCGAAAGGTTCAATTAAAGGAGCAGGCTCATTTATAAAGTCGCATTTAATATGATTGATGTAGCAAAATAGCATTCTGCTGTTACTGCCCACATACTCAAACTGCAGGTTTGGGGCGCTTGCTAAAATAATTTCCAATTCTTTTACATTAAATTCAGCGGGTGAAAATAAGTCAAGATCAATTGATCTTCTATGCCCAATTTGTAATGCTAATGATGTACCCCCCGCTAAAGCAAAATGATCCCGAATAAACCTAATTTCAAAGAGTTGCTGCAGGAGCTTATACGTTGCTTCTTCAACTGTAGTAAGATGGAGCATATATTTCTGTTACAGGAATATTAAAATAAGTACTGCAAAAATTTCTGGTTTTTGCATCTAACACCTTACTTTTTCTTAAAAGGTCTTTTACGTCATTCGATGAGTATATTTTTTGAAGCATGTAGAAATCATCTAAAAAACCTCTTGTTAGTACACGTTCAATTACAAAGTTTTTATGTTTCTGCAAGTCAATTGTTTCTAAGGAGGCATCCCAAAAAAGATGTTGAGAAAACGGGAATTTGCCGCTATTTATTTTTTGGTCAAGGGCAAGCATGTCAATAAAATTAAAATAGCTGTTCATTTAGTTGCGTTAAGTTGTAAAGATAGTTGTTCTTAAGAATCTTATGAAAGGCTATACATTTTCCCCGGCAAACTCTGTACAACTCCCTGTAATTCCAGTGTAAGTAATGCAGCGGCAATAGAACTGCTGTTGAGTGTACAGGTGAGATTGATTTCATCAATCGAAACAGAATCTTTTTCCTGTAACAGTTCAACTATTATTTTTTCTTCCTCATTTAACTGAATGAACAGTTGTTTTTGTTTCGCTTTGCTGTCTTTTTGTTTTGGCTGCCAGCCCATCTGTTCAATAATATCTTCACCATTACGGATGAGCACTGCTTTGTTGCTTTGTATTAAATAATTACAGCCTTCACTTTTTGAATCAGTTGTTTTGCCGGGCACTGCAAACACATCACGGTTATAATTATTGGCAAGATTAGCAGTGATCATGCTTCCGCCTTTTATTCCGGTTTCTACAACGATTGTAGCATCGCACATACCTGCAACAATCCGGTTGCGTTCAGGAAAATTATGCCTGTCGGGTTTGATTTCTTTTCTGAATTCTGTTAAGATACCACCACCATTGATGATCATTTCTTTTGCTAATGCTGTATGTTGTGAAGGATAAATTTTATCTAATCCATGTGCAAGTACAGCAACTGTTGGAAGATTGTGTTTTACACAATACTTGTGTGCAAGAGCGTCTATACCATAGGCAAGCCCGCTTACAACTAATGGCTGATGAGGTGAAAGTTCTTCTAATATTTTTTCAACCATCAACTTTCCATACTCAGTATTGCTTCTTGTACCGATAACAGAAATAACTTTTGATGTATTGAGATTGGCAGTTCCCCTGTAAAATAAAAGGGTGGGAGGATCGTAGCAATGCAGTAAACGTTTGGGATAATCTTTATCAGAAAGAAAGAGTGGTGTGATCTTGTATTTTTCAATAAACTTCAGTTCTTCTTCCTGTTCAGTAAAAGCAGCAAAGCGTTTAATACTGCTGGCTCTTACTTCACCAATGCCTTCAATTCTTTCAAGTGTTGCTTTTTTTGCTTTGAAGATTTGTTCAGCTGAATCAAAATTTTCAGCAAGAATTTTTGCATGCACATGGCCGATGTTCGGCACCTGTGTTAAGGCGAGCTGGTATAAAAGGTCGGTGTTCATGAATTGTGAACTATTGAAACTTTGGAATACCTAATTGTTTGCATATAGCATCGCACAAATACCTGTCAACTTTCGGATGACGTGGAATAGTAGTTTTTTTATTTGTAATCTTATTTTGATAAATGTCGTGCTTACTGCCATGCCTGTGCAGGTAGCAGTTGTGAAAGGCAAGATGCTGGAGGAATTCATTTCTTTTGACTGACATTATCCAATCTTTAGGTCTTCTTCCAGAACAGTATTTTCAAATTTATTTTCATCCTGCATGTCGTTCAGGTAAAGCTGTAATGCATCTAATACATTTTCTTTTGCTTCCTGTATTGTTTCGCCCTGCGACAAAACGGAAGGTATTTCTTTGATGGAGGCAATGTAAAATTCTTCCCCTTTTCTCACAACTATTGTAAGTTTCATACTTAACTGCTTTGCATAAAGTTAAACATTTAAACAGGATTATTTACTCAAAACCTTCAACTCTGTTCGCCTGTTTTTTGCCCGTCCTTCTTCAGTTTTATTATCATCAATTGGATTGGTTTCACCAAAGCCTTTTGAAGTTAAGCGACCGGCAGGAATACCTTTGTACAGAAAATAATTGATAACCGATTTTGCACGACTGTTTGATAAAATAAGATTGTCGGCTGGTTTGCCTACATTATCTGTGTACCCGCCAATTTCAATTTTAATGGTAGGGTTATCTTTCAGGAGCTGAATTACTTTGTCCAGTTCAATCATTGATTCAGGTTTCAGTTCCGATTGTTTGCTGTCAAAGAAAATATTCTTCAGTACAATACTTGCATTTACTTCAATCGGGATTAATGGAATGTTGATGGTATAGGTTGTATCAACTGAATGCTGTTTCAGCGAAAAGTTGCCGGAATAAAATAAGTATCCTTTCCGGTTTACATTGAAGGCGTAGTCATTCCCAACAGGAAGTGTAATGAGATAATTTCCATCCTCATCAGTTTGTACTTTGCTGATGGTTTGTGCAGTTGCTAAATTAATGAGCTCAACAGCAGATGGCAAACCCAGTTTTGTTTTCTCATCAAACACATTTCCTTTAACCCATAATGTTTTATTTGGCCTGTCCTGCACCGGTAGCTCAAAGCTGTAAATATCCAAACCGCCACGACTGTCAGCACCATCACCGGCATAGAATCCTGTTTTACCGTCGCTTGAAATCATCAGTGAACTTTCTTCATCAATTGTATTTACCGGGTAACCTAAGTTCTGTGGTTTGCTCCAGCTTCCATCAGCCTGCTTCTTTACAAAATATAAATCAGCATCTCCATAACCGGGATGACCTTTGGATGTAAAATACAATGTTTGATTATCAGCATGAATAAAAGGACAACTTTCATCAGCAGTTGTGTTAATGCCCAGCCCCATATTTTGTGGCGTTCCCCATGTTCCGTTCGGCTGGAGATAACTCACAAACAAATCACTTCCTCCTAAACCAGATGGATCACGGGCTGCAAAATACAAAGCTCTTTTATCAGGCGATAAACTTGGCTGACTTTCCCAATATTCTGTATTGATGATTCGTCCCATGTTGATGCGTTCGCCCCAGCCATTTTTGGTGAGATAAGAAAAGTAGAGATCGCAACTTCCTTCGCCATCCTGCATATTGCAACCAGTAAAAATGAGCATCTTTCCATCCTGTGAAATGGTTTGTGCACCTTCGTTTTCTTCAGTATTTAAATTGCCGGGCAATGGTTCGGCTTTACTCCATACACCGTTTCTTTTTTCACTCACAAAAAAATCTTCCTGTCCAATTCTTCTGGTAAATACCAGCGAGTTTGCATCAATGGCTATGGATGGAAAATATTCAAGCTGTTTGGTATTGATACTGTCGCCTAAATTCTGTGGAGTGAACACATAATTACCAACAGGAAATTTTGTTTGATAATCTACTGCAAATTCATAACAGCGTTTCCTGTATGCAGCAGATTTTTGTATACGTTCATTAAGATTTGGCTTTTGTAAAAAAGTATTGATAGCAATTAATGCTTCATTAAATTCACCGTTGCCTGCCAATGCAATAGAGTAGGGAAGAAGAAATGTTTTAAAATAAACTGAATCGAGGTTCGATGCTTTACGATAGGTTTCAACCGATTGCCTGTATTTTTTCTGTTCGGAAAGAACACCTGCTTTGCTTAACCACGCATCAACAAATTTTTGATCCTTTGCAATACATTCATCGAGTAATTGCAGGGCTTTTGTATAGTTCCTGATTTTCGCTTCATTCAACGCTTCGCCATATTTATAACCCAGCTTGATCTCCACTTTTGAGGGATCATACCATTGGGCTGAAAGTGAAAGGGAGACAAGTAAACTTAAAATTGTAAAGAATCTTTTCAATGTATTGAATTTGATCTTCAATATAACGAAAAAAGAAGGCCGATGTTGTTAAGACATGCCTTACCTCTGGGGTATGGCATATCTGTTTTGAAAACAGCCGGTTATTAAGGAACGTTGATGTATTTGTGAATCTGCAAGCTCAATTCCCATTGCGGGTTTGCTTTGATGTATTCGATGATGAGTGGTGTTACCTGTGCAGCTTTATCCCATTCGGGTTGCAGAAAGAGTTTGCATTGCGGTGAAACAACTGCTGCATATTTTTCGGCCCAGTCAAAATCGTTTTTATTAAAAATCACCACTTTCAGTTCATGTGCATGTGGAACAACCTCAGGCAATGGTGCTTTAAATTTTTTGGGTGATAAACAGATCCAATCCCATTCACCACTCAAGGGGCTTGATCCTGATGTTTCAATATTGGTTTGAAAACCTGCTGCATGTAATGCGTTGGTGAGCTGAGTAAGATTATGCATTAATGGTTCGCCGCCCGTGATAACAACAATCGGTTTAAGGTTAAAGGTTAAAGGTTGAAGGTTTCTACCCAATTCCCAATTCCCAATTCCTATTTCTGCTTTTAACTTCGCTATAATTTCAGCAATACTAAATCTTGGATGCTTCTCCGCATCCCAGCTGTCTTTCACATCGCACCAAACACAACCAACATCACATCCGGCGAGGCGGATGAAATAGGCAGCTTTGCCCTGATGAAATCCTTCTCCCTGCAGGGTATAAAAAGATTCCATTACAGGCAATACCTGTTGGGTTATATCAATCAATTGTTCAATCATTCTTTGCAAAGGTAAATGGATGCTCAGGAATTCTTCTGCTGATAAGCATTATATGTATTCATCAATAATCCGGCAATGGTCATTAATCCCACACCGCCGGGTACTGGAGTGATATAGCTGCTTTTGGGAGCAACTTCATCAAACTTTACATCGCCTTTTAGTGCAAAGCCGCTTTTTTTGGAAGTATCTGCAACTCTTGTTATACCTACATCAATGATCACTGCACCTTCTTTTACCATATCGGCAGTCAAGAATTCGGGCTGACCCAGTGCAGCAACAATGATATCGCCCTGTAAACAGATTTCTTTGAGATTGGTAGTTGCAGAATGGCAGGTAGTAACTGTACAGTTGCCCGGATTAGCTTTCCGGCTGAGCAGAATACTCATGGGTGTTCCAACAATATTGCTGCGGCCAATAACAACAGCATGTTTGCCTTTTGTTTCAATTTTATAATGCTGTAACAATAATAAAATTCCATAAGGAGTGGCAGGTATAAATGTTTGTGCACCAATCACCATTTTTCCCAAACTCACCGGGTGAAAACCATCCACATCTTTTGAAGGGTTGATTTTATTAATCACCTTTTCATCACTGATATGTTTTGGTAAAGGAAGCTGAACCAGAATTCCATCCACATTGTCATTATTATTCAGCCTGTCAATTTCCCGCAGCAATTCTTCTTCACTGATGGTTGCGGGGAAACGTTTCAGGGTTGATTCAAAACCGATTTCAGCACAGTTCTTTGCTTTAGAAGCTACATAGGTTTCGCTGGCACCATCCGTGCCAACCAAAATGGCGGCAAGATGTGGTACCCTTTTTCCGCTTGTTCTTAATAATGCTGTCTTTTTTTTGAGATCTTCTTTAATGGCCAGGGCTGCCAGTTTTCCGTCGAGTAGTTGCATGCTGCAAAAATAACGTACAGAAGCATTGGTTGATGAGACTAAAAAAATTTAATCCGTTGCAGAAGCAAAAACAAACACTTATTTTTCTGAATCATAAACTGCCTGCTTGAAATGCCCATAAACAAGCACTTGCCAGACGAAGAGGATTATGGGCATACTATGTGGCTAAAATCAATGATAATGAACACATGAAAAAATGCATGATTATTCTCGTCATTCTTTGCGTTTGTAATGCAAGAGCACAAACAGTACGGCAACCGTTAATAAGCAGTTATCCGGGACTTGTAGCCTACAGTAAACATGCTGGAGATCAATTTTCCTTTATCATTAATCCGGCTGCATTATCCAACTTACAACAAAGCGGAGCAGGTATTTACAGTGAACGTAGATTTTTGCTGAATGCCTTGAGCCAATACACAGCTGTTGCGGCTTTTCAAACCAATTCCGGAACATTTGGTTTGCAGGCCGATTATTTTGGATACAGCAATTATAATGAAACACAGCTTGGTTTGGGCTATGCCCGTTCATTAGGCAGTAAGATTGATGTGGGTGTGAAATTCAATTACTACAACTTACGGATACCTGCTTATTTAAGTACCTCAACATTTCACTTTGAAGCAGGGGTATTAATGCATTTAAGTGAAAAGTTACATGCAGGTTTCAGTGTATTCAATCCGGTTGGTGGTGTGTTAAACAAAGCAGCCAATGAAAAAATTGCATCAGTCTATCGGGGAGGAATCGGGTATGAAGCATCGGATAAATTCTTTATCAGTGCAGAACTGATCAAAGAAGAAAATAAGAATGTTGGTGTGAATGCGGCCTTTCAATATACATTAGTAAAACAGTTGTTAATAAGAGCAGGTATCAATACCGTGAATACACAGCCATTTGTGGGAGTGGGATTAAAGTTTGGACAGTTCAGAGTTGATGTGGCTACAGCTTATCATCCGCAATTAGGAATTTCCCCTGCTCTTATGCTGCTGTTTGATTTTAAAGAGAAAGAAAACAATAACGAGTGAGAAAGATATTGCTGATATTGTTTCTTATTTCTGGTTTAACCTCCATTGCACAGGAAATTCCAACTGCTGAACAGCAAATTGAAAACCTCACCGAAGTGGATGATGCAGAAACAGAAGATGATTCGTACCTCCAATCGCTGCAACATTATAAAAGGGATAAATTGAATCTGAATGCTGCAACAGAAACTGAACTGAAAGAGTTTTCGTTTCTTTCTCCTTTACACATCAGTAATTTTTTAAACTACCGTAAGCTGTT
>JANOIQ010000197.1:0-17217 GCA_031407835.1 Chitinophagaceae bacterium
GGTTTGTGGATCAGTTATGATAATGCGAAAACATTTTCACAATGGACGAATGGTTATCCATCTGTATCAACCTACGATTTGGCGATTCAGGAAAGAGAAGCTGATTTGGTGATTGCAACTTTTGGCCGTGCATTGTGGGTGATGGATGATATCCGTCCGCTAAGAACATTTGCAGCAGCTAACGGCGCAGTGCCAACGAAAAAACTAACCATGTTTGAACCTCCTGTTGCTTACCAGGCATCTGTAAAAAATGCTCCGGGTTATGAATGGAGTACATGGGGTTTGTATGAAGGTGAAAACAGGAGAAGAGGTGCGATGCTTTCATATTTTGTAAAACCTGCTGACAGCAAAGACACATCCAAACAAAAGATGGATAGCGCATGGTTCAAAGTTTTTGATGAGCAGAACAAACAGATCAGAAGTTATAAGGTAAAAGCTGATACAGGTTTCAACCGTATCTACTGGGGTTTTGAAACAAAAGGCAACCGCAGACCCGGTTCACCAAAACCAAGACCCGGAGCTCCTGAACCTTTTGGTGGAATGGATGTTTTTCCCGGTACGTATAAAGTTGTTGTTTCGTTAGGTAAGGAAGCTGATTCAACCATGGTAGTTGTAAAAGCAGACCCACGGATTGAAACAAAGAAAGAAATATATGATGCAAAAAAGAAAATGGTGGATCGTTTGCAGATGAGCAGTGATAAATTAACTGAAGCAGTTGACCGCATAACCGAAGCTGAAGAAGCCATTGCAAAAGTTGAAAATTCATTACGTGGTGTGGAAGGAAAAGAAGCTGACAGTTTACGTAAAACAGGAACGGCCATTAAAGCAGAGATCAAAAAAATAAGAGAAAGCATTTTCGGTCGTAATGCAACCGACCGCCAGGGCATTACCCGTTTTGCCGATATTACAACAAGCAGCATTTTACAAAATGCAAGTGGTGAAATCATGCGGAAGATTGCTGCACCAACTACCCAAACAGAACGGTTGGTAACTGATGCTGAAGCGGCAGTAAAAGAATCCATAAAAAAAATTAACGAGTTTATTGATGGTAAATGGAAAGCTTACCGCACACAGGCAGAAGCAACCCCCATGAAATTATTTAAAGATTATAAACCAATTGAGTAAAGAGTTTTAGCTGGTTTTAAAAAGCCCCTTTTAATAAAAGGGGCTTTTTGTTGCAATAGCTGAAAGTAAATTGTACTTTTCGCATACCTTAACTCAACCACATGCCCGGATACTTGCGTATAGCAATATCTTTCTTCCTGTCCTATGCCCCACATTCTGATACAGAAGTTTACTGTTATTTGCCAATAATTAGCTTAAATCATCGTTATACTACGCACAATAAAGCACCGATGCACTTTATTGTTATCAGCATATTCGCCTATTTCCTTTTACCGAAAACCAACTGCCATGAAGAAAATCAAGTTTCTTATTCCCTTTCTGCTGTTTTTTTGCAGCACTGTTCTCAGCCAACCTAATCAAATTAACATTGTCAACTTTACTGTAAAGAACACGTTACCGGCTAAGATTGATGAGTGGATTACAACTCCGGGTGCTTTACTATTATCAGCACAAAAATCCCCACAGTCGAGAGATATGAAACCAACGCTGGTATTACAGATCCGGAGTGGTGGTGCTGTTGTTTGCGGCAACAATCTTTCAACTGCAAAGCCGATTGATCCGTTTGATGTAAGAACGTTTAATGCAGCTGAGTTGATTGGCATGCTGGGCAATTGTAAAGAACTGAAAGAAGGAAGTTATACTATTTGTGCACAATTCTTCAGCAGTGAACGAAAAGAAATGAGCCGTGAGGTTTGTAAAGAGTTTAAAGTAGAATCACAAAAAACAGATTATGCTCCGCCAACCTCAATCAATCCGGAGAATGGAAAGAAATTCACCTTACAACAATTGAAGGGGCTTCTTACTTTTCGTTGGACTCCTGTTGTTCCTAAACCAAAAGATCCAATAATCTATCGCCTAAAGGTTTGGCAATTGATGCAGGGGCAAAATGGTGTACAGGCCATGAGATCAAATCAGCCAATTGTAACCAAAGATGTAGATAATATTACACAAGCTGCAGTTACAGGTTTATTAACCGGCCCTTGCAAACCTCCTTATTTATGTGATTTCATTTGGACCGTTCAGGCATTGAGCCGTGATGGGAAACCAGTAGGAACAAATAACGGCACAAGTGATCCATATTCTTTTAAGATGAGTAATGATATCGATATTCAAATTGATAGCCTCGATATCAGCTGTTGTGTAAATGGTAAACAGAATTTTACTATCATCATCAAAAATAATTTACTCAACACTGTTAAGATTACTCAACTGAAAGTTGATAAAATAAACGGAGTAACTGCTAACATTCTTCCTTCGCCACTTACACCTGGCTTACCTGCAACAATTGCAGGCAATGCTTCAGTTACATTTACCGGGCAGCTTAATTGTGCAGATACGGCAAAAATCATCCGCTTCTATGTAGCTGCAGAAGATGCATTGGATAATGCAATAACTGAAACAGAAGTGGAAGCAGATACCTTGAAGTGCCCATGCGATCCGTGCAGAGATATGCAGTTGGTCATTCAAAAAGACACTTTGGTATTACCAAAGAATGGTAACCCGATGCAGGTGAATTTAACCGGCATGGTTACAGGCATCAACCCGAACAATATTAAAAAAGTAACTGCTGAAATTATTTATTTCAATATTCAGCAAACAGGTGATACCAATTGCGCCAAGTGTGTGTACGACAGTAAATACTATGGCAACTTTACTTTACCTGCTTCTGCAATTCCGGGCTACAGTGGTCCTGTTTTAAACAAACCGGATTACAGCAGACTGATTACCTGGACAAGCACAGTAATGAAAGAATGTAATGGTCAGCCGCATGACGAAGGCGGTGGCGTTGGTCATGGTGATAATGGAAAAACAGATCCGAAAAAAACGGTTACTACTCCAAAGCAAACACAAGGCGCAACCTTTGGAGAAAAAATGGTCATCATCGGTGGTCCGGGCAATCCCGATCCGCAACCACAATTACCAAAATTTATATTGCCCATTGCTGTTCCTGAAATGAACAGCCTCAGTTGTTGCGGTGATGTGATTAAAATATGTGTGCGATATACCTTCTATGATTTTTGCTGTCATGCATGTGAAGTAATCAGGTGTTATGAAATTAAAAGAGGAAAATAACTACTCCACATCAATTGTAAAATCATAAAAATTAAAATCATGAAATCAAGTATAAATAAAATCATTCTTGCACTTACAGTAATGCTGTTTGCATTTACTGCTAATGCCCAGCAGGTAGGATTAACCTTAACGCCACAGGGAACAATGCCCTATACTTCGGGAACACAGTTTTGGGTATATGCAAATTATAACTACAGCAATATTACCGGCAACGTTGTTATATCGGTAAGTTATGATAACAGCAAGGTCAGCTTCTGCGGAAGTCCGGCTTTTCCAACAATTTCCACTTCAAACACAGTGGGTAGCAACACTACCGTCACCTATACCTTTCCTGCTGTAGCCGGTAACAATCAAACAGGGGTAATCATGTTGTGCTTTTCTTATCTCTGTCCTTCAACCTGTTTTGGGCAAAATATTAATTCGTCCATTACCGGAACAATTGCAGCACCAGCCAATTCGTTAACTGCAACAGCACCATCGGCTGCAATTATTGGTAAAGTATTAAACACATGGAATGGTACGCATAGTTTTTTCAGTTTTATACAGAGTTCTTATGAAGTAACCTTTAAACTAACCGTACAAAACGGCAACTGTTTCACCATCACCAACCCCAAGTTTACCATTACACCTTCCATAGGTACTTTGGTGAGCGTAACAAATGGTGCATTAATTGGAAGCACATTCACTCCTACCAATACGGTTAACTTTAATCCCGGCGGTTATTATGAATACTATTACACCATCAAGCTTCCCTGTAATACTCCTCCGGGAACAACCATTACATCAAACGTTATTTTGCAGGGAACAAATTGCAGTATCAATAATATAAACATCATTACTTATCCCGCAGCAACGTATACATTACCGGCGGTAATTCCATCCAATCCTTCTGCAACCATTAGCAGTACAGCCTACACAGGGTACTATTATGTGAATGTTTATAACAATGGAAATACACCTCTTAACCTAAGTGTTGCAAATATTCTGCCCACTGTAAAAACAACGCAGATTTATCATAACAGCAGTCAGCCAACAGGTCTTACTGCTACACTTATCTATGAAGATTGCAGTAACACTCCGTCAACAACTTATCCATTTAACCCAGGAACAACCAATACAACACCGCCACTGTATGCAAAAAAAGCAACGATGGCAATAACCAATTTATTACCCGGCTATTATTGTGGATTTTATATTTATTATAATTTAAGTAACTCCTGTATTGGTGTTCCAACGGCAACCAGTTATACATTGAATTCAAGTATGAGTTATACCTGCAGTACTGCAGGCCTTAGCCAGGTTTGCTATAATTGCGGACCGGGGGGCAACGGAACAACAACTTCTGTATATAATCTCAGTCCTGATATTAATTGCAACTGGCAAAATTCAAATCCAAACTGTTTGAGCCCAGGTGATACCGCTACATTCTGTTTACAGTTCCGGAATGATGGAACTGCTCCTTTGTTAAGCGGTGTTTTGAATTTCGCTTTGCAAAACTTTCTTACTTATATACCAGGCTCCGAAACCTTTACAGGTTTCAGTACAAATCCTGTTTATCAGCCTGCTTCTGCTGTTAAATGGAATTTACCAACAATTCCTGTTGGGAGTACAACCTATTCCATTTGCTTTAAAGCAATCGTTAATGCAAATGCACCGTATGGTTCATACGGAATGAATTATTCTGTAACAGGAACCAACTATACCGAAAATCAATACTGTTCGCAAGCGATAAATATTTGTGCATTGCCGAAAGCAGAAGTAGAGAAAATGGTGAAGGGAGATTTAGACGCTGTGTTTGGAACAAGTGGCAGCGGAACACCCGGTTCAACAGCTACGTATCAGATAACAGTAAAGAATACCGGTAATACAAATATTGGAAACATTGTATTGATTGATCGCTTACCATTTGCCGGAGACTTAACAATCATGAACTGTACATCAAGAGGAAGTGTATTTTCTTTGTTTCCAAGTGGTACGGTAACTATACCAGGCGCAACTGTTCAATATTCATCAACGCCTAACGCTGGCACGGGCTGGCCAACAACAACTGCAAGTTGTAATATACCAGCTTCAACATTCACCGGAACTTTTGCTCCTAATAATTTAAAAATTGTATTAACCAATCCAATTCTACCGGGTGGCACTTATACCTTTACATTTAACGTAACTGTACCTGCAAACGCAACTACGGGTCAACTGGCCTGCAATACAATTGGAATGATTTGCGACTTCTTTGATAATGCTAATAATGCTTCGCAAATGAATCCGGTAGAAAGTAATAAAGTTTGCCTGGAAGTAAAAACAAAAGATATTCCACCAAGCGGATGCTGTAAAGATTTCCTTAAAAAGATTGAGGTAAAACAGGAAGTGAACAACAACATACTTTCTGTAAATACTACCATGACAGTTGGTCCGGCAAAATTAACCAAGGCCTCCGTTTCACTGGTTGATTTTCATGTGCTGCATGCAAAAGACTGTGGTGATGTTTGTGTGAAAGATCCAAAGAACATGGGCAACATTACCAATGTAAACAGCAGCTTTACATGGAACAATCTTCCTGCAAATGTTTCATGGAGTCATTTAATTCAATGGAAAGACAGCGCAGGTGTCAGTTGGAATAATGGCGTTCCGTTAAATTTTCAGATTCCTTTGCCACCAAAGAGTCCGATCTCCTGTTGCTGCGATACGATTGTATATTGTTTAAAATATTCATTTACTGATACAGCCTGTATTACATGCGATACTGTTATCTGTTACAAAGCATACAATGGAAAAGATTGCGGAACAACAACTGGTGGTGGACAAGGTGATATACAATGTAACTGCAGCTGGAATCCGAAATTTAATTATGAAGGAGCGCCACAGGGTGGCAAACCGGTTAGTTGTGGTGGAAGCATTACTCTTCCGTTAGGAAATATTCCAGTTACATTCAGTCCGGGTTTTCAATGTACACCTTCATCAGCAAACTGTTCACCGTCGGGCTTAACTGTTCAGCTGATAAACAATACAACCAATGCAAGTACGATGTTAACCGGCCCAGTTTACAGTCATACTTTTCTAACAACAGGAAGTTATACCTATAATCTTTCCGGAGTATGTGGCGGCAAAAAATGTGAATGCCGAATTACGGTAAACGTTCCCGGAAAATAAATACCCTTACTGATGACGTACAAAAAAATATTCACCCTGTTTGCCATCATGCTCTCAACAAGTATGATGGCGCAGGATAAGAAACCCTTCAGCATCAGCGGTACTGCCGGGGTTTCTTATGAACATTACGGATTAAATTCGAACCCCGCAGGCTGGAGTGGTTTTTCACCACGCAAACCTTGGAACCAGGTGAGGTTTATGTTTGCACCTGAAATAAAGTTTGGAAAAAATTTCAGCATGCCGCTCAATCTCAATCTTTCAACTAAGGCAACCAATTTTGCCGGGCCATACAGTGGTATAGGTAAACAAACATTTGCGCAATACATTACCAACCCCATGAACAGCATTGGCGCCAACCCAAAATATAAATGGGCCGAACTGCAACTTGGAACACAGTATTTAAATTATTCCAATTTAAGTACGGGTGATATTGGTGTATTTGGTGCCGGCTTTGATTTACGTCCTAAAGATTTTTTAATAAAATTCTTTACCGGCTTATCGCAGCAGAGTGTGAATTTTTTTACAGGACCGCCTTCAACTACAGGAGCGTATAAACGGAAGAACTGGATGGTTCAGATAGGAAAAGCAAAAGAAGGGAAATATGAAGCAACCCTGAATTTTGTAAAAGCAAAAGATGTGTTGAATTCATTGATCACCCCGCCACCAACCGTTAAAGCGCAGGAAGGATTTACCGTAAGCTTCTTAACGAAAATCAATTTTAACGAGAAATGGTATTTTAATTTTGAAGGTGCCCATTCTTATTATACGAAAGATCTGCTGCAACCACTTGACAGTGCGGGCAAATCATTCAAGCCATTTATTGACGGGCACACTTCTACTGTTCGTGACTGGGCAGCAGAATCAGGGGTTGGGAGAAAAACAAAAAACTTTGACGTAGCGGCAAAAGTAAAATACGTAGGCGCAGGTTTTCAAACACCCGGTTATCCATTTCTTTTGCCCGACCGTTTAGATTACACCCTTAACACCCGAATCAATGCATGGAAAAATAAAATGAATATTGTTGCAAGTATTGGTCAACGTGTAAATAATGTAAAGAACACTACGTTAAGAGCCAAACAGTTTATCGGCAATATCAACTGGTTTACCCAGTTTAATGATCACTGGAATTTAAATGTGAGCTTTAATAATTTTGGGTTTCAATCTGCCAGTGGCATCAACCCTTATGGTATTAAAAATGTGAGTAATGATTTTGGGCTGAATCCATCGTACACATGGAGTAATGAAAAAGTGGTGCACCTCGTCAGTTTAAATTATAACTACAGCAAGTATGATGAACGGGATGTTTTTACAGCCATTGTTACGTCGAACAACACACATACAGTTTTGCTTACGTACATTCCAACCTTTCTTACCAAAGAATTTACCCCCGATTTCAGTTTCATGTATTTTCTCAACCAGTTACCGGGTTTTAAATTAAAGCTTATTACTGTAAGTAGCGGTTTGAGCATGCCTTTTGCAAAGAAGAAAGCAAATTTCCGTGGTCAACTACAGTATAATTTTTCTAAAACAAATGCCTATAAAAATAATAACAACCTGATTACTTCCTGCACGGTTGACTGGAAACTGAACAAAAAATTAACCTGGAATAATTTCATCAGCTCCAATTATTTCAAATATGGCGATGAAGTAATTCCTGTTGGAGCGAACTATCTTGAAAGTAATATCAGAACCGGTTTGTTATACAGATTTGGTAAATAAAATATCGTTATGAAAAAAATAATCATTCTGTCACTTCTTATTCTTACTGTTGATACTGGTTTTTCCCAGATTACGGTAAATCTTGTTGTTGGCCCAACGCCGCCAGCAACCCTCTCTGAGTGGAGTTATCGTAAGGATGCACTGACCTATTTTGTAAATTACAGACAGGGTGCAATAAGACAGGTAAAAATAAAAACAGAAATCAAACTGGTTGATGGAACCCCGGTAGCAACAACCAACCTTGCAACTGCACGAGTAATTACATTGGCCGATGGTAATAATATTTTTAATTCGCCTGATGTATTACCGTTAGAAGCAATGCTCTTCAACGGAAAATTTAAAACAACATTACAGGCAACAGGCAAGCTGCCTGCAAATAATTACCAGATCTGTGTAACATTAGTGAACCCTGTTGATTATACAGCAGTAAGTGAACAACGTTGCCGAATTTTTTATCTTGCCGCATTACAACTTCCTATTGCCATGATGCCGGCCAGCGAAACAGTACTGCCAACATCACAGGCACAAACAGCTATTACTTTCAGGTGGACCCCAGTTTCACCAGCCCAATCAGCACCTGTAGTCTATCATGTTCAGGTGTTCCAGGTATTGCAGGATCAAAAACCCATGCAGGCATTTCGAAGTAATCCTCCTGTTTTAGATAAAGCCATAACAGGAACCACACAATATATCTGGCAGCCGCAATTATCGATGTTGTCCTTTTCTCAATCAACAGATAATTCAGCAAACAAAACCGGGCTTACTTTTATCTGGACAATCCGAGCTGCTGATGCGGCAGGTAACCCATTAGGCGATGGAAGTATTAATGGAGATGGAAGAAGCGAACCGATTGTTTTCTTTGTAAGACCCCAAGGAGAAATTCCTGCCATTCAAAAAAGAAAAAACAAAAAAGACTAAGAAGCTGTTTAAAAAGGCGTTAAGGTATGCCATACTTAACAGCAATTTGATAAAATTCAGATCCCTATAAAAAAAGTATGGCATAACTGTTTCCACATCCCAAAAAATATCCCATATTTAAACAGCTTCTCAGTTTTATTCTGCCGTTGTTCTGCTTTACTTTTGATGAAATGTTTAAGAAATATTTCACCAAAGAACAGGCACTGCAAAAAGCAAAACATTTTTGTGCTTACCAGGAACGTTGTCACAGTGAGGTAAAAGAAAAACTTTATGGGTTTGGTTTGTGGAAGAACGATGTGGAAAATCTGCTTTCAACTTTAATTGAGGAAGATTACCTGAATGAAGAAAGGTTTGCTGTTCAGTTTGCAGGCGGCCGGTTCAGATTGAAACAATGGGGCCGGGTAAAGATCAAATATGAACTCAAACAAAAACAGGTAAGTGAGTATCTCATAAAAAAAGCATTGAAGGAAATTGATGAAGATGATTATCTGAAAACACTGAAAAAGCTGTTTGAACAAAAGAAGAAACTATTGTCAGCAGAAAAAAACATCTTCGTCAGGAAAAGAAAACTACAGGATTTTCTACTGCAGAAGGGATATGAGCTGCAGCTGATTATTGATTTGCTGAAATAATACCGACGAGACATATTAAATAGCCCAATCAATTTAACTGGAACATAAACGTCTGTCGGCTCAAACCCTACAGGTCTGAGTCCGACAATTATCGTCGGACATTATACCGGAAATAGTTAGTATAATTTATAACTCCATTTGGTATAATTTCACATTAATATATTTAAATTTTTAAGTACTCTTACAGCGCATGTCGTATAAATCCTTTTTCATTTTCCTGATTGCCTTAGCTATATGCAGTTGGTTGTATGCCCAGGATTCATCAAGAATTTACAGTAAGGAGATCAGCATCATTACCGAAAACGATAACTACAATTTTACCCTCCACGACCGTTACTACTCGAATGGGTTCTTTCTCCGTTATAACTGGCTGGCAAAAAAAGAAACGACTAAAAATGTTCTGAAAACCATTAACCGCACTGAAGCCGGACAAATGATCTTCAACTCCTATTATAACCGCCGTTCAGCAGAAAGAGTATTGCAAACCATGGACCGGCCCTATGCAGGATGGTTGTACGGCTCAATTGGTCAGACAAAAATATTCAGTAACAAAGACATTTTGAAGTATGATGCTGTAATTGGTATACTTGGACCCGCAGCCCTGGGCAAACAAGTTCAAACAGGCTATCACCGGCTTTTTATGCTGTATAATATTTATGGATGGGAATACCAGGTAAAAAATGAAATCGGTTTAAATGCATCTGTTCAGTATTACCGTTCACTTATAAAGAATAAACGGGGGCAGCCGTTCGCTGTTCATGTGGTTGGTAAGGCAATGCTGGGTAATACATTTACCAATGCATCAGCCGGATTGCTTGTTAAATTTGGCAATACAGAACAGGAAGAAAACAATTCTTACTGGAGCGGACGTTTAGGTCAGCCGCAGAAAAAATCTATCCACAAATTGGAAGCCTTTTTGTTTTTTGAACCTGCACTGATGGTACAGGCATACAATGCAACTGTACAGGGTGGTTTGTTAAGAACAGAGAAAGGCCTGTACGTTTCAGAATTGAACCCGTTAATCTATGTGGTGAAAGGGGGTGCTGTTATCTCTGGCAGGCAAAGCGGACTCTCCATTACCTATACACTCAAACAAAAAGAAGCAAAGTCGATGATCGACAAAATGGAGGTTTACGGAGCCTTTGGAGTTTACTATCGTTTTCGCTGAAGATTTTTACGAACTTTACGATATGAGCCATCTTACGTTCACCATCATCCAAACCAATCTGCATTGGGAAGATAAAGCTGCCAACCTGCAAATGCTGGAGAAGAAAATCAATTCCATTCAGCACCCTACACAGATCATCGTTTTACCTGAAATGTTTAATACAGGTTTCAGCATGAAGCCGGAAACACTTGCTGAAGATATGAACGGACCAACGATTGAGTGGATGAAACGGATTGCAGCAGAAAAAAAAGTAATTCTTACGGGGAGTATAATGATCAAAGAATCAGATCCAACTCCGTTGGAAAGTACAGAAGGTGAGGCTTATTATAACCGCCTGATCTGGATGTTGCCTAACGGACAATATGGAGTTTATGATAAACGTCACCGTTTTGCTTATGCAGGTGAAGACAATCATTTTTCTGCAGGAACAAAACGGTTGATCGCTTCTGTAAATGGATGGAAAATTAATCTGCAGGTTTGTTATGATCTGCGGTTTCCTGTTTGGGCAAGACAGGGTCCTGAAGAAGATCCTGAATATGATGTGTTGATTTATGTTGCCAACTGGCCCGAACGCAGGATTCATGCATGGAAAACATTGCTCACTGCAAGGGCCATCGAAAACCAATGTTATGTAATTGGTGCCAACCGTACCGGTGATGATGGAAACAATATTCATTACAACGGTAACAGTATGGTCATTGATGCAATGGGAGAAGTGCTGTATGAAAAAACAAATGAAGAAGATATGCATACCATCACTCTCTCCAGAGAAAAACTGCAGGATATCAGAACCAAACTTCCATTTCTAGAAGATGCCGATGATTTCAGCATCCTGCTCTAAACACCTTTTTTAAACATGCAGGCACTCCACAACGCACTTGTTTTTGATGGATCAACTTTCAACAGCAACCAGGCAGTACTCATTAGTAACGATTTGATTGTTGATATAATCCTTGAATCAGAAATTCCATCTTCTGCTAAACTGTTTGATCTAAACGGCAACTATCTTGCTCCTTCTTTTATTGACCTGCAATTATATGGTGCCCATGGAAAATTGTTTTCGCAGGATGTAAGTTTCGAGTCTTTGAAAGCAACGGATGATTATTGTATCAGCGGCGGATGTACCCGTTTTCTCATTACGATGGCAACCAATACTATTGAAAAGTTTTTGAAAGGGATTGAGGCAGTTAAAGCTATTCAGAAAAAAAACAAGAGCGGGTTACTTGGCCTGCACATGGAAGGGCCGTATATCAACCCAGTAAAAAGAGGCGCACATATTGAAAGCTGTGTTAAACAGCCAACGGTTGATGAAATAAAACTATTAATCGAAAAAAGTGAAGGGGTTTTGAAGATGATAACACTTGCACCTGAACAATGCAGTGATGAAGTAATTCAATTGCTGCTTGATAATAATGTTCTTGTTTCAGCAGGTCACAGCAACGCAACTTACCAACAGGCAACAGATTGTTTTAATAAAGGCATTTCAACCGTTACCCATTTATTCAATGCCATGTCGCAGCTGCAAAGCCGTGAACCGGGAATGGTTGGTGCCGTGTATGATCATGCAACAGTAAACAGCAGTATTGTTTGTGATGGTGTGCATACTGATTTCACAGCTGTCCGCATCAGTAAAAATATTATGAAGGAACGGTTATTTTTAATTACGGATGCAGTTACAGAAACAACCGAAGGGGAATACAAACATGTATTCAATAAGGATCGCTATACATTACCGGATGGAACGTTGTCTGGATCTGCATTAACCATGATCAAAGCGGTAAACAATTGTATTAATAAAGTTGGGATCCCGTTTGAAGAAGCCTTGCGAATGGCTTCGCTATATCCTGCAAAAGTTGCCGGGATCGATGATCAATTTGGAAAAATTGAAAAGGGATACAAAGCTGATCTTGTTGTATTATCAAAGGGAAGAGAAGTGAAGACGGTTTTCCGTGATGGGAAAATTCTTTCCAAATAGTTACTGCTTAGTTTTTTTGAATAGAGATAATTTTATAAAAATAGCTGGGAGCTGAGCAAAAGCATGGTGCCCGTTCATCCGTTTTCTTCAAACAAATAATCACTGCTGTTGAATCTGTAAGGCTTGTTTTGTATGCAGCCGGCAACTCTTCTGCTTTTAATTGAAGAGGAGACCGGCTTCCGGAACGGGATTCAGCAAAATACCATCCAACTCCATCAGCTTCATAAGAGCCTTCCCAATACACGTAACCACCCTTACAGAAATCCGTCTGTGCACTCGCAGATTTATTCTTTTTGCAGGAAAGAATTAAAAGTATCAGAACAAATGAGATTATCAGCTTTTTCATACCACTATAACAACGATGTTATCCTTTCCGTTGCATGATCAACTCAACAGCCTTTTCCATCTTTGGATCTTTATTCAACCGGATGGTTTCTGCTGTTGGTTTTACTTCAAAGTCGGGCATTACACCTGATCCGTTTTTTGGAAAATTTTTATTATTAACAATTCTGTATAAAGGAAGCCGCACCCGTACTTCTGTATGGGGCAAAATCATTTCTGGAATAAATACTCCATTGTTTCCATAATAACCACCACCTGTTTCCTCGCCAATAATCATTACATTCTTTTGCCCTTTTACAGAAGCTGCAAACAATGTGGTAGCCGAAAAAGAATACCCACCCGTTAGAAGATAAACTTTCCCTTCATAGTTATGTTTACCCGGCTGATAGGTTTTTTCCCTGAACAGACGAAAGGCATACATACTGTCGTTTACTTTTTTACTCAGAAAAAATAATCCAAGGTTATAGATAAACCGTTTTGTTACACGGGCTTCGTTCTTAATCTTTCGGTGTGTTGCATAAATGGAATCAGCAAAAACAAATGGTTGCTGATGAATTTGTTTTGTAAGAAACAAAGAAGTCTTGATTAATCCGCCCCCATTATTCCGCACATCAATAATCAGGTGATCAACATTTTTCTTGTGCAGCTCTCTGAAACTTTTTTTCAGGAATTGTTTTTTCAATCTAGGACCAAAGCTGTTTAACCGCAATATTGCATAAGTGTTGGATGAATCGATGGTAAAACTCCTGACTCCCTGCAGCCTTCTTTGTCTTCTTGTAAATGTTTCTGGCGAAGCTGGCGGAATCCTGTTAACTGTAAATGGTCTTCTTCTTGCTGTATCTGTTGCCGGATCAAACACAGGAATTACTTTATTCCTTATTTCTTCTTTTTGATCGAGATAAGTAATGCTGTAATTTTTTTTAATGCCAACCCGATTATTATAAGAAGCATTAAAATTATTACTCAAATTCTGGTAGCTGAAATTTTTTGAACTGCCATCAATTGAAATCATCCGCAACATTGAATCAATGATCTGTTTTGCATTCAACTCATCGACAGCAAGTATTCTTGTGCCGGTTCTGAGAACAGAATCCTTTCTGTTCATATTGATTGTAACAACAAGTGTTGAATCATCAAGGATCTTCATGCCCAGCGGAAAGGATTTATTTCTTCTGCCCTCCTGGTATTGCTCGTATTTCCTGGATGGCCGCACGCTGGTATGCCCGCAGCGAATGGGGAATATAGTTTCAGCAAGTACATTCCTGAATTCAATTTCATTCATGGAATCTTTCAGCAGTGTATAAGCCCGTTCAAAAGAAGTATTGATTTCTGTTTCACTGCTGTACCAGTATAAAGAGGGGTGATTTTTTTTCAGCGTATTCTCCATCGCCTGCACATCTTCTTTCAGCTGCTGTGCACTGTATTTCAGCTGCGGTGTATAGCTGCTGTTTGATACCGAACAGGCAGTCATCAAACAAAAGCTTATACCGAAAAAAAAGAGATAGAGGTTTTTCATTGTTGTTACTCCTGTTTTCCAAATGCATTCCAACCCTGGGCAGTAAGCTTGTGTTTATTGCCGCCTTTCGTTAAAATGTTTGCGCCTTCGCTTTCTTCGGCTATATAACCAATGACCCTGATGCCGATCACATCTTTTACTTTATCATACTCTGCCTGTGAAATGGTAAAGAGTAATTCATAATCCTCTCCCCCGCTTAATGCACAGGCGGTTGGGTCTAATTCTAATTTGTAAGCAAACTCTTTTGCATCCGGGTGAATGGGAAGTTTATCTTCATAAACCACTGCGCCCACTTTACTTTGTTTGCAGATATGTAATATTTCACTGCTTAACCCATCGCTGATATCCATCATGGATGTGGGGATGAGATTTTCTTTTTCAAAGAATTCAATGATATCTTTTCTTGCTTCCGGTTTTAATAAACGGCCAACAATATAGTCCCTGTTCTCTAAGTCAGGTTGTACTCCTTTTGTTTCAAGAAATATTTTCTTTTCTCTTTCCAGCAACAGTAAGCCTAAGTATGCGCCGCCTAAATACCCGGTTACACAAATAAGATCACTTACGTTTGCTGTACTTCGTTTTACAAATTTATCCGGTGTTACTTCTCCCAATGCCGTTACACTGATTACAAATCCCTTTTGAGAAGAAGTGGTATCGCCACCAATTAAATCAACACCATACTCTTCGCAGGCAACATACACGCCATCATAAAATTCTTCCAGTGCTTCCACACTGAAACGATTGCTGATGGCAATACTCATTATTATCTGTGTGGGTGTGGCATTCATGGCATAGATATCACTCACATTCACCACAACACTTTTATAACCCAGGTGCTTCAACGGAGTGTACATCAAATCAAAATGCACACCTTCCACCAACAAGTCAGTTGTGATGACTGTTTGTTTTCCAAAATGATCAATCACTGCAGCATCATCACCTACTCCAAGAATGGTTGATGCATTCTGATGTTCAATGTTCTTTGTTAAATGATCAATTAATCCAAATTCCCCGAGAGAGGAGATTTCTGTTCTTTCTTCGCTCATATTTTTAAAATGTTAGATGTTAGGTGTACGATGTACGCCCCTCCCTATCTTGAGGAAACGATTGAACTAACAATAATTTTTAATAAACTTTCTCCTTCGTTATAAAGCTCTTTTATTTCTGTTTCAAATTCCACGTTAAACTCCTGCAACAGTTCCAGGAAAAATAAACTCTCATCTAATTCTTCTTCAACTATTTTCAGTTTATTAATAAAATCTGGTTTCGATTTTGCTCTCCTTGATGCCCTGTAATTTGCGCCAACCGAACTCGATGAACGAATAATCTGACCTTTATACACCCTGTTAATTGCGTTGTCAGGTATTTTTTGTGTGAGCCTTGCTACATTGATGGCAAACATCTTTGTTCGCCTTTTCATTTCTTCTGAATCCATCTGTCAGCAAATTATGATGTTTCCAAAATTACACACTGTCGTACATCTAACATGGTACATCGTACATTACTCCAGCGTTTTTCTGTTGTTAACGATATCCAGCAGGTCCTGGTGAATTTTCCCATTGGTTGCAACCAGATGCGGTTGATAAGGTGAATAATACGTTCCTTCAAAATCAGTGATTGTTCCTCCCGCTTCTTCCACCATTAAAAATCCGGCGGCGCTGTCCCATGCCTGCAGTTTGTGTTCATAAAAACCATCAAACCTGCCGGCAGCAACCCAGCAAAGATCAATGGCCGCACTTCCCAATCTTCTTACCGGAACACCCTTGCGAATAAACCGTTCAAACACCTGTAAGGGACCATTCAGTGAATCTAAATAGGTGTAAGGAAATCCTGTAACCAGGCAGGCTTTGATTAATTCACTTTGTTCGCTTACCCTGATTGGTTTATCATTTAATGTTGCTCCCTGGCCACGTTCAGCAAAATAGAATTCATTCATAAAGGGATTGTATACAGCGCCTAAAATCATCTTCCCATCTTTTTCAATACCAATACTGACACAGCAAATAGGAATACCGTTGGCATAATTCACCGTTCCGTCAATTGGATCAATAATCCATTTATAATTGGAATCCTGTGGAAGATCACCTGATTCCTCACTTAAAATATAATGTTCAGGAAATTCTTTCCGGATCACTTCAAAAATGGCTTTTTCGGCAGCATGGTCGGCTTCTGTTACCAGGTCATTGATTCCCTCTTTGGTCTTCACCTCGAAATCCTTCTCAAAAAAATATTTCAGTTGTTCAGCTCCTGCCTTCGTGGCGGCTATCAGGGTTTGTTTAAGCATGCGCAAAGATACAGGGATGACCCCAACCCCTAAAAAGGAAAGGATACATTTCAAATTGTCGTTTTCTGAATTAGAGGTGTCACCTTTCTGCAATTATTTTTAATTACAATACCCATTAAAAAAGGTGACACCTCTTGCAAAACTTGAAATGCGCCACTAAAACCCTTACTTTATACGCTTAGTATCCTATTTTCGTGATTGATTGAAATCTGTTTTGCCCGATACTTATGAGATTATCCATCATCATTGTCAATTACAACGTAAAATATTTCCTGGAGCAATGCCTGCTGTCGGTACAAAAAGCTGTTGTTGGTA
>JANOIQ010000310.1:0-19376 GCA_031407835.1 Chitinophagaceae bacterium
ATCATCAGCAAAATGTTTTTCCAGATCTTCTTTGCTTCTGTAAAATTCTTTACGAACACCACTTGTATGATGATTGAGCAATGGCACATAAGCCTGCACGAGGTAAGGTGTTTGATGTTCTCTTACATAATCGATCACATGCTGCATGGTATCAAACGAATCAGTGAAATCACTTCCATCGCAACGGATACGATCCATGCCGGGGAACCCACCTGCATATTCATAAGCATCCATCACCCTTGCTTCTTCAGCGCTTACACTGATACCCCAGTTGTTGTCCTGCACCAGGTAAATGATTGGCAGTTTCTTTAATACGGCGAATTGAAAGGCCTCACTCACTTCGCCTTCGGTAATACTTGCATCACCGAGTGAACAGATGACAACAGGATTTTTCCCATTTGTTGTTTGTTGAAAAAGTTCAGACTTGATTTGTTTTAAATACTGCAGCCCCTGTGCAATTCCTGTTGTTGGTATCACCTGCATACCTGTTGCACTGCTCTGATGAATTATGTTTGGATGATCCTTCCCTTTATAATTGGGATGCGAATAATATTCTCTTCCTCCCGTGTAAGGGTCATCTCCTTTTGCAAGTAACTGCATCATTAATTCGTAAGGCTGAAAGCCAAGTCCAAGCAATAAACTTTCATCCCTGTAATAAGGGCTCACCCAGTCAACGCTGTTTAATTGAAAAGCTGTGGCCAGTTGAATTGCTTCATGACCACGGGAGGTAGAATGAACGTATTTACAAATGGGTCGGTTGTTTTCATACATATCTGCCATGTGTTGGGCATAGCACATGAGCCGGTAAGCTCTTTTTAAGATTTCCTGATTCAGCATTTACAAGCAATTAGGATGCAAAATAATAGGAACTGAAATAAAAAAGCCATTCTTATTTAAGAATGGCTCAATTGTATTAATAAATTAACTTATTTCACTTCTACTTCAAGCAGGCTGTCATCTTCAATAAATCCCTCTAACTGATCGCCAACAACACATTCACCTACACCTGCAGGAGTGCCTGTGAAAATCAAGTCGCCAATATTCAGTGAAAAGAACTGTGATACATACGCAACAATCTGATCAAAGCTAAACATCATCTGGCTTGAATTTCCCTGCTGTACCAACTCCTTGTTTTTATATAAACAGAAATTAATGTCATGCAGGTTCATACCAGGTTTAATGTCTGTAAACTTTCCTACAGCAGCAGAGTTATCCCATGCTTTTGAAATTTCCCAGGGCAATCCCTTTTCTTTCAGCTTTTGCTGAATATCCCTGGCTGTAAAATCAATTCCTACCGTTATGCCGTTATAATATTTGCCCGCATGTTTTTCCTGGATGTATTTGCCATTCTTGGAAACACGTAATACCAACTCTGCTTCGTAGTGAAGTTCATTGGTAAATTCAGGATAATAAAAAGGCATGTGCGGTTGCAGAAATGCGCTTTTCGGTTTCAGAAAAATAACCGGTTCATCAGGTATGTCGTTGCCGAGTTCCTTGGCATGGTCAACATAATTACGTCCTACGCAAAAGATTTTCATTTGGTTGATTTAGATTTGGTTCAGAATCAGGTTTTTTTTGGTCTTTAAAAGGACAGTGGATTTATACTGAAACAGTATCAATAGGCAGGATAGCGAAGTTAATATTAGAAACTTGAAATTTAAAGTGTTATTTCAATTTTGTTTGCATGGTTCATTGTCCGGTCAATTCCTGATAAAACGAAGCTTTCAATCACTTCTACACATGCATCAATTTTCTTTTTTACCAGTGGCATTTCTTCAGGAGTCCATCGGCCAAGTACATACTCCACCTGCATTCCTTTTGGATAATTATTACCAATTCCAAAACGTAAACGTGGATAATCATTGGTTTGCAGGATTTCCTGGATACTTTTCAACCCATTGTGTCCGGCATCACTACCGCCCGGACGTAACCGAAGTTTTGCCAAAGGAATCGCCAGCTCATCCACAACAACCAGTATATGTTCAACAGCTATTTTTTCTTTATCCATCCAGTATTTAACCGCTTTGCCGCTAAGATTCATAAAAGTTGATGGCAGAATGCAGATTAACGTCTTTCCTTTTAGTTTAAACTCCGATACTGCTGCCAAACGATCCATCCTGAAAGAAGCTTTATATTTTTCGGCTAAAGCACCTGCAACATCAAAGCCGATATTATGCCGTGTATGAGCATACTCATTTCCCATATTTCCCAGTCCAACAATTAAAAACTTCATATCTGTATACACTTAAAGCTGAAAGTTAGCAAAACTAAAATCCCCCTGTTGTAACAGAGGGATATTAAAAAAAAATTGTAATAATTATTTCTTTCCTGCTGCGGCTTTAGGGGCAGCTGCTTCTTTAGGTGCCGCTGCTGCTTTAGGCGCAGTGGTAGTAGTAGCTTCTTCCTGTTTCAACAGGCGGGTTAATACAACCGAAGCAATAGGAATACGTGGTGAGTTCATCACTTCCATATGAGCTTCTTTCACATCTTCCACACGAATATTACCATTCAGTTCAAGAGGAGTAAGATCTACTTCAATTGATTCCTTCAGGTATTTAGGAAACGCTTTAATTTTCAGTGATTTGATTTTGGTAATTAACTTACCACCATCTTTCACACCAACAGCTGTTCCTGTAAACCGCAATGGAATGGTAGCGATTACTTTTTTGTCTTCAACCAATTCCAGCAAATCTACATGTGCCAAAGCATCAGATACTTTGTCGAATTGCAAATCCTTTAAAATTGTTCTGTAGCTTTTTCCATCTACGATCACTTCTGCAATCTGGAAATCGGGCGTGTAAACCAAAGTTTTGAAAGCTTTGGCGGGAGCGTAGAAGTTAACTTCTGCTGAGCCTCCGTAAATTACACCAGGCACCATTTCCTGAGAGCGAAGTTGACGGGCGGCTTTCTTCCCGTTTTCGGTCCTCAAGTGACCCTCAATTGTAATTGTCTTCATTCTTATTCTAATTTAAAAGTTTACTTTTTTGAGTTTATTTATTTCTTCTCTGTGCATGAATAAATAAACTGGTGATACTCTTATTTTCAAAGGCGTTTCTTAATGCTACTCCAAATAAATCTGATACACTAAGCACTTTTATTTTTCCATTTTGCTCCTTAATTGGAATGGTATCACAAACAACCAGTTCTTCCAGCACACTGTTTTCAATATTTTCGTATGCTTTACCACTCAGCACCGGATGTGTGATCAAAGCCCTTACGCTTCTTGCACCTTTTTCCTTTAAAAGAGCTGCCGACTTAACCAATGTTCCGCCGGTATCACATATATCATCAATCAATACAATATCTCTGCCTGTTACATCACCAATCACCACCATGCTGGCAATTTCATTTGCCCGCTTCCGATGCTTATCACAAATCACCATTTCCACTTCAAAATAACTGGCAATTTCCCTTATCCTGTTAGCACTTCCCACATCGGGGGCCGCAAAGGTAAGGTTTTCAAGCTTCAAACTCTCAATGTAAGGGATAAAAATAGAGGAGGATTCAAGGTGATCAACCGGAATATCAAAGTAACCCTGAATCTGGGCTGCATGCAAATCCATGGTAATAACTCTGTCTGCCCCAGCTGCTTCCAGCATGTTTGCAATCAATTTAGATCCAATTGCCACCCTTGGCTTATCCTTCCTGTCCTGGCGGGCATATCCAAAATAAGGAATGACCGGAATAACCTTATAAGCCGATGCTCTTTTTGCCGCATCAATCATCAGCAACAATTCCAGAATATTTTCGGCTGGGGAAAAAGTGCTCTGTACAAGAAAGACAATATCGCCCCTGATACTTTCCTGGAACATAGGTTGAATTTCGCCATCACTGAAACGTTGAGTAATACATTTTCCTAAAGGAATACCAAATTTTTTGGCAATTTTTTCAGCAAGGTATATAGAAGCAGTACCTGAAAAAATCTTGGGAGATGGATTGACCATTATAACTGTTTAAGAAGAGGTGAAAATTTGCGGCGAAGATAAGTGTTCTGTGTTTCCGCTTTGAGGCAAAAAATTCACTGCTTTTCAACAATTGAAAAAGAAAAAATTAAACCGGGAATTTTTACTGCTGAATATTAGCCAGAGTTACAATGCTCTGTGTTTTGGGCTGTTGTTTCTTTGCGTCTGAAACAGATTCTGATTTGCCCTTTGGTTTCACTATGTGCACACTAAGAGACATCAAAAAAATAATAGAGAAAAGAAGGTTGCTCAGAATAATTAATGAAAGTGCAGACGAACGGAGGAAACCCCCTACTGTTTGATAGTTTTGGTTCATTCGGTTGTGGTTTTGGGATATTGCTAAAGTGAAAATAAGGCATTATTTTGAATCATGCAAGAAAATAGAAAAAGTATCAAAGATTGGGCAGAGGACGACCGACCCAGGGAAAAGCTCCTTAGTAAAGGAACAGAAGCCCTGAGTAATTCAGAATTGATTGCTATTTTAATTGGGTCAGGCACCAAAACCAAATCGGCTGTAGATGTAGCCAAGGAAGTATTGAACCGGGCTAAAGACAACCTGAATGAACTGGGTAAACTCAGCCTAAAAGAATTGATGAAAGTTGATGGAATTGGTGAAGCAAGGGCTATAACCATAGCAGCAGCATTGGAATTAGGCCGCAGAAGACAGGCAACAGAATCGCAAAAACAGGTAGTAAAAAACAGTGCAGATATTGCCCATTACCTGCAGGCCCAGCTGAAAGATAAACAGCATGAGGTTTTTGCAGTTGCCTTTTTAAACAGGGCCAATAAAATAAACCACATAGAAATCATAAGTGAAGGAGGTATTACCGGCACAGTAGCAGACCAACGCATTATTCTGAAAAAAGCACTGGAGCATAATGCTGTAAACATTGTGTTATGCCACAATCATCCATCAGGCAGTTTAAAACCAAGCAGGGCCGATGAAGCTTTAACAAAAAAAATAAAAGAAGCGGCCGTGCTTTTGGATATGACCGTTGTTGATCATATTATTGTAAGCGAAGACGGTTATTACAGTTTTGCCGACGAAGGAATATTGTAAAGCCTTATTTTAAAGACAGGTAAACTATATTTATATGCAATCAAACCGAAGAAGCTTTCTTACAAAACTGAGCATTGCTCTTTTTTCAATAACAGGACTATCCTCTTTTAAAAACAAACAAACTGAAAAGCAATTGAAAAACATTTTTATTCATCATGTTTACTTCTGGCTGAAAAATTCCAGCAGTATGGAAGACAGTAATAAATTAGCAGAAGGGCTTTTAAAACTTTCTGAAGTAAAAACAATCAGCAGATTTCATATTGGCAAACCTGCAGATACAAACAGGGATGTAATTGAAAGAGGATATGCATTATCCTGGTTTGTTGAATTTAAAAACGCCAGTGAGCAAGCCGGTTATCAGACAGATCCGATCCATTTAAAATTTATTGAAGACTACTCGCATTTATGGAGCAAGGTGATTGTGTATGATTCTGTAGATAAATAAAAATCATCAGCCAGAAAACAAAAAAGCCTCCCGGTAAACCGGGAGGCAGTAAATGATTGATTATTATTAAAACGGAAGATCATCTGCCACATCACCATTACTAATAACAGGTGATTCATTCATTGTTTGAGGCGCCGGTGGGGTATATCCTCCTCCGCCACCACCTTCAGCAGCACGGCTACCTAATAATTGTACAGTTTGTACCCTTAATGAAAGAGAAGCACCGCTTTTACCATCCTGTGTCTGGTAAGTACGCACTTCAGGAGCACCTTCTACAAAAACCTGTGTTCCTTTTTTAAGATAAGGGGCAAGACCGGTTTTGTCGCTCCAGTAAGCACAGTCAACCCAAATTGTTTTTTCACGCTGAGCACCACTGCTGTCTTTAAACTTTTCGGTATGTGCAACCGTAAAATTCATCACATTCTTTCCATTCACTGTGTTCATCACACAATCCTTTCCGAGGTTTCCAATGACTTGTAACTTGATCATAATTTCGTTTTTAGTGCTGAATAAAATATTTAAGCAGCCAAAATACAGGTTTTTAATTGAATATTTCTAATCCTTTATCAACGTATTTTTAACCCGCTGTTTTGTCTTAAATTTGCAGCTTGCCTTTTTGTAAAAGGTCAGAAACAAACCAGTAAATCATGAGCCGTAAAGGAAAAGTTTTAGTAGCAATGAGTGGCGGTATCGACAGTACCGTTACGGCTCTCATGTTGCATCATGAGGGGTATGAAGTGGTGGGCATTACCATGAAAACATGGGATTACGCCAGCAGCGGAACAGGCGCACAGGGAAAGAAGGAAACTGGCTGCTGCAACCTGGATAGTTTTAACGATGCCCGTGCGGCGGCTGTGCAACATGGTTTTCCCCATTATATTCTCGACATCAGGGATGAGTTTGGTGATTTTGTGGTTGAGAACTTTGTGGAAGAATACCTCAATGGCCGTACACCCAACCCCTGTGTGCTTTGCAATACGCATATTAAATGGCGTGCCCTGTTAAAAAGAGCCGATGCCATGAATTGTGATTTTATTGCCACCGGGCATTATGCAAAAGTTCATCAGTATGATAATGGCCGTTATTTCATCAGTAAAGGTGTGGATGAAACAAAAGATCAGAGTTATGTTTTGTGGGGGTTACAGCAGGATTTGCTGAACCGCACTTTACTGCCATTGGGCGGCTATCGCAAAACAGAGATCAGGCAAATGGCTGTTGACTATGGATACCCTGAACTGGCAAAGAAAGCAGAGAGCTATGAAATCTGCTTCGTGCCAGATAATGATTATCGTGGATTTTTGAAACGAAAAGTTGAAGGACTTGAAGAAAGAGTGAATGGAGGAAATTTTATAGACAAATCAGGAAAGATTCTTGGTCAGCATAAAGGTTATCCTTTCTACACCATTGGTCAGCGCAAAGGGCTGGATATTACCTTCGGCAAACCTGTTTTTGTAACAGAAATTGTTCCCGAAACCAATACAGTTGTGCTGGGCGATGAAGAAGACCTCAACAAAATGGAAATGAAAGTAGGTAAGATCAACCTGCTGAAATATGATTTGATTACTCCAGGTATGGAAGCAGTTACCAAGATCAGGTACAAAGACAAAGGCACTTTATCCAATCTCTTCCCGAATGAAGATGGAACAGTGAGCATCCGGTTTTATGAAGATGCCAAAGGCATTGCCCCGGGCCAAAGTGCTGTGTTTTATGAAGGCGACGATGTAATTGGAGGCGGCATTATCATGCGCCAGCCTGTTATTTAATACAATGATTTTTGAAAAAAAACGTTATCAGGTACGCAAAGCGTACCTTTTTTATACAGCGTTGTTGAGTGATTTAGCCTCTCAATAGCAATAAAAACCGGAACCTTTAACTAACTTAGCAGTCATGAAATTCATTATATCCTCCACCCACCACATGAAAAAAGTCATTTTCGCATTAGCCCTGCTTGCAATTTTCAGCGCCTGCAATAAAACAGAAACGCTTACAACCATTTCAGTTGAAGAATTTGTACCACTAAAAGCAGGCAAATACATTACTTACCGTTTAGATTCTCTTGTTTTTGTAAACGTTGGTAAAACTGCTGAGATTCATAAGTACCAGATGAAACATGTTGTGGAAGTACAAACAACAGACAATCTTGGCCGTACAGCATGGCGTGTAAGAACTTATATCAATGATTCATTAGCTTCAGGTCCCTGGGTTGCAAGCGGCGTTTATATTGTTACCCCACTTGATAAACGGGTTGAAGTAAATGAAAACAACCTGCGGATCATTAAAATTCAATTACCTGCAAAAGAAGGCTTCAGCTGGAAAGGAAATACTTACTTACCCAACAAGCCTTACAATCCTGATTATCCAATCAGTATTGATGGCAATATGAGTTTATGGGATTTCACTTACGAAACAATTGATGCAAAAGAACGTATTGGAACGGTTAATGTGGACAGTGTAACAACCATTACACATATTGATGAATCAGAAAACTATCCTATTATAAAAGATACTTCTTTCGCTTCAAGGGAATTGTCACTTGAGAAATATGCAAAGAATCTTGGCCTTGTTTACAGGGAATTTGAGTTATGGGAGAACCAACCACGTCCGAAAACTGTTAAAACAGGGTTTCCTCCCAGAGACACCATTGTGTATGATCCTGTACGTATAGGCTTTGGTGTTAAGATGTGGATGGTTGACAAGAATTAAATCTTATTTTACTGCATCAATCAATTCCATGCAAAAACTTCTTCTTCTGTTTTGTTTGATGTTTTCTTTTCTGATGCATGGCAAAAGTCAGTCAACCAAACATGTTGTTTTCTTTACGGATAAAACTGAAACGCCGTTTGCATTAAACAACCCATCAGCTTATTTATCTGCACGTGCTCTCGACAGAAGAACGAGATACGCTATTACAATTGACAGCACTGATCTTCCGGTTATCTCAAGATATATTGACAGTGTTCTCAAAGCAGGAGCTGTTACTTTACTTGGTCGCTCCAGATGGCTGAATGCAGTTATTATTCAAACAAGTGATGCAGCTGCAATAACAAAAATCAATTCCTTCCCGTTTGTAAAATCATATACCGCTGTTGCATTGCTCAAAAAAAATACAATTGTTCCTGATAAATTTGCTGCTTTACCTGTACCTCCTACTGTTGTTATACCCAACCGTGTTGAACAGGTTTATGCCGATACGTTTAACTACGGTTCTTCATCAAACCAGGTAAAAATTCATAAAGGAGAATTTCTGCATAATATCGGTGCAAGAGGACAGGGAATGATCATGGCCTTTTTAGATGCCGGTTTTTTCGGTTACCAAACCAACCAGTTTTTTGACAGTGCCCGTGTAAGAAATCAATTCCTTGGTACCTGGGATTTTGTACAGAATAATGCCAGTGTTAATGAAGATGATTCACATGGCATGCAATGTTTTTCTACTGTGGCTGCATACCGTCCGGGCGTATTTGTAGGCAGCTCACCTGAAGCAAAGTATTATTTGTTACGTACAGAAGATGCACCTACAGAACAGGTCATTGAAGAATATAACTGGGCACTTGCGGCAGAGTATGCAGACAGTGCAGGTGTTGATGTAATTTCTTCATCGCTTGGCTATACAACATTTGATAACGCAGCATTCAATCACAGCTACGCTGATATGAACGGCAATACAACCATTATAACACGCATGGCCGATCTCGCAGCAAAAAAAGGAATGCTTGTTGTTAACAGTGCAGGAAATGAAGGAGATGATCCATGGAAATATATGGGTGCCCCTGCAGATGGAGACAGTGTATTAAGTGTTGGCGCAGTGACCAGCAGTGGAGTGATTGTTGGGTTCTCAAGTTTTGGGCCAACGAGTGACGGACAAATAAAACCCGATGTTGTTTCTGTTGGAGCAGGCACAACTGTATCATCCATTGGCGGAACAGCTTCAACAAACAGCGGCACATCTTTTTCCGCACCAAATATAGCCGGACTTGCTACCTGCCTCTGGCAATTATTTCCTGAGTTCAATAACTGGAAGATCATTACCACACTCCGCAAAAGCAGTGATCGCTTTGAAACTCCGCATGAACAATACGGATATGGTTTACCCAATATGAAAAAGGCAGTGGGTTTTTTATTGGGAGATCTTTCAACAATGAATGCGTCTGTTGCAAATTGCACTGCAAATATTACCTGGAACAGTAAGGACATCAAAACTATGCGTTATGATATTGAACGGAAACTTCCCGGCGAAACCGTTTACACAAAGATCAAAACTGTTGCAGCGAAAGGAACAGTTTTCAGCAACCAAAACTATCAAACATCAGATGTTATTAATAACAGTTCTGCAGGTAATGTGAGTTACCGCATTAAACAGGTGATTGATACAAGTGCAGCAACATTCGATGAATATGCAATTGACTCTGCAACCATTATTCTTTCATCAGTTTGTTCAACAAACAATACCGATCAGCAAAGTTTAATCCAGCTATTTCCCAATCCTGTACAAACGATTTTGTCGGTAAAATTTAAAGAATTGAACAGCTTGACCGGCCTCGCTATCCAGGTATTTAACCGGCAGGGGCAGCTTATGTGGAAACAGGATTACAGCAAGCCAACCGGTACAATTACTTACAGTATACCTGTTGGAGGGCTATCTAAAGGAAATTACATTCTTGTAGTGAAAAAGAATGGAAAAAATTATGCAGTAAAAGAATTTATGAAGCGGTAGAGCCTTATTTCCTTTTCAGCAAAGCAGCAAACATGGTATCTGCTTTTTTATCATAGCCTTTTATAACGTTCATTTCAACAAGCTCCATTTGTAAATTCTCCTGCACAAAAGAAACAACTTCTTCATTTTCTTTTTTAAATACCGAACAGGTGATATATAAAAGGTATCCGTTTGTTCTGATGTAAGGAACAATATTTGTTACAATCTTTTTTTGAAGCAATACGTATTCATCAATTTTCTTTGCATTAAAAAAATTTAATTGCTCGGGAGTTCTTCCCCATGTACCCGAGCCACTGCAGGGAACATCTGCAATCATTAAGTCATAAGCTGAGTGATGTGATACGAACGATGCATCAGACAGATCAGCAACAAAGCTGTTGTATTTTTTGATTCCCATTTCAGTAAAACGGTTCTGCAGATTTGTAAGAATGGAATTGCGGATATCTGATACTGTTAATTCGATACCGGGCATCAGGTCATAAGCCATCATCGATTTCCCGCCACTTGCTGCACAGCAATCCCAAACCCTGAGCTGAGTTGAAGGGCTGGCTAATAAATCTTTCACCGAGTTGAGAAACTCTCCAACCCTTTGCGAAGTGTAATCCTGCACAACAGCTTCTTTATCCAGCAAAATGACTTCTTCAATCTTTGTTGCATTGGATAATGCAACACAATTCTCACCAATCAGTTGAAAAGAAAGTGCTGCTGCGTTTAATTTGCTGATTACTTTCTCCTTTTGCCCCGGCCTGATGCGTAAAAAAAGATCAGGCTGTATCAATTGGTTCAAGGCAAATTTGCTCACATCAATTCCATCACTCAATTCAGCTGCAAAGGGAAATAGCTGAGTATGATTGAACGGATAATTGATCAATGATAATTTCTCTTCAACACTAAGATTTACTTTCTCATTCCATTCAGGTTTCAGGTTTGCCAGCACATTATTTGGTTCTGTTGAACAAAGAAAAACTGCTATCAAAATTTTCTCTTCAGTTGCAACTGATGGAAATGCTTTTCCCAAACGAAAAAAACAATAGCAAAGATGTGCGATCTTTTTACGGTCTTTGCTTCCGAATTTTTTATTAGCTCCAAAATGTTTTTTTAGATAGGAAGCTAAGGGTTCACTACCGGTATAAGCCGAGAGGATTTCTTTAGATGTATTAATGTAAGAATGATACCTGCTCATGTTTGCAAAGGAAAGGAATAAATGATGTAGTAAGATTTAAATAAAAAGAGCATTCCTTTCAGAACGCTCTTTTAAAAATATTCGGACTGATCAGGTATATTACAGTTCCAATAAAGTTTTTACCGGATCTTTCCCGAATAGTAAGAGCTCAGGGTTTTCCAGCAATTCTTTCACTCTTACTAAAAAGCTTACACTTTCTCTTCCATCTACAATCCGATGATCATAACTTAATGCTAAATACATCATGGAGCGAACAACCACCTGCCCATTCACTGCCATTGGCCTTTCCTGAATTTTATGCATACCCAGAATTGCACTTTGCGGCAAATTAATAATAGGTGTACTCATTAAAGAACCAAACACACCACCATTGGTAATCGTAAACGTACCGCCGGTTAATTCTTCCATCGTTAATTTATTGTCTCTTGCCTTTCCTGCAAGCTCCACCACTTTCTTTTCTACATCAGCCATACTCAGGCTTTCCACATTACGTATAACAGGAACAGTTAAGCCACGTGGTGTTGATACAGCAATAGAAATATCAGCATAATCATGATAAATCAATTCTTCCGCATCGATATATGCGTTTACTGAAGGCCATTCACTTAAAGCAATGGCACATGCTTTTGTAAAGAAGCTCATGAAGCCAAGATTAACACCATGCAGTTCTTTAAACTTGTCTTTATACTTCGTACGTATTTCCATGATACGGCCCATATCCACTTCATTGAAGGTGGTTAACATAGCCGTTGTATTCTTGCTCTCCACTAATCTTCTGCTGATAGTTTTACGCAGGTTGCTCATTTTTTCTCTGCGCACATTGCGACTGTTGATTTCGGCACCTTTGAATTGAATTTTTCCGGGATTGGAAATTGCCTGCAACACATCATCTTTCAGAATCTTTCCACCCGAACCGGATGGCTTGATCGTTTGGGGATCAACTTTTTTATCGGCAATAATTGCAGCAGCAACAGGTGATGCTTTGATATCATTGGGAACAGCAGTAACAGGAGCCGCCGATGATTCCGGTTTGGGAGCAGGTGCAGGTGTTTCTTTCTTTTCTTCAGTAACAGCAGTGCCTTCGGGTTTAGCGGCAGTTTCATCAATCTGGCAAACAACATCACCAATTTTGATGGTATCACCTTCTGTTGCGCCATGTTTTAAAATACCTGCTTTTTCAGCATTTATTTCAAAGGTTGCTTTTTCACTTTCCAGTTCGGCAATCACTTCATCTCTTTCAACCCATGCGCCATCGGCTTTTGTCCATTTCAATAAAGTTACTTCGCTGATGGACTCGCCTACTACGGGAACTTTTATATCAATCATAATAATCCTGTTTCTATTTCTTAATAAGATTTGCCGAATTTATAAATGCAATTTAAATACTAAATGCTGTATCAATAATTTCACCCTGCTCCTGCTGATGCACTTTGTTATATCCTGTTGCTGTTGATGCAGAAGCCTGCCGGCTGATGACACCAAAGTTGATATTCTTCAGGTTCATTTGCAGGAACCAGGCAGCACCCATATTCTGCGGTTCTTCCTGTACCCAGAACCAGGTTGCTTTATTGTACTTATGATAGATGTTTTCCAGTTGCTGAGAAGGCAACGGATAAATCTGTTCCAAACGGACAATAGCAATATCTGTTCGATTCTCTTTTTGTTTCCGTTCAGCCAGATCAAAATACATTTTACCACTGCAGAAGAAAACTTTCTTTACCTGTGCTGCATCCGGATTTGTTGGATCATCGATCACTTCTTTAAATCCACCAGTTAAGAATTCTTCCTTCAATGAATAAGTTCCTGCATGACGGAGATTTGCTTTTGGTGCAAAATTGATCAACGGCTTACGGAAAGGCCATGCAATCTGTCTCCGCAATGCATGAAAGAAATTAGCTGATGTGGTGATGTTGGTAATCACCAGGTTTAACTCCGCACACATTTGCAGGAAGCGTTCCATTCTTGCACTGCTGTGTTCAGGGCCCTGCCCTTCATAACCATGCGGCAACAACATCGTAACACCATTCATACGATTCCACTTTTGTTCACCGGCTGCAATAAACTGATCAATCATCGTTTGTGCTCCATTACAAAAATCGCCAAACTGTGCTTCCCATAACACCAATGTATTGGGACTGGCCATGGCATAACCATACTCAAAACCAAGCACACCATATTCACTCAGCAATGAATTATAAATTCTGAAATGACCGGTTGCACCTTCGGTATGACTCAAACGATCGTATGCACTATCTGTAACCTCATCACGCAATACTGCATGGCGATGAGAAAATGTACCACGCTTTACATCCTGACCACTCATGCGCACATCTTTTCCTTCGAGCAGCAAACTTACATAGGCCATTAACTCGCCTGTTGCCCAATCAATCTTTTTTTCTTCGTTGTATAATTTTATTTTATCCGAAATAATTTTCTCCACTTTCTTTAATGGCTTAAAATCATCCGGCCATTTCATGATGGATTGAAATACTTTTTCAAAATCACTTTCACTGATAGCAGTTACAGGTGATTGAATAAAATCATCAGCAGTTGCTTTGCGTAAACTTTTCCATGCAATTTCCGGTGCCTGGTAATGATATGGAAGCGGGTGTTGTTTTACTTCATCTAAACGTTCCTGTAAATCACTCCAGAATTTTTTTTCCATTTCCTTCGCCAGTTCTTTTGCATCTGCTTCACCATTCTCCAGCAAATAATTTGTATAAACTTCTCTTGGGTTAGGATGTTTATCAATCAATGCATATAAATGCGGTTGTGTGAATTTTGGATCATCACCTTCATTATGCCCGTGTTTACGGTAACAAACCATATCTATAAAGACATCACAATTAAATTCCTGACGGTAACGTGTTGCAATTTCAACGCATTTTACAACTGCCTCTGCATCATCTCCATTAACATGCATCACCGGTGCCTGTACCATTGATGCCAGCGAAGTACAATAGTCAGCACTTCTTGCATCATCAAAGTCAGTGGTAAAACCAATCTGGTTATTGATTACAAAATGAATTGTGCCACCGGTATAATATCCTTCCAGGGAACTCATTTGCAAAACCTCATACGCAACACCCTGACCTGCAACTGAAGCATCACCATGAATTAAAATGGGAAGAATTTTATCATAATTACTTTGATACATCACATCAGCCTTGGCTCTGCTGAAACCAACTACAACCGGATCAACAGCCTCAAGATGTGAAGGGTTGGGCATTAATTTCAAATGAACTGTTTTTCCTTCTAATGATTCCACTTCACTTCCATAACCCATGTGATATTTCACATCACCGCTGCCCATTGTTTGATCAAGCTTGGCAGTTCCTTCAAATTCACTGAAGATCTGTTCGTATGTTTTACCCATGATATTGGCGAGTACATTCAATCGTCCACGATGAGCCATACCGATTACCACTTCCTGTACATCATTATCTGCAGCAGTATTAATGATTGCATCCAACGCTGCAATTGTTGTTTCACCTCCCTCAAGAGAGAAGCGTTTTTGCCCAACGTATTTTGTGTGAAGGAATTTCTCAAACATCACACCCTGGTTTAATTTCTCCAGAATACGTTTTCTTTTTTTCAACGACAGAGGTGTTTGAAATTCCTTTTCCATTGCATTGGTGAGAAAATCAACTTTCTTCTGATCACTGATGTATTTAAATTCAATACCTACATGAGAAGCATAACATTTCTCTAAATAAGTTTGAATATTTCTTAATGTAGTTGTACCAAGCCCAATCAACTGACCTGCATGAAATTCCTTATCGAGATCTGCTTCTGAAAATCCGTAAAAAGCCAGTTCAATATTTGCTCCACGATCTTTCCGTTTGCGGATGGGATTTGTTTTGGCAAGCAGGTGTCCTTTATTGCGGTAACCAAGAATCATACGGTAAGCCATGATTTCTCTCATCCAGTCTATACCGGCAGAAGGAATGCTGAGTGAAGTTGAAGCACTGACCGTAGTTGGAGTGCCATTTTGCTTAACAGATGAAACAGCAAAGTCAAATCCCTCAAAGAATTTTTGCATTTCAGGATCAACACTGTTCGGGTCGTTCACAAAATCATTGTACAGGCTCTCAATGTATTGCGGATGAGAACCTGTGATGTATTGAAAATCTTTCATTTATTGTTGATTGGCGGTCGTTAAGAAAGAGCTGCAAATATCGGTTGTTTTACTCAAAAGAAAAGCAGCTTCATCCATCATTTCATTGAATTATCAACGATTCATTAAAAGATTTTCAAAATAGAAAACACCCTTCCTGAAACCATCAACCTGCCAGGCAACCAAACTCATCATGAAAACTAAGCAGTAAGCATATGCCGGTGCCGGGTAAAGCTGAGAATAAAAGCAAGGAGATTTCCACACAATTCACCATTTGAACCGGGAGGCCATGGTTATCTTTACTGCCTTAAGGCCCTTGAAACCCGGGAAGAATGCCCCACAAAACACCTCGTTTTCTGAAATATGGGCCATTGATGTGTACAAAAGCGCAAAAAAACTCAAATGCGATAGAAAATTTCTCAACTTTTCCCCTACCTTTGCCGTCCGAAAAATTAAGATATGGCAAATCATAAAGCTACCAAAAAAGACGTTCGTCAGAGTGCAACCCGCAGAGATCATAACCGTTATTATGGCAAAACAACCCGTAATGCGATCCGTGACATCCAGTTGATTACAGTTGCAAAAGAAGCTGGTGAACAATTACCTGCAGTTTCTTCTATGATTGATAAACTGGCAAAGCGTGGTATTATTCACAAGAATAAAGCTGCGAACTTAAAGAGCAAGCTTACCAAGAAAATAAACGCAATAGCTTAATTCAATAAGCTGATGAATATAGTTTAAAAGCTGTCTCACAAGAGGCGGCTTTTTTATTTTATTGGTACTCTTCTTTAGTATCAATTCCTTTATTTTAGCGATTACAAAACATTTCTCCATGGTAAGAGCTATCGCTGCATTTCTTTCTTTTCTTTCAATCATTTCATTTTCATTTGCACAGCTTCCGGTAACACGTTACGAAACATCAAAAGGAAAAGAGTCTGTTACTTATTGGGAAGCCATCCGGGCGTACAAACAGTTAGATAAAATTTCTACCCTTGTAACCATGCTTACAATGGGGCCAACAGATGCCAATGAACCATTGCATCTTGTTTTGGTGAGCAGCGACAAAACCTTTAATCCTCTGCAATGGCAGCAAAAGAATAAAATTGTGCTGCTCATTAACAATGGCATTCATCCGGGCGAACCCGATGGTATTGATGCAAGTATTGGGTTGGTGAAAGATATTGTTAGCGGGCAAAGACAATTACCAGCGAATGTTGTGCTTGCCATTATTCCAGTTTATAATATTGGTGGAAGTTTAAACCGTTCTGTTAATTATCGCATTGATCAGAACGGACCAACAGAAAAAGGTTTTCGTGGCAACTCACAAAACTTTGATCTCAACCGTGACTTTATCAAAAGTGATTCAAAAGAAGCCAAAAGCTTTGCTGAAATATTTCAGTATGTAAACCCTGATATTTTAATCGATAACCATGTGAGCAATGGTGCAGACTATCAGCATGTGATGACCCTGCTTACAACCCAGCATAATAAACTGGGCGGGGTGATGGGTGAATATATCAACAAAACAATGGAACCTGCTATATATGTAGGCATGAAGCAAAAAGGCATTGACCTAATTCCTTATGTAAATAATTTTGGCGACAGCCCTGAAACTGGCTGGAATGCTTATTGGGACGGGCCCCGTTACAGCAGCGGTTATGCTTCTGCATGGAATGTATTTGCCTTTGTACCGGAAACACATATGCTGAAACCTTATGCCCAAAGGGTTGACGCAACTTACAAACTGATGGAAACATTTATTGAGTTTGCTGCAGCCAATCAAAAAGAAATCAATCAGGTAAGAGAGCAACAGCAGAAAGATCAGTTAACACAACAACAGTTCCCCTTAAGATTTACAGTTGATAAAACACAGGTTTCTGAAATTGCTTTCAAAGGTTATGAAGCAGGACGGAAGCCCAGCAATGTTTCCGGATTGCCCCGTTTGTATTACGACCGCAACAAACCATTTGTTAAGCAGGTGAAATTTTACAATTTCTTTCAGCCAAAAGCATATATTGATAAACCAACTGCTTATGTAATTCCGCAGGGCTGGCAGAAAGTAATTGAGTTGCTGAAAGCAAACAGAATTTCAATGAGGCAATTCAAAGCAGATACTACTATTGAAGTGGAGGTGTATCGTATTGAAGATTTTAAAAGCAGTGCAAGGGCTTATGAAGGACATCACATGAATACAGAAGTAAAAACAAGTAAGAGCGTACAGAAAATAAAATTCAGGAAAGGTGACTGGATGATACCCATGAACCAGGCAGGCAATCATTTTTTGATGGAGGTACTTGAACCAACTGCTGATGACAGTTATTTTGCCTGGAATTTCTTTGATGCCATTCTGGGGCAGAAAGAAGGATACAGCAGTTATGTGTTTGAAGAAACCGCAGAAGAATACTTGAAACAAAACCCGGCAGTAAAAGAAAAATTAGAACAGCGCAGGGCAACAGATACGGCCTTTGCAAAAAGCGGTGCAGCCCAATTGAATTTTGTGTATCAGAATTCAACTTATTACGAACCGGTGCATATGAGGTACCCGGTGTACAGGGTGAAGTAAACAGGTATGCCATACTTTGAAAGTATTGCATACCTCATTCAACTATTAGAGCCACAATCCCCAAAATATAATACCAACTTATGAATATGCGTACCTATATTTTTATGGCTTTTGTTTCCTGTACGAGTTTGGCTTCTGAGGCACAAACAAAAGATTCGTTGGAAGTAATGAAGACTGCTCAAACATTCCTGAAAGCTTTTACCGGTTTTGACTGGCAAACATTTCGAAACTCCTTTCCCGCTGACGCAAGCATTTTTTATCCTGACGGACAAGAGAGAAAACGCAGAACCGGTCAACAAGAAATTGAAGCAACCTGGCTCACTATTTTTCCTGAGTTTACCGATTCAACAAAGAAATTTAAATTAGAAATCAATCCTGAAAATATTTTGATACAGTTATATGATAAAACAGCCATCGTTACATTTCATATGGGTGGTAACGATGGTTACTTATCAAGAAGAACATTGGTATTTATAAAAGAAAAAGAAACCTGGAAAATTGTTCACTTACATGCGTCCAATTTTACAGGTGATAAAGACAAATAAGTAAAACCAATGCTGTGATTGATAAAAAATGAACATCCACCATGCAAATACAAAACAGCGCCTCCACCGATATAGATGAAATCTTCAGGCTATATGATTATGCTTCTGCTTATCAACAAACAAAAGGCGTTGTAGTATGGCCAAAGTTTGAACGTACACTTGTAGAAAGTGAACTTGCCGAAAAGCGCCAATGGAAATTACTGATTGATAATGTCATTGCCTGCGTATGGGCCACCACGTTCAGCGATGCAGAAATATGGGAAGAACGAAATAAAGATGCGGCTGTTTATATTCACCGTATTGCCACCAATCCTGCTTTCAGAGGGCAAAACTTTGTGGGCAACATTGTGGAATGGGCAAAAGAATATGCGAAAGCCAATGACAAAGATTTTGTACGCATGGATACACTTGGTAACAATGTGAAACTGATTGAGCATTATACCACTGCAGGTTTCACTTTTTTAGGTCTCTTTCTACTTACCAATACTGCAGGCTTGCCGCTCCATTATCAAAAGGAACCCAACTGCTGTTTGTTTGAAATGCGTTTATAACAACCCATATACACAGAATTCTGATTCCAGAGCCCGTATCTTCAATATTTCTTCCTGAATTAATCTATTCTGTTTTACAAATACAGTAACAAAGGAAATTTCGATTCAACAGAATAATTTTTGCTTTATTGACGGGTGTTTCAATTTACAGCTTTTTTAAAATCCAAAAATCAACTCACTCCGTATTTGTTACTGTGCGTATAACCGCAATAAAACTAAATAGCATTTTATGAAAT
>JANOIQ010000317.1:0-10335 GCA_031407835.1 Chitinophagaceae bacterium
GAATTGTGTTTCGGGCAACTTCACATTAGGTGAAATTTCAATTTTTCCTGTAGTTACCTGCTTTACAATTCTTGCATCAACCGCATCACGTTTCGGTAATGTTGCTCCTGCATTTGCCAGCACATATTTTCTTGCTTCTTCGGCAGATAAGATCGTAATCGGTGCCATCGGTAATGGTTTCGGCCATTTCATGCTGGCATCAAATTCAACTTTATCATTTTCACCTTCTGTCTGCACGCCACCATTCCAGTTGTCTTTAGTAACTGCAGGATAGCCTTCTACAATATTCCCATTTACATAGGCACGGCCATAATATTTTTCTTTCAACTTACTTCGTCCGCTTTCCGGTTTCAGTATGCGATAAGCAATCGCTGTATTCGGTGTAGCAGGACCCGGTTTAAAGTAATTGTTGATGATATTATATTGAGCTCTGTAATCACCACCATCAATACTTCGGTGTACCCAGTTAAAAATAACGTTGTTGGCGAAACTGAATATACCATTCCAACCTACGGATGGGTTACGTCCTGCATTATTGGCCCAGAGGTTACGCATGAATGTACAATTCTCACCTCCTAATGTGCTGCCAAACGCATGATTCCATGTATCGAGTGCTTCACCAAAAATGGAATTCTGAATGGTGATATTTACTGTGCCGAATTTATCTTCAATTTTGCCGGTACTGTCGTTATACATGTGGCGGTACATACTCATGTTTTCATCTAAACCCCAGGTTGCACTAACATGATCGATCATAATATTACCAATCGGGTTACCACCAATGGCATCATCTCTGCGACCCACCCATGTTTCACCACGGCGGAAACGCATGTAACGGATGATCACATCATGTGTATTGATCCACACACTTTCACCTGCAATACAAACACCATCGCCCGGAGCTGTTTGTCCTGCAATGGTGATATAAGGTGCACGGATCATTAAAGGAGATTTTAAACGAATGATGCCTGCTACATTAAACACTACAATTCTTGCACCACCCTGTTCACACGCCCAACGGAGACTGCCGGGGCCATCATCATTTATATTGGTAACAACTATCACTTTGCCACCACGACCACCAAAGCTGTATTTACCACCACCTTCAGCACCGGGAAATGCAGGAATATCTGATTGCGGCAATTCATCAAAACGTGAAGCCCATGGAATATAAGGCTTACCTTCTTTTGCTTCATTTTGAATAATGGGCCATGCCACCTGCCATGCCGAATCGGAATGTTTATTAGCTGCATGCATCAACGAGTCGGCTGCAATCTGAACATCTTTAGGAATATCAGGATATTGTGCAAACACAGTTCCTGCTGTTGCTAAACAAATTACGACTGTGTAAATTTTCTTACGAAGGATATTCATGGTTCTTGTTTATTCTGATTTTGACGATTTCTTACATTGAACACTGCTTTAATGAAAAGAGAAAGTGATAACACTTTCTCTTTCGCATATAGTGTTATTCTGAAAACTTATTTCTGCACTTTTACATCTACCTCGATAAATGTACCATTTGCAGGTAAATCTCTGTTTACATAACGGATTAAAATTGCACCATACTTCCCTGCGGATGTTTTGAATCCAATAACGTTGCTGCCTGATGTTGGACTTATGGTTGTGACTTTTGCAGCAGTTCCTGATGTCATATTATTTTTAATGAGGGTGTTAATTGCACCTGCTGAAGTAATACCCGACACAAAATTTACACTGGTCGGCATTTTTTTGAAAACTGTTGCATTCTTTGTCCAAATGCTAACATCGTAAAATGAAAGCTGAGGTTGTGCTGCACTAAGCGCATAGAAAGTATGCCTATTTGCTGTTGTTGTATCATAATAATAGCCAAAGTCAATACTGGCAGAATTCGTTCCAGCTTCGGTGTAGTTATAAATCTTTCCATCTGCAGTTGAGTAATAACATTTATTGGTTTTATTAACCGTATCAGGTACTGCCAAAATACGATAGGACCAAAAATAGAAATCTGACTTAACCGTTACTTTAAACAGTTTATTCCCATCACCAAGAAATACAGCGCTTTGATTACGGGCCAATATGCGGTAAGAATAATCTCCTGCAATACTATCGGCACGATAGCCTTTGCTTGCAGAGAATGTATTCTTACTGCCTGAAACATTAAAAGTATCAATGCGAACACCATTTTTCTGAATTTCCACATAGGTCATGGGCTCTTGCGATGTAATAGTAAAATCAAAGAAAATACTATCTTTCGAATTAACCTCTTTATCTGCTGTAACTGCAAAAGGATTGCTGTTTTTGTATTCTACCGTTACCTTGAATGCATCGATCGGTTCACGCTTTTTTTCGCAGGCTGCAAGAAAGAGGAGCAGCAGACCTGTTGCAGTAATATTTTTCAACAATCTATATGTCATGATATAATGTTTAATTGTAGTTAATAGTTTTATTGTAACGGATCAAATGTTCCACCTATCCAACCATTGGTTTGGGCCATTACATAGCTTGCCTGGTTAAAGAAGTTAGGCATTGCATAGAAGTAATATTTTTCGGGAAGATTGATTACACTTGAACCTTCCATGGATGCAATGGCTACGTTAAATATCTTAGTATAAACTGCCGGATTGTTTAAATTGGCTGTATCCCGTGGCTTTACACCAAATGCATCCGGCTTATCCAAAAAGATGTCTGTTGGGAGTGCTCCTGTACGGGTAACTCCTGCATAATAAGGTGCCTTTGGGGTACACTTCAGCGACTGACGATTTATTATTAAACCAAGGTTTCTTGTACGTCTTAAATCCCAATAGCGTTTCCCCTCCATTGCAAATTCAACCTGACGTTCATTTAAAATAAGTGAACGCATTGTTGTTAGATCAGCAGCTACATCCAAGCCATAATCAAAACTTCCCTGCACAATACCTGCACGCTGGCGGATCTTACGAACCATGTCTTTGGCTTCTGTTAAACGGTTTGTTTCATTTGCACATTCTGCCAAATTCATCAATAGCTCAGCAAAACGAAACTCAACCCAATCCATACCACTACCACCTCCGGTGTTGCTGTTATACAATGCTTGCGATGCAGCCAAAGTTGGATTACTAATCCTTTTACAGAAGAAGCCGGTGACGATTGTTGAACCAGTTTCATCTTGCACACCTACATAACTCCATTGCTTACGGCCTGCTTTTCCACTTAAAGGCCATACTCCACCATTGTAGGCAATTGAGATATCAAAACGGGGGTCACGATTTTGCCAGAACATGATTGAACTGTAGCCTGATGATGCATGTGTAATAGGCAATCCATCTTTCGTTGTATATGCCTGTACAAGGTTCCAGGTTGGCTGATTTGCCGAACCATTACCGCCTTCAGAAGTAGGTCTTGTGATATATTCGTTGTTCGTACCACGGCCAGGGCTGATTGAAATGGCATCGTGCTTACGCACCAGCATTACTTCCGCATTGTTTTCAGTAACAAAAATATTTGCATAGCTACTAAAAAGCTGATACCCGTTTGCAATGGCTGTATCGTAAGCTGCTTTATTAGCCACGTACGCTTTTTCCCAACGATCTGCAATACTTGTTGGGTTAAACTGAGGACTTGCCCAAAACATTAAAACCTTCCCTTTATAAGCAAGAGCAGTTGCTTTTGTTATACGTCCATAATTGGCACCTGCCCAGCTTGTGGGCAAATATGCTGCAGCAGAATCAAGGTCTTTTGCAATAGCAGCAATACACTCACTTGTTTTTGCACGTGGCACGTTCAGATCATCACCATTTAAATCCTGCGCTTTCAAAATAAGCGGTACACCACCATATAAAGAAACAAGCCGGAAGTAAACAAATGCACGAAGGAAGTAAAACTGTCCTTTCAATTTGTTTCTTGTTACATCGGGTAAGCTACCTGTATTTAAACCTTCGATAGCAATGTTACAACGTCTGATATCGAAATAACGGTTTGCTGTAATCGAGTTACTTGTACCAATATCAGTAACAGAGTTTTCCACCAATGTTCCGTAAAGGAACGCAGAGTTGATATTATTTAATTCATCCGATGTATTATGAATACCGCCGGCAGCAGGCCAGGTTGGTATTATAAGATCGTAGCTTCGGTTGAGATAAAGGTTTACTGCACCTTCATCGCTCCATATTCTTGCATCAATACCATTCGGATCTGTAATTTCAAAGAAATCTTTTTTACATGCAGTTAATGCCAAGGTAAGTAAAGACAGCGCAACTGTAAACCTGGCTATTTTATTTTTTACAAACATAATTTTCAATTTTAGCAATCATTAAAGTGATACGTTAACACCCAGAGAAATTGAACGCAAGGTTGGATAGCTTGCAAAGTTGGATGTATAAGGATCCTTATATTTTAACGGGTTGACAATGTTCCAAAGGTTTGTACCGGTTAAGAATGCCCTGAAATCAGGAATCTTTAACTTCTCAGAAATACGCTTTGGTATAGAATAAGAAAGCACCATGTTGTTGATACGGCTTTGCGTACCATTAACCGCCCAGAAAGTTGAACTTTCCCTTGCCAAAGGCGCATCAGCACGTGGATACTTTGCATTGGGGTTTTCAGGTGTCCAATGATTGTTCCAGAAAGCAGCTGCGTTCTGAGTAGTCGTTGGTACTTTCCTTGCTTCAGAATCGTATAACACTTTACCACCAACACGAAGGTTCATATTCATTTGCAACTTAAACGTTTTGTAAGTAACCCCGAACGTCATACCAAAAGAGACGATTGGGTTTGTTTTGTCGAACATCAGCGTTACGTCATTATCATCAATCTTACCATCACCATTAATATCTTCATAATCCATAAAACCTACTTGTGGTTTAGCTCCGCCAATTAAATAGTTTGGGTTTTTTGCCAGCAAAGCATCAACTTCTGCCTGTGTACGCAAAATTCCTTTTGCAATGTAACCAGTGTTGGTACCGTTGTATGTGCGTGGATCACGACCCACAAGAATACCAAGTTGATTAGAACCATAAGTACCTAATTGCGTTTCGTTAAAGAAACCACGGAGTAACTGACTGTTAGAAAAACTAAAGTTTACATCGGCATTAAAACCCCAGTCTTTTTTGAAAGATGTTTTATAACCAAGAGAGAATTCATGACCCCAACTGATGCTTTGACCATAGTTAATAACTGCGGAAGCAACGCCTGCAGTTGGCGGAAGAGCTGATGTAGGAAGCTGATCGAACCCATCATAGTTGTAACGATGGTAGAAATCATATGTAAAGTTTAATGCATTCTTCAACAAGTTCATATCGAGACCAATATTGAATGTGCGTGCTTTTTCCCAGGTAATGTTTGGGTTAGGCCAAATGTTGGGATCGAGACCGTTGGTTACCGTTGTACCAAACAACATACCTGTTGTTTGTGTAAAACGAGCTTCCCATAAACGATTGGTTGTACGATCTTCACCCACTAAACCAAGGTTTGCACGAACTTTCATATAATCGATAAACGAAATTCTTTTTATAAAGAATTCTTCATCACTGATTTTCCAGCCCAAACCCACTGAAGGAAATAAACCCCAACGTGATTCAGGAGGGAATTTTACAGAACCATCATAACGGGCAATTACTTCCACCATATAACGGTTAAGGAACGCATAGTTTAAACGGCCAAGGAAAGAACGTTTTGCAGAGTTGGTGTACGATGGGTTACGGATTGTTTGACCATCGTTACTGAACGCCCAGAACTGATCGATACCACGCACCAACTGTCCGTTTTTATAGAAATAAATATTTTGAGTTGTTGCTTCACTCTGATCAAAACCAACCATTACATCAAACTCATGATTCAGTAATTTCTTGCCATAGCTGAGTGTTGTAATTAATTGGTTACTGCCGTTAATATCAGAGCCTTCTGCTAACTGATCTGAGTTAGAAACAGTAAGAGTTGGTGTTGTAGCATTAACAGCACCAGTATAAAACAAACCATTTTGTCCACCTGTTCGAATAAAGTTTGTAACGAGGTAAGGAGGAAAATATTCTCTGTTTGCTGTATTACGGTTTAAACGACCAAATTGTAAACGGGCAGTTAAGCCTTTCAGGAAAGATGGTTTATATTCTAAAGAAGCGTTTACACTTAAACCTTGAGAATTATTACGCTTATAGTTGCCTGAATTAAATAAGGCCAAAGGATTCCATCTGCCGGGTGCATTAATACCATCATAACCGGTATACATACCATCAATGGTTAATGGTATCCATTTGGGTGTAAGGTAAATGGTACGAATCGACAGATCATCTGTTTCATCCTGTGCACCTTTTAATGTGTTACGGTTTTCTTTGCTAAAATCAGATGCAAAAATAACATTAGCAGTTAAGCCATCAATGATTTTTGCAGTAGTTCCCATACGGAAACCATATTTATTTACACTGATATCGCCGTAGTTACCTGTTTCATTATAATAGTTACCGCCAGCAAAGAATGTAATACGGTCCGAACCGCCACTTACGTTGATTGTATGACGCATTAAGCGTGAAGGCTTCCATAATTCGTCGTACCAGCTTTTGTATGGATTTGTTTTGAGGAAATCCAGATCGGCCTGGGAAAAACGTTGAGTACTGGGGGCACTGTTAATTTCATACCCATCATTCAGCATTTTTGCATGCTCGTAGGCACTCATGATTTTTGGTTTTACCGCTTCAGTAGAAGTACCAAAATAACCAGAGTAAGAAATACGTGGCTTGCCTGGTTTCCCTTTTTTAGAAGTTACCAGTACAACTCCTTTTGCACCTGCTGCGCCATAAATAGCTGCAGAGGCATCTTTTAGAAAGCTGATATCCTCAACCAAGCTTGCATCAAGGTTTTCAAAATCTTCTCTTGTTGCAACAATACCATCAATTACATATAACGGATCAGCTGTTGCGCCAACAGCTGCCGCACCAGAGAAAACGTTAGCACCACGAATAGTAATAGTTGTAGTTGATCCGGGCTTACCGGATGCGAAGTTTACACCCACACCGGGTATGCGGTTAATTAACGCAGAACCTAAGTTTGCCACTGGCAAATCCTCAATCTGTGCAGGTTTAATACTTGCAACAGAACCGATTACATTTACTTTTTTCTTGGTACCGTAACCAATTACTACCACCTCATCGAGCTGGTCATTGTTCTTACTCATATCCACAGTAAGGTTACCAGAGTCGCCTGCTTTACGTTCGTAAACAGAAAATCCTACGTAGGAAAATGAGAGGATGGACTCTGAAGAGGGGGCTTTGATTGAAAACTGACCACGCTCATTGGTAATAGTTCCTGTTTTTGAGTTTTTTACACGAACAGATACACCTTCAAGCGGCTGTCCGTTTTCTTTATTTGTTACTGTACCTGTTACCGTAACTTCCTGTGCAAATAATGTTACTGTAAGAAATGAAAAGGCAAGCAGTACCAGTAATTTTGGTTGTTGCAAATACTTCATGTTATATGGCATTTTGCTTTTGGGGTTGAATGATAATGAACAGTAGTTGTTTATTTAGAAGATTCTTTTTTTGTTTTCAATCGTTTTTGCCACTCCTCTCCTTCTTTCTTCATATCAAATCCTGCGGCAGATAAATAATTATTGATACGTCCTTTGTATTTTCCGAATACGGCATGTTTTTTATCGGATGAACCTTCATCCATTGCCAGCTCTCTTGCTTCTTTCAGCCATCCATAGATTTTGGTTTTCTGTTCTGCAGTTAACGTGAGGATCATGTCCTGGTAGGCAGCATAAGTAATCGGGAAGATGCGGTAAGTCATCCCATCTTTAACCAATTCAATTTGTTCTTCTGACAAGCTCTCCTTCATATGAGCTAAAAAGTGACCATGAAGCTGCAACAGCTGTGAAGATTTATTTTCTTCCTCTTTCTTTAATTGAAGAGCTAACTCTTCGGGCGCAAGTGATTGCTTGCTTTTTTCTGCAATTGCAGCCTTGCTTTGATCATGTATGCTGCTGAGTTGAGTATATTGATTAACCAGATCGGCCAGTACCTTTTTATACTTAACTGAATCAGTAATAGCTAATGTTTGAATAATCTTTGCAGAACGTTCTATAATTACTTTCAGGTATTGTTCCTGCTGCTCATTGCTGTTTTGCTGTGCGTAACTGTAAATACTGCTTACTAATGCAAGAATAATGAACCCGATCTTTGTAAGGGAAGTCGCAGAGGAAATGATCTCCGCCAGATTTTTGGAGAAAGTTTGTACTTTATCAGCAAGCAAACATCTTGTCATTATACAGCATTTAATCGTTAGAAAAAGAATGATTTTTTCGGGAGAATCCAATCATTTATTCCGAACTAAAGGTACATTGAGCACCAACCCTTAACAATGTAAGGTTTTGCTATAATGATGGACTATTTTACTATTTACTGAAAATCTACGGGAACGTTCCCGAAACCTGCAGATGGGGCTTTATTCACCTGTTTTTAGCGAAAGTCTTGCTTCTTTTAAACCAGCCGATTTTACAATTACTGTAATATTTCCCTTTTTTTGAGACGATTGAACAATTACTAATGCAAGCCCTTTCCAAGCCTTTCTTTGTTTACTTTTTAAAGAAACAGAATCTGCCTGGAATCCATTGTCTGTTCCGGCAATTGTTCCTGCGCCTGCAACAGAAAATTCAAGCTGGTTGTCTGCATCAGGAACAAGGTTGCCATCTTTATCAAAAATTCTTACAGTAATGAATGAAAGATCTTTACCGTTTGCTTTCAGGCTTTTCCTGTCGGCAGTTAATTCAATTCTTGCAGCTTTGCCGGCAGTTTTAATTTCCTTACTTAAAACAATCTTTCCATTTTTTCTTGATACGGCTTTTATTGCTCCTGCTTCATACGGTACACGCCACATAACATGCAGTGCATTGTTCTCTTTTTTCTTTACACCCAGTGAGCGATTGTTGAGAAATAATTCCACTTCATCTGCATTGTTATAATAAGCCCATACATCAACCAGTTTACCAGACTGCCAGCTCCAGTGCGGAAATAAATGAAGAACAGGTTTATTTGTCCACTCACTTTGATAGAGGTAGTAAACATCTTTTGGAAAACCTGCCAGGTCAATAATACCATAATAAGAACTGCGGGCAGGCCATGCATAAGGAACAGGTTCACCTAAAAAATCAAAACCGCTCCACACAAACATACCCGATATGAAACTGTATTGTTTCATTGTTTTCAAAGCTTCTTCATGCGATGTACCCCAGTAAGCATATACATGATCATATGCCGATACGGTCATATCTGCATTGCCTTTTACTGTAGGTGTTTTACCATTGGGCGGCCATAGAAAGTTACTGTCGCTGGGAAAATCATATGATCCTCTTGATGATAATGAGGATGCCGTTTCTGTTGCTACAAAGGCCTGACCGGGAAAACGGTTGGGCAGCTCAGCATAATCGTACAACTTGTAGTTGAAACCAAGTACATCCAACGCACCTGATTGCCATATAAAATTCTTTTGCGGAATATTTTCTGTTAAGGCACAGGTAATAGGTCTTGTGGTATCTAATGCTTTTACAATATCAACCAAACGTTTGGCAATGGTTGTACCGGTACTGTCGAACTGTTCTCTTATTTCATTTCCAATGCTCCACATGAAAACAGATGGATGATTCCTGTCACGCAGCACCATTGTCTGCAGATCCCGTTCATTCCATTCCTGAAAGTTGAGGTGATAGTCGAATTTGTTTTTTCGTTTCTTCCACATATCGAATGCTTCAACCATTACCAGGAATCCCATTTCATCGCAAAGGTCAAGCATGGCAGCTGCTGGTGGATTGTGTGAGAAGCGAATGGCATTGCAACCCATCTCTTTTAAAATAATCAGTTGTCTTTTTGCTGCTGTTATATTGAATGCTGCACCTAATGCACCCAGATCATGATGCATGCACACACCTTTTATTTTTATGGGCTGATTATTGAGGAAAAAACCATTTTCATTGTCGAAATGAAAAGAGCGGATGCCGAAACGGATTTCAATTTCATCCATTTGTACCGCAGTAAAATAAACTTTGAAGACCGCTTTATACAAACTTGGTTTATCAACCGTCCATAGTTGAGGGTTTTCTATTACATTTTGAAATGAATATGCACTATCTGATTGATCTTTCTTTTGCTGCTGAGGCCAAATACTTGCAATTAATTTCCCCGATGGATCAAATAGTTCGCAACGAACCTCTATTGCAGTGTTCGTTCGTTTAATACTGGCAAGATTTGTTGTAGCAGAAAAAATTGCTTTGTCCGCTGTTACAACTGAGGTCTGAATAAATGTAGTCAATGGCTTAAATGAAATAAGTTTCGTTGTTACCAGCTTCACATCCCTGTAAATACCTGAACCTGTGTACCATCTTGAATCGGGTTG
>JANOIQ010000203.1:0-2098 GCA_031407835.1 Chitinophagaceae bacterium
AGCGGAGTGGCCTGGGGAATGGCCAAAGAAATCGACGGAATTATTGATGCTTATGCTGAGAAGTACGGGAACTTTAACGTGCTGTTAACCGGGGGTGATACGGTTCATTTTGCTCCTCTGCTCAAAAACATGATATTTGCAGACCCTCAACTAATCTTTAAAGGTCTGTATGCAATCAGTGAGTTCAATCGGTAAGCGTGTTTTAGTGTTATTTGTGCTGAGTTCAGCATTTGTGATCCCCGTCTTTTCGCAGGATAATTCGCCCTGGAGCCGTTACGGTTTAGGCGATATTGTACCCTCGGGCAATGTTGCCAACAGGGGCATGGGTCATTTAGCTGCTGCGTACAGCGACTTTCAAACCATCAATTTTGTAAATCCTGCTTCTTACAGCAAGTTCGGAGCGCAACGGGCTATCTTGGATCTTGGTTTAGATATCAACAGCCGCAAGCTGAGTAATAATAAAGGCAGCACTTATACTTCCAACAACGTTTATATCCCTTATCTGGCAAGCGGGTTTCAGATTAAGCCACAAAAAGCGAAATATGATTTGGGAATGGCATTTGGTTTACGTCCGTTAACCAAAGTGAGTTACAATATTGGGAGTGGAGGACGACTGGCTTCCGGCGACAGCGTACAAAATATTTATGAAGGCAATGGCGGAACCTACCAGGCATTTATCGGATCAGCCTTTGGATATAAAGGATTCAGTATTGGTTTTAATACAGGTTACCGTTTCGGTTCAAAAGATTATACCACCAAAGTGGGCATCTTCAATGATACAGTGCCCGACCGTTACAGGCAGGGAAGAAAACAGGTGCGAAATAATTTCGGAGCTCCTTTTCTTGAACTGGGTGTACAGTACCAGGTAAAACTTTCGGGCGATACAGCCAGCAGAAAATACAGTTCGCTGCATTTCGGTGCATATACAAGTTTGCAGAGTAAAATGCGTACAACCCGTGATGAAGTATTTGAATCATTCTTTGTAACAGATGAGGCAGGGAATGAAAGCAGGGTTGATTCTGTTTCAGAAACAAAAAATATTAAGGGCGATATCATTTATCCTTCTAACTATGGATTTGGTGTAATGTATGATGTTGTTGGAAAAAGTAACCTCCGCCTTGGTGCAGATGTTGAAATTTCCAACTGGGGCAGCTACCGTTATTACGGAAATGCAGATGCTTTGCGAAACAGCTGGCAGGCAAAAGTAGGTGGTCAGTTTATTCCTGATATTTCAGGCAGGGCAAAATCGTACTGGGGACAGGTAATTTACCGTGCAGGCTTTCATTATGGTACCGAACCTTATACAGTGAATGGTGATATGAGAAGCTATGGTCTTACTGTAGGAATTGGCTTGCCGATTAAACGTTATTCGTTTGCAGAATTTAACCGTAATAATATTGTGAATGCTGCTTTTGAAATAGGACAGAGAGGCAACCGCAGCACATCAATACTACGTGAAAATTATATTCGCTTTACACTTGGTTTCTCGTTGAGCGATATCTGGTTTATTAAACGTAAGTATGATTAACAGCGTTAATCATAAAAAGATATTTATAAAAGCAGCAGCATGTATAGCAGGCTGCTTTTTTTTCTTTGCCTGTGAAAATGATATTAAGGTTATACAGGCAATGCAATCGAAAAAACTATCTGTTGATGAAGTGAAAGTTGTAACCAGTTATCTCAGTACAGGCGGCCGGTTAAAAGCAAAACTTACGGCACCGTTTATGCTTCGTTACTACGACAGTGTACCAAGAGTTGAATTTCCCAATACCTTACATGTTGATTTTTATAACGACAGTATGCAGATCGAAAGTTATCTCGATGCAAAAAAAGCATACTACTATGAACAGCAGAGCCGTGTCATTCTCACAGACAGCGTAGTGGTGATCAGGATCAATGGCGACACACTAAAAACAGAAGAACTTTTCTGGGAACAGAACCTGCACAAGCTCTTTACAAATAAAGATGTTGAAATAAGACAGAAAACAAAAACTATTTTTGGGAAAGGATTTGAAAGTGATGAAACACTGAAGAATTTCAGAATTGATTCTATTACCGGTGTATTGCTGGTAGGCGCATCCAAATTTGCAGGCAATTA
>JANOIQ010000354.1:0-2784 GCA_031407835.1 Chitinophagaceae bacterium
CTTAAAAAAGAACCCCAATTAATATTCTATTATGGCACTGAAAGGTTTGATTAGGTTTTTTGCAATCATGCTGATCTTCATTTCTGTATGGCAATTAAGCTTTACGTGGATTGTCAACAATTTTGAAAGCAAGCAAAAAGCCAGAGCGAAGAAGTTTGTCACAAGCAATTTTGGAAACGCATCACAGAGTACAAAAGATTCTGCTGAAAATGCTATTTACCGTCGCTATGTTGACAGTTTAAAAGAAAAAGAACTGTTGAATATAGCTGTATTGTATCCTAAGTTAACGTATCAAAAAGCGATTGAGCAGGAACTGAACCTTGGTTTGGATCTGCAGGGCGGTATGAACGTTACACTGGAAGTTGGTTTAGATGGATTGATCCGTTCGATGAGTAACAATCCGAAAGATGTTAATCTGAATAAGGCATTGGAAAGTGCCAATAAAAAGAAAGCAAACAGCGATGCTGATTTTGTTACTCTTTTTCAGGAATCTTACAATGAAGTATCCGGCAACGGAAACCTGGCTGCATTGTTTGCAGGCGGAAAGAATAAAAACATCAAAATTGATGCGGGCAATGGTGCTGTGATTGAGGCCATACGTGTGGAAGCAAGAGATGCTGTTAAAAGAACATTCGACCGTTTAACAGCAAGGATCGATCAGTTTGGTGTTGCTCAACCCAATATCAGCTTCGATCAAAATAAAGGAATTATTACCGTAGAACTTGCAGGTGTAGACGATCCTGAGCGTGTACGTAAGTTCTTGCAAGCAACTGCCAATCTTGAATTCTGGGAAACCTACCGTAATGATGATCCGTTGGTACAGCAAAGTCTGCAGCAAATTGATCAGAAAGTAAAAGCATACTTAAGTGGCGTAACCGATACAACAAAAGTTGATACAAATAGTGTTGCTGTAAAAGATACAAATAAACAAGCAGGAGTAAGCGAGCAACCACTTACATCTCTTATGGCTCAACAGGTAGATGGTCAGGCTGTTGGCTACAGTTCAGCAACCGTTGGTATTATCCGTATTTCAGATACTCTTGCCTTTTCAAAATATACAAAACTGGATATTGTAAAGGCATCCATCCCTTCCACCATGCGCTTTCTGTTTGGTGCAAAGCCAATTGGAAAAAACAAAAGAGGCGAAAGCTTACTGGAAGTTTTTGTCATTAAAACAGTTCCCGGTTCTGATGTTCCAAAATTAACCGGTGAATATATTACGGATGCCAACCAGGATTTCAATCAGCGCAACAATGAAGTGCTGGTGAATATGGCCATGAGTAAAAAAGGTGCTGATATATGGGAAAAAATGACCGGTGAAGCATTCAGTGGTAAATATGCTATTGCCATCGCTCTTGATAACTATGTGTACTCTGCTCCTGGTGTTAACAATGGTGCTATTTCGGGAGGTAACTCACAAATCAGTGGCTCATTTACTACACAGGAAGCGCAGGATTTGGCAAGCATTTTACGTACAGGTAAACTCCCCGCTCCTGCTAAAATTGTGCAGGAACAGGTTGTTGGTCCAACACTTGGTGCAGAAGCAATCAAAGGCGGGTCACTGTCGTTCCTGATTTCATTTATTGTGATTTTTGTTCTGATGCTGGTGTATTATAATTCAGCAGGCTGGGTTGCAAATATTGCGTTGATATTAAACTTATTATTTACTGTTGGTGTACTAAGCGCATGGGGTGCAACATTAACTGCTGCCGGTATTGCCGGTTTGGTATTAACAATTGGTATGGCGGTAGATACCAACGTAATCATCTTTGAACGTATTAAAGAAGAATTAACCAAGGGCAAGAGTTATCAGTTAGCAGTTAACGATGGTTATAAACATGCCCTGGCTCCTGTACTTGATGCACACGTAACAACCTTATTAACTGCCATTATCCTGTTGTATTTCGGATTAGGTCCCGTAAAAGGTTTTGCAACCACACAGATCATTGGTATTCTCCTCAGTTTATTCTGTGGTATTCTTGTTTCAAGATTGATTACTGATTTCTGGATGAAGAAGAATCGTCACTTTGAATATTTTACCCGCCTTTCACGTAACATCTTTAAACATGCTGCTTACAAATTCATTGAGTACCGCAAAGTTGCTTATGGAATTTCGTTGGTTGTATTACTTGGCGGAATTGGATCAGTTATTAACGGATTTGATTATGGTGTTGAGTTCAGAGGCGGACGCAGTTATACCATTAAGTTTGACCAGGAGATGAAGAATGAAGAAGTTGCCAATGAATTGAATAAAGTATTTGGCAAATTTCCGATCATTAAAACGGTTGGAACTTCTAAGCAGTTGAACATTACTACTGATTATATGATTGAGCAACCGGGTTTACAGGTTGATTCAATTGTTAAATACAAATTGTACGAAGGATTAAATAAATTCCTCCCCGTCGGTACAACTTATCAGCAGTTTGATAAAGTATATAAAAAGGGATCACAAACGGTACAGCCAACTATTTCTGATGACTTGAAAAAAGGTGCATTGTATGCTTTGGTCATTGGATTATTAGCCATTACATTATACATCTTCATACGTTTCCGTGACTGGAGATATTCAGTGGGTACGATTGTTTCATTACTTCATGATGTATTGGTAACATTGATCGTGTTCTCGTTCCTGAAGAACATTGTACCATTCCCGCTCGAAATTGATCAGCACTTTATTGCGGCGATCTTAACGGTGATTGGTTTCTCCATGAATGATACCGTAGTTGTATTTGACCGTGTTCGTGAATACAGCCGCAGCATGTTTGGGCAGGATAAAGGTGTAAT
>JANOIQ010000361.1:0-3534 GCA_031407835.1 Chitinophagaceae bacterium
CATTTGTATGGATATGACTATGCTGGATATAACAGGAATTGCTGATGTAAAAGAAGGCGATGAGGTAATGGTATTCGGCAGGGAATTATCAGTAAACCTGCTGTCACAATGGAGCCAAACGATTCCATATGAGATCATGACAGGCATCAGCCAGCGAGTGAAAAGAGTGTATTACGAAGAATAAGAAGAAAGCTATTAGCGATTCACTACAAGCCGCAAGTAAATACTCATAAAGCGATAACTACCATGATAAATTTCAAAGAGTTGAAACATCTGGAAAAAGGAATGGATATAGCAATCTCCTGCTTTCAATTGACTGATTCATTTCCTCCATCTGAAAAATTCGGCATCCCTTCACAAATCAATCAGGCAAGTATTTCTATCTCATCGAATATTGCTGAAGGCAGCAGCAGAGCCAGTGAAAAAGATAACGGACGCTTCATAGGAATATCTATTCATCAAAGTTAAAATCCTTTACTTGCTGCTTCAAATTTTTAATCCATTTGGCCCAGATTTTAAAAGATAAAAGAATCAATTGAAGCAGAACAACTATAATACCTATCATTATTAGTCCTTTTTCTTTTGTAAAATTTATTACTGATGTAAAAAAAATAATTAGTGAGATGCCATATAGAAAGGATATTATTAATGAAAAAACTGATAGGCGCCTTATTCTCGTTAAATAATTCTGAATTGACAACTTCAAATTTGCCCCCATAACAGGCCGTGTTATAAAAATATACCCAATAACATCATTGGAAATATATAATAATAAGCCAACTAGCAGTGCCAGATTTGCATAAAATGGCTTTTTTTCTCCATCAAACCAATCGTAATAAATAAATAAAAAAAATACCAACCCAATAGTTTCAACAATCAACTTAATCCTTATCCTTTTCAAGGAAGGATGATTAGTAACTTTGGTCATTCGTTGCAAGTCCGCTTCATTTTTGAAAGCGCCACCGGCGTTTTGCCAGTCTGATTTTAAATCATCTAGTTCCATAATTTTTATTTTAGTATTTCTTTCAACCTGTTTTTAATTCTGTTTAATCGTACACCTACGTTACTTTCACTTAATCCTGTTATTTCTGCAATTTCCTGGTAATTGAAGTCTTCCAGATAGAGAGATATGACAGCTTTCTCTGAATCATTTAATTTTCGTAAAGCCCAAAATAATCGTTCCTCATTTTCTGAAATTATCTTTTCGTCTGAGGGGTGAATGTGTTCAGGAAACTCTTGATAATTTTCAATAAATATTTTTGATTTTCGATAAATAGCGATGGCAGTATTTAAAGCAATCCTGTATATCCATGAACTTACTTTAGATTCTCTTTTAAAACCGGGATAAGATTTCCAAAGTTGATAGACAATTTCCTGAAACAAGTCTTCCTGGTCTTCTCTGCTATCCCGGTATAATCTGCAAATCTTATATATGATTTTTTGATAGTCATGGATTACCTCTAAAAATTCCTTTTCCATACTATTGTTCTTTTTTAGTAATTAAGTATTTCTTTATAACTTTTTGAAATTAAGTTGTATAATGCATAGGTTGCATAATCAGTGGAAAATCTTACAGGTTTATAAAATAATTTAGTATTTAAAAATGGGAGTGAGCTATTTTACACCCCATTAAAGCTGTGTCAGCTGACAATTGAACTAATGGGACAGTTTGCCGAAGATCTGCCTTATTGAGTTACAGGATGGCAGTTTAACATAGCTTACAGCAAGCAGGTTTCCTCTATCTTTGCTCCACAAAAAATCATACTGTGAAGATTCGTCATGTAATATTTATTATTCTCCTTATTTTATTTGCTGACCAGGCACTGAAAATCTGGGTAAAAACACATATGCTGTACCAGGATGAAAAGTTCATGGCAGGCAGGTGGTTCCGGTTATATTTTATTGAAAATGCCGGCATGGCCTATGGCTGGAAATTAGGTAAAAGCGAATGGGCAAAAATGGCCTTAACCCTTTTTCGTTTGGGAGCGGTTATTTTTGGAAGCTGGTATCTTGTAAAAATTATAAAAGAAAAATATCATACAGGGTTTATCATTTGTGCTTCCTTAATTTTTGCCGGTGCATTGGGAAACCTGATCGACAGCTTATTTTACGGGATGTTATTTGACAAAGGAATGATCTACGATCCCGCAACCGATTCATATTTCGGCTATAACGGATTGGCGAAATTTTCTTCGGCAAAAGGTTATGGTTCTTTCCTGCATGGTCATGTAGTGGATATGCTGTATTTCCCCATCATTGAAAACAAGATGATGCCAAACTGGGTTCCATTTATTGGTGGCAAGCCCTTTACTTTTTTCCAGGCAATCTTTAATATTGCCGATGCTTCTATTTCAACCGGTGTCATCACTATTTTATTATTCCAGAAACGTTTTTTCAGGCATCGTAAAGAAGAAGAAACAACTCATACAATAGAAACCAACACCGAAGTTTCAGATGACGCCCAGGTGACGTAATTATTTATTCAACACACATGAAAAGAATAACACTCTTTCTTTTTGTTTTACTATCCTTTTACGGATGCAGGAAAGAAAAAAGTATTGAATCAGGTGACAATAACCCCATTTTTATCGGCAGCAATTGCCGAATCAGCCAGGTATTAAGTGTTGACTCACTCACTGGTATCGGCTTTGAAGCACACAATGCTTTCTTTGATGCTGCAGGCAAACCAACAGGTACAGAACTCTACGACAGTCTTTCAAATTCTATTTATTTTGGATCCCTTTTTACTTACAGTGCTGATACTGCTTTTGTAAATAGCGGAGAATATTTTGTGAATGATGCAGCAACAGGAAGGGTGAAAGAGTTTAAGGGGCTCATTGATCCGTCCGATCCTTTATCCGATACTGTTCAGATTGTATTCAGTTATGACGCCTCTGGCTACCTGGTTAAAAAAGACTATTACTTTTTTGGTCTGACTGTTCCGCTTCTCCGGTCAACCTATAGTTACAGCAACGGCAACTTAACACGTGCTTTACTTGAATATGTGTTTCCTTCAACTGAAGTATTTATTGACGCAGCTGTTGAATACAACGGCTCTCAGCCTGCGAATGGAATGATGTATGTTTTCCCGGATGCTTTTTATACTGCCCAATATAACCTTTCATTCAATTTTGGTAAACGGCCTGTTAATACGCTGAAAAAAGTAACCACCAAACTTTACAGTTCAGGAGTAATAACAGATTCACTTGTTACCAATTATTTGAATTATAAATTATCACGTGATAATTATGTACTGGAATTATTTGCCGCCGGTGATTTCCAGGATGGAATCGGGATTATTGACGGACGAACCAAATTCAGTTACTATTGCAAATAATTTTTTTAGAAGAAAGAGTATCTTAACAAGAAACTATTGCCGGTAAGATAGGAAGGCGGTAAGAAAAGATATTCTGTTCCCGTATTCTTTGTGCTTTCTTTGTGTTACTGTTTTAGTTTCATTCTTTTGGGGTAGCACAAAGGACACTAAGATTACACAAAGTTCACTAAGCTGGCAGTAAGAATAAATCAACTGCA
>JANOIQ010000392.1:0-30760 GCA_031407835.1 Chitinophagaceae bacterium
CTGCACCCCAATTCCAAATTACAAATCACAAAACCCATTCTCTTCTCTCATCTTCCCTATCTTTGCGGCGCAAAAAACAAAGAATACTATGAGCAATCGTACGTTTACAATGATCAAGCCTGATGCCATGAAGAACGGTCATGCAGGTGCTATTTTAGACAAAATCATCAAAGCCGGCTTTCGTGTAGTGGCATTGAAGCAAACAAAGCTCACAACTGAAACAGCAGGTGAATTTTATGCTGTGCACAAGGCCAGACCTTTTTATGGTGAACTGGTAGAATTTATGAGCAGCGGAGTTATCATTGCAGCTATCCTTGAAAAAGATAACGCAGTGGCCGATTTCCGTACACTGATCGGTGCAACTGACCCGGCAAAAGCCGATGAAGGAACCATCCGTAAGCTCTTTGCAGCTTCTGTTGGTGAAAACGCTGTTCACGGAAGCGACAGTGATGAAAATGCAAAAATTGAAGGGAGCTTTTTCTTCAGTGGACTGGAACAGTATTAATCATCGATTTTATGAATAAGTAATCCCCTTAGTTTTAAAACTAAGGGGTTTTTTTTAACGGAATCATTGGTAATCTTGAGTGGCTGCTTTATTATTGCACATACCAAAAACACTGCATCATGCGAGCTCTCCTGTGCCTGTTATTCCTGTTTATTTATCATTTTGATTCAATTGCACAAAAAATCCCTTCGTTTGGTAAAATTGACAAAGCTGATCTTGAATACAAAGAATGCAGCTACGATAAATCTGCCGTGGCAGAATACCTTATTGACTATGGCGAAGTGAACTATTTTATCAGCACATCAAACTTTGTGAACGAAACAAAGTACCGTATCCGCATTAAGATTTTGAATGAAAAGGCCCTGGAACTTGCAAATGTGCGTATTCCCTATTACTCTAAAAACAACCGCCAAAAAATTGGAGGTATTGAAGGCTATACCTATAATCTTAATGAAAAAGGCGAAGTTGAAAGAACAAAACTGGAAAGAAAGTCGGTGATGGAACAGCGGATTGATGAAAATTATGAAATGTCGGTTTTTACATTGCCTAATGTGAAAGTGGGAAGTGTTATTGAATACAAGTACGATCACTCAAAAACCAATTATATAGAAATAGAAGACTGGATTTTTCAACGCAGCCTTCCTGTAAGATACAGTGAATACAATGTAACCATTCCTTCTGTGCTTGAATTTACTTACCAGGTAAAACGCACTCTTCCGGTAAAAGAAACTGTTGAAGGGATTAACAATACAAAACGGTTTGTTATGACCGATATTCCCGGTCTTGACAGGGAGCCATACATGAGTTGTGCAAAGGATTATTTACAGAGGATAGATTTCCAGCTAAGATCAATCAACAATCAACCCATTTTAACCACATGGACTCAACTGAATGAACAATTGCTGGATGATGAAGATTTTGGTTTACAGTTGAAAAAAAATATCCTCAAAAATTTGCCACTGGAAGATGAACTTAAGAAGTTAACATCTGACTACGCAAAGATTCTTGCGGTTTATAATTTCGTAAAAAAGAATGTAACATGGAACGGAGAAAACAGGAGGTATTCTTCTAATGGGCTCAAAACTGCTCTGGAAAAACATAGCGGAAGCAGTGCAGACATCAACCTGCTGATGATTAATTTACTCAGAGATGCAGGAGTTGAAGCGTATCCATTGCTGGTGAGTACAAGAGACAATGGCAAAATCAATCGCTTCTATCCGTTCATTTACCAGTTTAACAATGTATATGTTTATACGGAAGCAGAAGGAATTCCTTATGTGCTGAATGCAAGTAATCCTTACAATCCCGCATTCATGATTCCCTGGAATGTTCAGTTTACTGAAGGTTACCTGGTTGACAAAACGAGAACCGGTTTTGTATCTCTTGCAGACACGAAACACCGGTTCAGAATCAGCACATCTATGACAGCAGATCTGGATGAAAAAGGAATGTTGAAAGGGTCGGCTTACCTGCTGGCTTATGAATATGCAAAAAATCAGCGTCTTTCTTCACTCAATAAAGGAACAGACAAATATTTAACTGAATATTTTTCTGAACCGCATCCCGATTTCAAATTTGATTCCCTGACTGTAAAGAATGAAAAAAATGATTCACTTCCGCTTGAAAACCAGGTAAAGTTTAATACGCAGCTTAATTCAAGCGGTGATTATTTTTTTTATTCCCCTAACTTTCTTCTGGAATTGGAGAAGAATGAATTTATTTCCGATCAGCGGTTTACAGATGTTGAATTTGGTTTCTCCCAGTATTATACGATTGTTTCCACTATTCGTTTTCCTGAAAATATGGAGCCGGAAGAACTGCCAAAGAATATTAAAATGATCATGCCCGATACAAGTATTGTACTTCAGCGCTTCATGCAGAAAAATGAGAACAGCATTTCCTTCCGTATTACGCTGGAAATAAAACGTCCTACCTACTACGCCGATGAATATCTTGATTTTAAAGAATTTTATGCACAACTGTTTGAAAGGTTAAACGAGCAGATTGTATTTAAGAAAAAAGCTAAACCAAAACCATGAGAAACGGTCTGATTGTTCTATTCCTTTTTATTCAGCATGTTGCTTTTTCACAAGGGCTGCTCACTTATTCGTCTTTAACTATACCCGACAGTTTAAAGAAAGACGCTGATGCGGTTTACCAACTGGAAGAGATGTTTGTGGAAATACTCTCTCCTGCTAAAATGACAATGAAGTCACATACTATTGTGACGATACTGAATAAAAATGGATTACACCATTCAGTTGTGAGAATATGGGTAGACAAACTGCGAAAGCTGGATGAAATAAATATCAAAGTATACAATGACTTAGGATTAGAAATAAGCCGTTATAAAAAGAAAGACTTCAAGCTGGAAGGAATTTACGATGGAGAAACACTTGCGACAGATGACAAACTATATCAGCTTGATTTCCCTGTTCCTGGTGCTCCCTGTACAATAGAAACCGAATACACACTTGATTTATCTGGTTATATAGATATTCCTTCCTGGACTTTTGGCTCAACAACTGAATCATTTAAAATAAGCAGGTATATTCTCAAATCTGCAATCCCATTTAATTACAAAATCTATAACTGTGAACTGAAACCTGTTATTAAAGAAGAAGGAACCGCTAAAATTTATACATGGGAATTGAATAACTATCCAGTACCCAAAAAAGAAACCGGTACATACGGTGCAAAAATATTTATGCCCTGGATTGATGTTTCTCCAGCACAGTTCAGTTATGATGGTTATCCCGGCTCATTAAGCAGCTGGCTGGAATTTGGCAAATGGAGTTACCCTTTTTATGAAGAACAGAATCCATTTACACAGGAACGGATTGATTTCTTTAAAACACTAATAGAAACAGCAAAAACACAAGAAGAAAAAGTTGCTGTCCTGTATCGCTATCTGCAGAAAGAAACCCGTTATGTCAGTATACAATTCGGTATAGGTGGTTTTAAACCTTTCCCTGTTTCCTTTGCTGAAAAGAAAAAGTACGGAGATTGTAAAGGTCTTACCCATTACATGAAAAATATTTTAGGGGCAGTAGGAATAAGAGCCCATGCAGCATTAATCAACTCCGGAACAAATCAATATCCTGTTGATCCGTCTTTTGCATCCAGCGAATTCAATCATGTTATTCTTTGCGTTCCGCTTGAAAAAGATACGGTTTGGCTTGAATGTACCGGCAAACAAACCCTGCCCGGAATACTCAGCAGTTCAACCGAAAACAGAAATGCTTTATTGATTACTGAAAAAGGGGGTGTACTTGTAAAAACTCCTTCAAGCAAAAGTATCAATAACCGATGGTTGGCTAAAACAAATACGGAAGTATTTGATGACGGAAGTGCAATGATACAAAGCCGCATATTTGTGTCGGGTGAATTTTGGGACTATATTTATGCCTATGCAGATTCCAGATCAAAAGATGATATAAAAAAAGCTTTAGTGAATGTATTTGGTTATAAAGCCCCCGATGATTTTGAGTTGAAAATTGTAAGTGATTCTGCTGATGGGCATGTAGTACAGCTGAACATGGAATACCGGCAGTTTTTTGATTTCAAAGCCGGAGCAAAGCATTTTTTTCCTTTGCGGCAATACAGGCTGAATGATGAAACAATCAAAACAGCTGAAACAAGAAAGTTTGAATACCTGTTTGATTTTCCTTATATAAAATCTGATTCAACTGTTTATAAATTACCCGGCAATTTTAAGAAAGAAAACCTTCCCCTACTGAAAGAAATTAAAAACAGTTTCGTTTTCTATAAAAACGAAGTTCAGATTAGCGAAACAGGAGATGAACTGAAAGTGACAACACAACTCACTTTAAACAAACATATAATTCCTGCTCTTCAATACAATGAAGTGGCAAACAGCTTTGAAATTATCAAAAAAGATGAGGGCCAGAAAATAGTATTAAAGAAAGAATAAGCCTAAGGAAAAACCCCGGGTTAAACGAGCTTGTTTATATTCAGCAGTTCAATTAAACTTTATGCATTGAATTTTATGCTGATAATAATAGCCAGTGTAAAAAAAATAAGGAACACAATCAGGGGAATGTCTTTTCGGTTGTATACAACCTGGGTTTTTTCGAAACGTCTCATGGTTATTGGTTTTTAATGGATGAACGAACAGTAACGTACAAGGTAAAACGTTTTTTTGGTAGTTTCATTGTTTCTACTGCAAATTTCAACACTACAACCTTTTTTTTAACAGATGTTCAACAGGTAATCAATAAGTTAAGGAAGGCTTACAGACCGTTTCATCAGCCAGTCTGTTTGCATATCACTGCCCAGCAGGAAGCTATGCTCACTGAATTTCTCAAATCTCCATCGGGTATAAAAAGCGATTGCCCGCTCATTTTTTTCCCAAACACCAAGCCAGATCACTGCTTTATTTTGTTCTGCTGCAATGTCAATACACTTTTGCATCAACGCACTCCCCACTCCTTTTCCAATGGCCGATGATGTTGCATAAATGCGTGCAATTTCAATTGCATTATCCTCTGCTAATATGTTCTCATTGTTTTTCAACCGCATTCTTGCATATCCTGCCGCTTCAGTATTCACATAAGCAAGTATAAAAATATCATCTCCTTCTTCCACTTCTTTCATCAATGCAGTTTTAGTAAACTGTTCATTCAGAAAGAAGTCCATATCTTCTTTTGTATTGTCTTTGGCAAAGGCATCATAAAATGTTGTGCGGCTCATATCTGCAATCAGCTCTGCATCATCTTTACCGGCAAGCCTGATATTGATCTCATTCATTTATTTTCTGTATTATTATTGAACTATTTTCCAATAGCAAAAAAATGGTTTCTATATTAAAGATAGTTCCCGATGCTTTCTTGTGAAACAAAAAAATTATCTTTAAACAGTTTTCATTGCTTTATTAACCAACACCAATACATGGACAGAAACTACTGGGAACGGATTGCACCAAACTATAACGTGGAAATATTTGATGTACTGCAAAATGACAAGTCGGGCAAAATTGTAACTGCCATTGAGCAGGCAGCTTCTAAAGAGAAAACCGTTACAGATATTGGTTGCGCTATCGGCAAGTGGATTCCATTATTAGCCACTGCTTTTAAACAGGTTATTGCAACGGATATCTCTGCCATTAATCTTGACCTGGCAAAGGAAAAATGTTCAGCTTACCCGAATGTTGAATACCAGCGTATGGATATGAGTGCCGATACACTCACTGTTACACCTTGCGATGTTGCTGTTTGTATTAATGCCATCCTTACCGATAACCTCAAAAAGCGAATCAATTTTTTCCAGGCGCTGAATATTTGTTTAAATAAGGAAGGTTACCTTATACTGGTGGTTCCTTCGCTTGAATCAAAACTTTATACCAATATCATTGCCAACCGCTGGAATGTTGACGAAGACAACAAAGAAAAGATTGAATCGGTTGAAAAAGCATTTGCCCTTGCAAAAAATATTAAACAGGGTGTAACAGATATTGACAATGTTCCTACCAAACATTACCTGAAAGAAGAATTGGAATTATTACTGACATTAGAGGGGTTTGCTGTTGAACAGGTTGAAAAAATAAATTATACCTGGAAAACAGAATTCAACAATCCACCCAAATGGCTGGCTGAACCTTTTCCATGGGACTGGATGTGTGTAGCAAAAAAGAAATAAGCAGGTTCCAAATAGATTTGAAGAGAAGGGTCCAATTCGGATTCATACCGGATCTGCTTTCATCCGAATCAATCAGCAATCCGTGTTTTTATTTTTTTATTGCCTGGAATTTCTCCGGATTTGCGGCTTTGCCTCTAAACCCGTTAATATTGATTATTCTAATATTCCTGCTTTCAATTGCATGTGCAAAATAATCGGGGCGGTTTAAGCCCCACTGAATAGAACTGTTTCTGATAGTAACTGAACCTGCCCCATCGATGTAAAATCCTGAGGTACGTCCTTTCACAAATCCATCTGCTTCGCATGGACGACGATCATACACTCCACCGGGTAAAGCTGTTGTTTTATTAATCATTACATCCACCTGATCGAAAATGATGTTATCAATTTTATCCTGCGTTTCTGCACTTACATAGATTCCGTTTTCGCTGATACATTTGATATTACTGAAAGTGATATTGCTTACCTGTCCCACTCTTCCTTCGGTTGCACCTTTCGGGAAACGCCAATTGGCATCCTTGTTGTTTCCTTTTGCCCTGCGGTAAGCCGTTACATAAATTGGTTCTGCTTTTCCCCACCACACATCGCTGAACAGATGACTTTCAATAATCATGTTGGAAAAGACTACATCTCTTACTACACCTTCATCCCTGTTTTGAATACCAACACCACGATTGCTTTTTTTGATGATGCAATTATTGAACAGCACCTGCTGAATGGTATCCATGTTTTCTGAGCCAATTTTTATAGCACAGCTGCGGCTCGTCATAGTACAATTAGTAACTGTAATGTTTTCGCATTTCCCAAACTCCTCAAACTCTCTCCTGTTCTTTATACAAATACAATCATCACCGCTTTCAATATAACAATCGCTGATGCGTACGTTTTTACTATGGTCTAAATCTATCCCATCGCTGTTTCTTACTTTTAAATTGTTCAGTAATGTAATTCCTGATATAACCACATCATTGCATCCAACCAAATGAACAGTCCAGTAGGCTGAGTTGCCAATATGTACATCCCTGATTCGAATATTCTTTCCGCCAATAATTGTCAATACATGCGGCCGTGGATCAAGTGTATTAAATGGTTTCAGTACATACGAGTCCTCCAGCTCAGCTCCCATAAAAGAAATACCATTGCCATCAATTTCTCCGGTACCACTGATCGTCAGGTTTTCAATATTCTCACCACCTATCCAGATGGTTCCTTCTCCCGGGTTTTGGCGAAAAGCGCTTTTGGTATAAACTTTTACATCAGGATTCGCCAGCACTTTTGCACCAGCCTCAATATGAAAATCAATGTTTGATTTTAAATTAAAGGGACTTGCCAAGAAAGTATGTGAGCCAGGAAATAATACCAACCCGCCACCTGCTGCGTTACAGGCGTCAATTGCTTTTTGAATGGCAACTGCATCATCCGTTTTACCATCGCCAACGGCGCCAAAATCTTTTACATTGTATATTTTTTGTGCCGATGACAATACAATAATCATCATAGCAATACTGAACAGGAAATATTTTTTTACCATAGTTTTATTTTGCCGCAGATGATGGCTTGTTTTTAGTTGTACTACCCCAATTAGCAGGTAGATCTGATAAATTAATTTGGATCAATCCGCCATTGATGAGATCAGCATGGCGAAAAAAAAATTTATCATACAATTTACCATTCCATTTTATATCCTTTATATAAATTGATTTTTCAGATTGCTTTTTACAAAGAATTTTCAATTGTTTTTTGTTTTGCAACTGTAAAGTTATTTTATCAAACAGTGGTGTGCATAAAATATATTCGCCTGACACCGGATCAACAGGATAAAAACCCATCGCCGCAAATACATACCAGGCACTCATTTGTCCGGCATCATCATTGCCGCTTAATCCACCCGGCCCATCACTGTATTCTTCAGCTAAAATTTTTCTTACCTGCTGCTGCGTTTTCCATGGCGAAGCAGTAAAATTGTACATAAATGGAATTTGATGACCCGGCTCATTACCATGCCAGTATTCATTTTTTGTAAACAAACTATCTAATGCATTTTCTAATTGCTTTGTACCGCCCATTAGTTTTGCAAGCCCTGATACATCCTGCGGCACATAAAAAGTATATTGCCTTGCTGTGCCCTCAGTAATGTATGCCTCTCTTTTATCGGGGTTAAAACTTTCAATCCATTTGCCATTCGCATATCTTCCTCGTACCATGCCAACAGATTTGTCAAACACATTTTTATAATTGAACGAACGCTGTTGTAATTTTTTATAGTCAGTTGTTTTATTTAATCCCTTTGCCACTATGGAGAGAGCATAATCATCAAAAGCATATTCTAATGTACGGCTCACCTGTTCTTTTTTGTGAAAGGCTTCCTGCACACTGTCTTCCATTGGAATAAACCCATATTTTAAATAAGAGGTTAAAGCTCTGCGGCCCATACCATTCTTATATTCCTCAAAGGTAGCCGGGCTATCAAAAGCATTCTTCCGCATTAATTGATAGGCTGCATTTACATCATAGTTGCGTATACCTTTATTATAAGCTGAGGCAATGAATGCCGTAACATGATCACCAATCATGGCAGCAGTATAGCTGTTCCAGCAAGGAAAGATGGGCAACCAGCCACCTTGTTCACCTTTCAAAATGAGCGAACGAACAAATTCATTGGTTAGTTCGGGTTTTAATATTTCAAACAACGGCAACTGCGCCCGGTAAATATCCCACATCGAAAAATCGTCATAATAATCTCCCCCTTTCATTTTCTTCAATTCGTAATTACCAGAAAATTTTGGATAGCTGCCATCTACATCACTCATCAGGCGTGGATGCTGCATGGCATGATACATCGCTGTATAAAATATCCGTTTATCTTTTTCAATTGTTGTTTCCACTGTTATTTGTGCCAATGCTTTTTCCCATGCTTGCTTTGCAGCAGTAACTATTTCATCAAAGCCTTTGTTTCCTATTTCTTTTGCCAGATTTTGTTTGGCACCTTCCAAATTACTGAATGATGTACCTATCCGAATGCGCACCACATCTCCTTTACGCAGTTTAAAACCAGCAAAAGCACCAATATCTTTTTTATTCATAACACTATCAACAGAAAAGATTTCATTGCCACTGAATGTACCGCTGATTGCCATCTGCTTCTCTATCTTTATATAAAACCAACCATTAAAACCAGCAGGCTCTCCCCAACCCTGGTAAATACGATGCGCAGGGTTATAACCCCATATAATTCCTTTTGCTGCATCTGCTTTTACAAAACCTTTTGCTTTATCGCTGTTGGGGATGATTAGTAAATACAAGCTATCATTCTGCTGCATGGTAAACTGCATCATACCACAACGAAGTGTGGAAGTAATTTCAGTAACAATATTTCCTGCAGTTACTTTATAATATGCAGGGGATGTAATTTCATTAGTATGAGAAAACGGAACAGCATAATCCTTTACCGTTGTTGTTAATTTACCTACTACGGGCATCACCGTAAAACTTCCATAATCCTGTGTGCAGGAGCCGCTCAACCAGTGTGTTCCTCTAAAGCCACTGAGCACACTGTCTTTATAAAAATAAGGTGGCTGGCATTTTATTTCGGTGGTTCTTGTTTGTGCTGTCCATTGCGTCATAGCAAAGGGCAATGTAACAGCGGGTATGGTGTTAGCATTGGTTTCTGTTCCACCTGCTTCACTGTGTTTTACTGCGCTGATGGTTGTTGCAGATGCTGTACCGGATAAGGGTTGCACATATTGCATTAAGTTTTGTGCATGTGCATAGATGCACAAAACAACCATCATTGTCATCGCAACTATTTTTTTTTGATTACCAGCTCTGGTAATTCTGTTGGGCTGCATGGGCGTCGCACTATTGTACATGATATTTTTATTGAGCTTTAATTATGTTTTGCACAAACACCTTTCGTTTTTAAGGAACGAAGGGCGCCTATTCAATTATTTCTACCCATCTGCCATACCAATGGGATAAATGAGCAGAAGCATTTAAATATAAAAATATAGTCGTCTGCTTTTTTCTAATAATTTTTCCCTTGTTTAAATTCTATTATCCAAAAAATGGCTACCAAAACACAGTATACAATGCCGCCAGTATTCCACAAATAATAACTGAACCAACAATAAAGCCCGGCGATACCTTAAACAGGGACGTATCCATTTCAATTACATGTGTATCGTTAGCCGGTTTTGGTTTTGCCAGGCTAATTATCACCATCATAATTACTATTATAAAAAAAGCAATCGTCATCCTGTCTAAGAAAGGATAGTCGGGAAAAGCACCATTTGTCCAGTCTGGTAAAAATTTTAATACAGTAGAAATTGGAACCGTTAATAATGCACCAGCCAACCCCGCTGCCGCTGTTGTTTTTTTCCAAAACATACCTAATAAAAATATAGCTAATACGCCCGGTGAGAAAAATCCTGAATACTCCTGTATAAACTGATAAGCCTGATCTAACGATTTTAAAGATGGTGCTACAATGGCTGCAATCAGCATGGAAATAATGACGGCCCATCTTCCGGTAAGTACCAATTTTCGTTCGGTAGCTTCTTTATTAATGTACTTTTTATAAATATCTAACGAAAAAATAGTGGAGATGCTGTTTGCTTTACCAGCAAGTGAAGCAACAATGGCTGCGGTTAAAGCTGCAAAGGCAACTCCTTTTAATCCGGCAGGTAACAAATTCATCAGTGTTGGATAAGCATGATCTGGTTTTATTACTCCCGCTGCGTCCATCATTTCTTTTTGAAACATTCCGTTTTGATGCATTACATACATAGCAATGCCTGGCAAAACAGCAATAACCGGTACAATCATTTTTAAAAAGGCAGCAAATAAAATTCCTTTACGTGCAGTTTTTAAATCGGCCCCCAATGCTCTTTGTACAATGTATTGATTACATCCCCAATAAGCAAGATTGTTGATGAGCATCCCTCCGATTAATACCGACATACCTGGTAATTCTTTATAATGAGGATTGGATTTATCAAAGATCATATGAAAATGCTCCGGTGCTTCTTTTTGCAAAATAGAAAGACCTTTCAACACATCTTTACCAAATCCAAATTGTTCTGACAATAAGGTTAATGCCAAATATGTAGTAACCAATCCGCCTAATATCAAAACCAGTACCTGGAACACATCAGTATATCCAATCACCTTCATACCGCCAAGTGTTACAATAATGGAAAAAACACTTAACCCTGCAACACAGTATTCAAAACTGATGGGTGCAATGGATGATATAGCCAGCGATCCTAAATAAATAATAGAAGTCAGATTTACAAATACATACAGCAACAGCCATATAACAGCCATGATGGTACTTACTGCACCGCTATACCTTTTAGCCAAAAACTGCGGCATGGTATATATTTTATTCTTCAGATACATGGGGATGATAAATATGGCCACAATAATTAACGTGGCTGCAGCCATCCATTCGTAGGTTGAAATGGCCAGGCCCAATGCAAAACCCGATCCACTCATGCCAATAAAATGTTCAGCTGAAATATTCGATGCAATTAAAGAAGCACCAATGGCCCACCAGGTTAGTGAACCTTCGGCCAGGAAGAAATCATTGGAGGTTGTTGTTGTTTTTTTCTTTCTGTTGTAGATATAAATACCATACGAAGAAACTAAAATGAAGTAGATAAAAAAAACAATGTAATCAGCAATCTGTAATGTGTTCATTTGTTTGAAATAATTTGCAGTCGTTATTGATATTGTTGCAGGGCTTCAGAGTTGCCAATCTTTGAAAGATGGCAACCCTGAAACAAACACTATATTTTTAAAAACCATTTTTTCTTATACAAAAAATACAATGCTCCCAATTGAATCAAGGCCACGCCCATCCACTTCAGTGCTTCATGCCACACGTCAGGTGTTTTACTGTATAAACCACTAAACAGAAATACTGAGGTTGATTCAAAATTCACAATTCCATGTGCTGCCATATAAATTAAAATTGAGTTACAGCCGATCCATACAAAGGGCATACTCCATTTTTTAAACCCTGCAACATCAATGACGTAATAAAAAAGGGCGAACAATAACACACTCCACCCCCCGGCATATAATACAAAAGAACTCGTCCACATATTTTTATTAATGGGGAACACTATGCCCCACATGAACCCTGTTAGCAGTAATAAAATGCCGGATACAAGCAGCCAAAGTGTTTTTTTTGCGGACGTTAATTGATTGGTTCGTAAAAATTGTCCTGTAAAAATTCCCAGCATAGCTGTACCAATTGCAGGGATCGTTGAAAGTAATCCTTCCGGATCATACATTGCAGTATGTAATTTTCCCGGTAAGAGAATCCTGTCAATATATCCTTCTAAATTGCCTTCCGGTGTTAATATGCCTGCACCAAAACCGGGTACAGGTATCAACATCAGTAAAGCCCAGTACAAGAGTAATAAACCACCAAACCAAATGATTTGTGTACGCAATCCGGCATTCAAATAAATGATGGCTGCAAAAAAACAACTCAATGCTATTCTTCCCAGTACACTTGCGAATCTTGTATGTTCATACCCTCCCCATTGAAACAATCCATTAACCACCATTCCAAGGAAAAGTAAAATCAATGTGCGTTTAATTAAAGAACGGTAAATGCTTCTCTTTGCAACATTAATCGTTACCCCTGTTTTATTCATCTGCTTACTAAATGAAAACGGCATGGACACACCGGCAATAAAAATGAACAGGGGAAAAATCATATCATAAAAAGTAAACCCATTCCATGCGGTATGATGTAACTGGTTACTGATGCCCACTGCAATCCGTTCAAAAAAACTTATATCACCGGTTGCTGCAATTTGCCAATCGACCGGACTACGGTATAATGAATGTTTCGTTTGGACCACATTTGCCAATCCATGAAAAATTCCTTCACCGCTGATGATCCAGAACATATCAAAGCCACGCAATGCATCGAGTGACAGCAACCTTTCTGACGGTTTACTTTTTGCATTGGTTTGTTGTTGTTGAGTCATTCGTTGTTTATGCTATTCAGCATACTTTAACTGAAAGTAAGTTTATGATTAAAAGGTGTAATCCCTGTTATGTACACATGCATTCCATCTGTTCGTAAACTTCCAAAATGAGTACTGTACTTCTCCCCTTCCAAGTCTGTAATTTTTTTATGCGCCATTGCACCTGGACCAAAACGAATTACATCTCCGTCCATTTCATACGTAGCAACATCTTTTGCTAAAAAACTATTTCCTTTTTCGGGTGGCGTAACGCCGGTTAATTGTCCGCCTTCACCAAAACATAGTTCTATGGTTACGGGCACACCGGCTTGCCCGGTAACACGAATGTCTAATTGTATTGCACCATTGGTTTCTGTAAATACAATGCGGGTATCCTGTGATTTTACATTACTTACCGGTCTGTTTTCAAAGTCCATTTTATTCCAGAAACGACCGTCGGTGCTGGGGGCTAATTTATAATCACCTTTACTGTTTCTGAGATTTTTAGGCAGCGGTTGATAATAAGGTGCCGTTAATTTTTTATGCAGGATGTATTGGTTGCCGTCTTTTTTCAATCCTTCACTGTAAAAATATCCCATTCCAAAAAACGAAGATGAGAGGCGCATGTATTTTAAAATGGCGTTCCCTTTACGATACGAAAAAAAATTTGGGCTGCAGGAACGCCCCGATGCAATGATCAATGGCCAGTCAACACCGCCGAATAAAGTAGCAGTAGTATCCCCTCTTTTTATACGAAGCAGTTTTGATGTGGCAAATAGTTTTTCATACTGATCCGGCAGTAAAATCTGTTCCGGTAATGGCTGCTTCAATAATACATTTTCTAAAAAATGAAACAGGTCTTTTTTTACGATCTCTTCTTCAAAGCCTTTCATGTTTTCGATTTGCTGTGCAATGGCAGCAAATTTTTTATTGCCGTCTTTTATGGCCATATAGCGATAATGAAGATAATAACCCATGATACTTTTGGGTACCCATTGATCCTGCCTTCTGGAATCAGCCGTTACCATATCTCCATTCGGTTCTATATAATAATGCGTCATCTCCAGGTTCTTCCTTACATACTCAAACAATGCCGGTTTATTTAACAGCCTTCCCATGGTGATGAGTGAATTGTTTTCCACACTGCCATAAATGCTTGCACTTCGTTCGGGATAATGTCCATCCGCATCCATATAAATACCTTCACTCAGCCATTCCTCAATCCGGTCAACAAATTTTTTATTGGGATACAATGCATGCAATCTTGCCAAAGCCGCACAGATAACCCAACGATGATTGGGTGTATGCACACCACCTGTTCTTAATCCTTCTCCTGCGTTCAGTAAAATATTTTTGATGGCATTATTGGTATTCGTCAACTCAACTGAATTGTCTCTTACAAGGATAAAGGCAGCAGCAGAAAGCAGTTCTGCTAAAAAGGCCGTATCAGGTGGTGATTCGAGGTTGGCAATATTAACGGTACCATCTTCGGCTTGCTGGCTTGCAATAGCATCGGTTAACAGTTCCAGTTTGGGAACAAGTAAAGGACTGTGATAATATTGTGAAGCTGTTGCAGCATAAGCTGCAGACAAAGCAGCAAAATCATACCCGATTTTTCTGCTGAATACAATATTCCCTTCCGTAACGGTTTGTAATAAAGATGTAACCTGTATATCATTGGCAGCCATCAACCGTTTCATGATATCATCCGGCAATGAAAAACAATTGGCAGGTTCTGCCGATGCATTCTGCATAAAAGAATGATTGAAAGATGCCAGCACAGTTAAAGCTGTCATCTTTATAAAAGATTTTCTTTTAATTGTATTCATGCAAGATCGTTTTTAAACCAATTTAAATTGTGTTCTCACTTTTCTATACTGGTATTGTAAATAAGTTTTCCATCGGCATCAATCGTTTGTACCAGTAATTGCTTACCCGTTACTGAAAAAATCAAAAAACCATATTCTGAAGCAACCATTTTACTTTCAGGTGTAAAATGTACAGCTGTTTTTTCGGACGCTGCACCAGAAATAAAATGCTGTGTTTTTGTATCGGACACCAAATGCTGCAAACTGTGTTCGTGTCCTGCCAAATAAATATCTACGCCGTATTTGTCAAAGATGGGTTTTAACGAACGGCGAATAGCCTTTGTATCATAACCATCTGTTCTGCTTCCACCTGTAAACATGGGATGATGACCCACCACAATTTTCCATTTAATTTTTGGATCAGTTGTACTGAGCTCTTTTGCAATCCATTTTTTTTGTTTACTGCTATCCTGTGTTTTTACATGGGGCCCATACTCTGCGTTAACATAAAATTCAGGGATCAACGGATTGGTATCAATGAATAAAAATAAAACCTTACTTGCCGTATCACCCGGAATTGGAATCAGTTTGGAATAATAACGTGTCGGCATCTTCCACCGGCGGCTGATCTTTGAATAAGCCACCTGTGCGTCAGGATTACTTTTATAATCATGATTGCCCAGCACAGGATACCAATCCCATTGTAAAGAAAAAGCGGTGTAAATATCTTCGAACGAATATTTCCACAATGGATCCTGTTCACTGATAACACCACTGGGATAAAAGTTATCGCCGGTTGCAATAATAAACTGTGCTCTTATTTCGGCAGCCGTTTTTCCCAGTTGCATAGCTACCTGTTTTTGATGATCTTCTCCATTACGGCCCCAGTCACCCATGGCAATGAAATTTAATGCAGAGAGGCTTGCAAATATTTTTGGAGTCTGCTTATAATGCAGGCTGTCTTTTATTAATACCTGTGCATTCATTGACACAACAAATAAAACTGCAAATAATAAACCGGTCATCACTTTATATTTCATGCTGAACCTTTTTTCTACAAGTTAAAATTAAAACCCGAAGTATAAACTCCGGGTTTAGATACACTGCTTATATGAAAAAAATCAGTACCCGGTATTTTGTACCAGTTTAGGATTTGTTGCTATTGCTGATGTAGGAATCGGGAACAACCTGCGATAAGTGTCCGTATTTGTTTTAGCTAAACCCCATGGGTTTTCGAACTTTCCAAAACGGATCATATCAGTACGGTGCCAGCATTCCCATGAAAGTTCACGGCAACGTTCTGCATAAATATCATCTAAGGTAACTGTTGCTAAGGCTGCAGATGTTGTACGAACTGCTCTCAACATGTTAATCAACGATAATGCTGTATGTCCGTTTGTTGCTGTACCTCCACGTAAAATAGCTTCAGCTTTCGTTAAGATGATATCAGAAAGGCGGAAAACCGGCACATCATTATTTTGATTTCTTGTAGTTGAATTTGGATCGGCCAGGAACTTGATATTTCTGTAACCGGTATTCCAGGCAATTTCATCTTTTCCAATATCGTAAGAAGTGGCACCTAATCTTGTTCCGCTACCCAGCGGGGTAATATTCAGTTGATACGTGTACGCTCCTGCCGGAGTGCTACCTGAATAAAACTGATCGTAACCCAAATTAGTTGTACGAACCATCATGGGGTTACCTGTACTCCAGTATTGCAAACCGGTAAGCCATTGATTGTTGCGGATATCATTGGGATCATTAAAGTATGCATAATACTCATTGGTAGTACAACGTGGGCCACTCGGTTTGTTATTAATCAATCCATTTCCGGTAGTAAGGTTGAGTACCGGATCAATATTGGTACCTGGTGTTGAAGCTGAGTAACGGTATTTAACACCAAGATTACGGTTCAAATCATAACGGGAATAAAACATATAACCTGCTGAAGTTGAAGGATCATACGGAACGGCGAAAATAAACTCTTTGATTGATGGACCATTTGTTGGTGCAAACATATTAAAATAAGTTGCTCTTGATTCAAGTGCATACTGCGTTCCCCCACCTGCACTCATTACACTGTCACAAGCAGCAATACATTCATTGTTTTTGGCTGTACCGGTGTACACTTCTGCATTCTGATAAATTTTTGCAAGTAATGCATAAGCCATATAACGTGTTGGCGTGCCGTAAGTAACAGCACCTGATGATGTTTTCAGAAAAGGAATTGCAGCTTTCAATTCACTTTCAACATAATTAAATACCTGTGTTCTTGTTGCACGTTCTTTCAATTGTGTATCGCCGTACACTGTATCCAGCGGTACTCCCCCAAACATATCCATCATATAGAAATAAAACAGTGAACGCATGGTACGCATTTCAGCAATACTGGTATTTTTTACTGCACCATCATCAGAACCTTTCAGCAGAAATATCACCTGGTTTGTATTTCCAATGAGGTTGGCGAAATAAGACCATTCACCACCAATAATTGGATGATCTTTTGTCCAGGTATGTCTGTGAAGATCGAGGTAGCGGTTACCATCAACCCAATCAGTAGCATACATAGGCAATACTGATTCATCAGTTGACTGACTGGTTGAAAAGAAATGACCGGTAGTATAGCCATCACGGTAAAGAGTATAAATGGTACCCTTCAATGCATTGAAATGAGCTTCCGTTTTAGGGAAGGTAGCATTGGTTAACTCAGTGGTTGATACCACTTCCAGTTTATGACAGGAATTGAAACCAATACCCACCATAATCATTAGTATACTATTTTGAATTATTTTTTTCATGTCTTTTGAATTTTCAGGTTATTATAATGACAGGTTTACTCCAAAAAGGAATGTTCTTGTTTTCGGATAGAAGTTATTGTAATCAATACCCGGTGCAATACCACCCTGGTTAATTTCCGGATCAATACCACTGTACTTGGTAATGGTGAATATATTATTACCTGTTACGTATACACGTACATGATTAATCCCTTTTACAGGTTTAGTGAACGTGTAAGAAAGTGTTGCATTATCCATGCGCACATAACTTCCATTTTCGATATAACGGTTTGAATAGAATGAATTTTTGGTGTCAACCACTTTATCATCCTGGGCACTGACTAATATGTTATTTACAGCAGCCGCAGTTACATAAGACAGATCGGCACGTGTTGCATTGAATATTTTGTGCCCTAACACTGCACGGAAAAAGAAGTTGAGATCAAAGTTTTTATACCGCAGGTTATTGTTCCAGCCCATCAGCAGTTTTGGCTGCGCATTACCCATGTACCAATAGTCGGTTCCAATACTGGGAAATCCTGAACCGGTTGTTTTGCTGCCATCTCTTTTATTGAATTGAGAAATACCATTGGCATCTTTACCTGCATAGCTGAGTGTAAAGAACTGACCGATTGGATAACCCACTTTCAGCAATTGTAATGTGGCACCTGTTTGTCCGGGACCCTCAGGATCTGAATAGCGTACAGAATCGCCTTTTGTATAAGGATTAGTTAAGCTGGTTACGAGGTTTTTGTTATGAGCAAGATTGAAGGTGGAAGTCCAACTGAAATTTTTAGTACTTACAGCTGTAGCGTTTAAAGAAAATTCAAATCCTGTATTTTCAAGACTGCCACCATTTATTACAATACTTCCGCCAGGAACAATAGCAGGGGATACCGCAATAGGAAAAATCATGTCGGTTGTACGTTTCTTATACCAGTCAATAGAACCTGTTAATTTATTTTTTAAGATGGTAAAGTCGAGACCTGCATTGATGGTCGTTATTTCTTCCCACTGCAAATCGGGGTTGCTTCCCTGTGCCGGTACAATAGCATTATCAAACACTCCTGCATTATAATAAGTACCAAGCAATTTATAGATCAACTGACTGTTGTAAGCATCTATCCCTGCAGAGTTTCCGGAAACACCATAGCTTGCCCGAAGTTTCAGATCACTAAACAACTTTTGGTTCTGCATAAAGTTTTCGCCACTGATACGCCATGCAACAGAACCTGAGGGAAAATAACCCCAACTTTTATTGGCACCAAATACGGAGCTGCCATCACGGCGAATGGAAGCCTGTACCATGTATTTGTTTTGATAGTTATAGTTCAAACGTCCGAAATCTGAGATCAATCTTGTTTTACTGTAAACACGTGATGGCCCAAAGTCAATACGATAACTTGATACGCCATAAGGATTTCCCAATGCAAGGTTTTGATAACCTACATAGTCGTTCAGGAAGTTGGTAGAAGACGATCTGAAACCATCACCATTTGTATTACCCTGTAGAGCATAACCTATCACTACGTTAATACTATGATCCATAATTTTTTTATTCCAGGTAAGAAATGATTCAGCAGTTGTAAAAGAGTTCTGGTACGATCCTCTGAAAGCAGCACCATTTATACCAAATAAATTGCCAATGAGTGTATGAGCAACACCAATGGCAGGATCAGGATTGTTGTAAAAGTTGGATGTTGGATAGCGGCCATAATAACTCCCGAAATATGCACCAGACAAAGAAGTTGTCTTTTGATAAGAAATACTTGCATTATAAGTAAGATTAAACGGAAGCTTTACTTCTGTAGTAAAGTTGGCTGTAATTGTGTTATACTTTGAATCATCCTGTGCATTATCGATAATGGCCATTGGATTGAAGTAACCCGGAGTAGTAAGATTTTCAAAGTACGTTCCATCCGCATTTTTAACCGGTGAAACAGGCAAATGCTTGGCAGCCTGTAATAACACTACACTCTGCAGAGGAACATAGTTTGCATTACTGTTTGAATTGGCAACATTCAACCCGAATTTCAATTTATCGTTAAAGGCAAATTGCTCAACATTCATCCTCGCAATGATGCGACGCAGGCGGCTTCTTACAAGAATACCTTCTTTGTCAAGATAGTTAAGGCTTGCACTATATGTATTGTGTTCGCCACCACCACTGAAAGAAAGATTATGGTTGTGTGCAATTGCTGTATTCCGCTGAATGGCACTCTGCCAATCAGTATTGGCACCCTTATCATCATTTGGATTATAGGCGCTGCTGTTAGCAGTTAAGAAAGCACGATGCTGAGAAGCATTCATTAAATCAAGACGGTTGCTTACTTTTTCAATACCTACATAACCGTTATAAGTTGTTTGTACATTTCCTTTACGTCCTCTCTTGGTAGTAATCATGATAACACCGTTGGCAGCCCTGTTACCGTAGATGGCTGTAGCTGCTGCATCCTTAAGGATATCTAACGAAGCAATATCATCGGGAGCAACTGTTGCAATATCAGCACCGGGTACACCATCTATAACATAAAATGGTCCGCCGGGACTGTTTACTGATGAAGCACCCCGAAGAATAACTGCTGCAGGCCGGTTTGGATCACCACTGGCTGTAATATTTAATCCCGGTACTTTACCCTGTAATAACTGGCCCACATCGCTAATGGCGCCACGGTTTAAATCTTCGGGCTTAATAGAAGTAATAGCACTCGAGAGATTCTTTTTAGAATTACGGCCGTAACCTACAACCACCACATCGGTTAATGCACCGGCAGCAGTTTCAAGCACAAGGTTGTAAACGGAAGTACCTGTTACAGTAACCTCGTTTGGTGCAAAAGAAACGAAGCTGAACACCAGCACATCGCCCTGTTTTGCTTTAATGGAAAACATACCGGCTGCGTTTGTAACAACAGCGTATGAAGTATTTTTTACAGTAACTGTTACGCCGCTTAAAGGAGTACCGGCATTGTCGGTCACCTTTCCACTAATGTCTTTTGTTCCTGTTGGTTGCGCCAGCATACATACCGGCACTAATAAAAAGATGGCAAGAATTTCAATAGCCCTCTTTTTCAGCATCTTTAAATGTAGCAATCTCATAATCGGTTTTTTGGGGGTTAAAACTTAATCGTTATTTATAATAAACGTGCACACAAAACGTATTGAACTGACAAAAAAATCAGCGTTCATAAAGGGCTACGAAAAAAATTAATTGTATAAACTCAAAACTTTAATGTTTCAGGTAAATAGGTTTTTACCAGGTTTTCATAGTAAGGTTTTAACTCCTGCCAAACAGGTACCGTTGGACTTTTGGAATACAAATCGTAAGGATTAAACAGGTTCACCCATTTCAGCATTTCTTTGTCATGCTCATCGAGGAGATATGCATACTCCCCTTCTCTGTGCCAGGCATAAAAGGAATGATAGCGGAGCATGTATAAGCCCGGTTCAGGTAAATAATCTTTCAGCATCTGGTACACATATTCATCATGGCCCCAGGACATCTGAACATTTCGCAAACCACATCCTTGTTTATAAACGCCGAGAGTTGTATTGTAAGCAGGATTATTGTAATCAGTGTTCTCCTTAAAAAATTCAGGATATACTACCTTATCAGAGTAAGCACATCCTACCGGGAATGTATCACCCACTACTGCCCATTGCGGTTCACCAAAAAGGCAAAGCACTTTCCCCATATCATGCATCAGTCCGGTAAGTACCATCCAATCAGGATGACCATCACGCCTGATTGCTTCAGAAGTTTGGAGTAAATGCTGAAACTGGTCAAGGTCTGTATCAGGATCAGAATCATCAACCAACTGGTTGAGAAAATCAAAAGCACTCCACACGGGCATCTCTTTTTTATCAAACTTCAGAAAATGCTGGCGCTTTTGCTGTACGAAATCAAAAGTTTGGTGAGTATGATTCAACCGGTAGAATTCCTTTACAGAATCCCTGGCGGGTGCTTCGTAATTGCGGTATTCGGTAGTTGATTTTGCAGTGGCAATTGATTCGGGATCCGGGTAACGTTCCAGCACATCTTCTTCCCATTGATCAAGACTGCTTAATGGATTTACCTCACTTTCAGTGAAGTGTTGGTTTACTGGCTGCATGCAATCGAATTTAGTTTGGTAATTGTTTCGGGTGTAAATTGATTTTTTTTAATAACAGTTTTGCAAAAAGCCATAGCTTTATTTACGAAAACGTTTTCGTAAATAAGCAGCATTTCGCCTAAAAAACAGTTCTGTATAAGTAAGCTGAGAGTGTTGAAACTGAACCAATGAAGAAAATAAATATCAAAGAACTTGCTAAACTGGTTAATCTGTCTATTTCAACAGTATCAAAAGCTCTTAGGGATAGTCATGAAATAAGCGAGCAAACAAAAAACACTGTTTTAGAAGCTGCTGAAAAATTTGATTATTCTCCCAACCCTTATGCAAGCAGCTTACGTAAAAAGAAAAGTAAAACCATCGCCGTTATTCTTCCTGAGGTAGCCGACAACTTCTTTTCACTGGCAATTAATGGTATTCAATCAGTAGCAGAATCAAAAAACTACCATGTGCTCATTTACCTCTCGCACGAAAAATTTGAAATTGAAAAAAACATTGTTTCACATTGCTGCAGTGGCAGGGTGGATGGCGTGTTAATATCTATCTCAGATGAAACAACCAATGCAGATCATATTCTTAAATTAACAGATGAAAAAATACCTTTTGTATTTTTCGACAGAGAATTTGAATATTTTGATACGGCTAAAGTCATTACAAATGACTTTGAATGTGGTGAGCAGTCTGCAAAGCATTTACTTGAAAGAGGCTGCAGGCACCCTGTATTCTTATCCATCTCTTCTTCCCTGCCCATTTGTAATAAAAGAGCAGAAGGATTTAAGTCAGCGATTGCAAAAGCAGGGATTGATATAAGCAAAGAAGATCCGGTTATTTACTGCTCCGGTAATCCGGAACAAACATTCAGCCAGATTAAAGAACTGCTGTGTAAAAAAGATCATGCAGATGGAATGGTTGCTTCAGTAGAAAGATTAGCCATGCAGATTTATTTGGCAAGTCTTGAATCGGGTGTACGCATTCCTGAAGATTTAAAAGTAATTGCCTTCTCCACTCTTGAAACAGCTCCCATCCTCAACCCATCACTTACTACCATTACACAACCCGCCTTTGAAATTGGAAAAACAGCTGCTGAGCTTCTGTTTAAAATGATTGAGAAAAATAATCACACACTCATGAACAATACAACAGTTGTTTTGTCATCCACATTGATTGAAAGAAATTCAACCTCGCTGGTAAAATAGCAGTTTATTATTGCACAGGAATAGAATTTTTATTTTGCAAGCCTTGCAGTTGTATGTCGGCTTTGTGTGGCCTGTAAATGTGTTAAAATAGTATAGGGTCCGGTCGGTAAAGCCAGGGATGTTTGAATATGTGTAGGATGCTGTTTAGGGTAATGCACAATAATTGAAAATACATTACTGTCTCTAAAAAGTAAATTGAAAAGCACTCGCTTATTATTCACCTGCTTGTATTGTTATGAACGCTGCGTTTGTTATGTATTTCCGGTTACGCACTGTTTCCTGCAGGAGACAGTGCTGCGAAGAGACGCAATTCAATTTTTACTTCTGTCCAATGTTGTTTACTTCTATCCAATAGCTATCCGGGTCTTGAAAATATATCTGTTTAACACCGTCTGCCCGTTTAGTAATTGCAGAAGTTGTACCAGGCCAATCAGAATAATTAATTTTCAACAGTTCAAGTCTTTTAACGAATGCGTCAAAGCTTGCTGTTGTTAACCCAATATGTATTGCTTTATTAATGGTGATGGGGTCTTTCAAAATTGAAATAAGATGCAATTCCTTGTCTTCACCTAAAGAGAGCCAGCGAATGCCCTCTATTTTTGTTCGGTTTGTAATTTCTTTGAGGTTCATAACTTTTTTATAAAAGTCAACGGAACGGTCTACGTCTTTCACTGATAGAGCTAAATGGTTAAAAGTGAAATTAAATGAAGCAGTGTCCTGTGCCTGAACAAAACAGGTAACTGAAAGTGCAATGATAAGAAGTGTTATTTTTCTCATTATTTATCTGATTTTAATATTGCCTTCTCTTTTTGTTTTCAGCTTCCCAGCCAATTAACTTTATAGATACTAGTAAACGCATTGGCATCAGGCCAGAGTCTGCTCCAGAAGAGTGTGTCGTATTTCTTCTTTGCCAACTTAAATTTGCTTATTTCGTTTTATGAGCCTCCATGTCAATTTCAATCAACTGTCCTGTTACTGCCAATCCTTTTACTTCAAGCCATGTTCCGGTCGGAAATTGTTTTTTATAAATAGAATTACGGAAGCCTGACACTTTTATAAAGTCTGTCATATTAGTCGTATAGATATTTTCTGCAACAACGTCGTCGTATGTGTAACCATAGTGTTGTAATATTTTTTCCAAGTCGCTATAACAATTTTTCATCTGTTGTTCCATGTTGCCTGGTGCTACTATGGTGCCTGAATCATTCATACTTACAGCCCCTGAAATTTTCAGGTCGTCACCAATTTTTACCGCATGCGAATAGCCATACTCCTTTTCAAGTTTTGGTCGCAGGTTAAAATATTCAGGTGTGTCAGATTGTGTTGCGTTTACTTTCTTGTCTGCTGCTGCATTGGAAGTGTCGGCGTTTTTACAACCGCTTAGAATGGATAAACCAATTAAAATACCCGAAGCAAATAAAGAAATCTTTGTCATGGTTATTGTTTGTTTTGGTGATGGAGAGTATGGGGTTGTTTTGCATAACGCAAAGCACTTAAATATACGCTGCTGTTTGTAAAAAAGTAAATTAAAAAAATCTTTCACCTTTTTCCATTGTTGTGGGTATTGCGACTGATATATGTATCAGGATACGTAAGGTATTCTCCCAATGGAAACTCTTCAACAGGAACGCCTCATTTCACAAGGTATTCTACTTTTGTTTTAATGATACATCTATCATTCCCTTCAGCACTTTCAGATCAATCTCTTCCAGCTTATTAATGTACAGGCAGCCAACACCAGTCTTATGTTTGCCGAGCTTTTTAAGTGCAGCAGCATGCTCCTTTATACCTACGCTGATGTACAACGACAGGTTCGCTTTACGGGGAGAGAAACCTATCAGCAGCCAATCTACTTCTCTTCCAGTGGTGGGGCTTTTATATCTTTTATTACCAAAACCAATGACTGAGCTGCTCCATAATACCGGCTCTTCACCAGTTGCTTTTTTCATCATTTCCAAAAGCACAAAACTGTCTTTACGTTTTTGTTCGTCCTTAATAGTATTGATAAAATCCTCCACGCTTGCAGAGGTTGGCTTTGTTTTTATTTCAGCCAGTTTTGTTTTTTTTTCTGCCATTTGAACTTATTATTGGTTTCGATTATCAGTACTTATTGCTTCTCCAGGTTATAAAGATATTTATTTTCTTGTCTTTTTCGCAGTTAGTTACTGTTAGCAATATGGTCCGGGCAGGACGCTTACAGGGACACCTACAGCTTGCTGTACCTGAATTTTATAATGTCTGTTCCGAAACTGCAGCCAAATAGAATTACTGAAGTTGAATGTATAACAAAAGCTAAATAGAATTACTTCAAGTACGTTAGTGATTCTTTTATAGTCGTTGGTGTTGTGTAAAGCCACCCATTACTTTCTGCATAATTCTGATTTTAGCCCAACGGGGAACTGTTCGCAGGGAATAAACTAAAATTTTAGAAAGAAGCCCGGGAATAACATTGGTTTGTCGGCCAAGTGCTTTCAGAATTGGAACACCAAGGTCTGATGGTTTTAATGCTTTGCCCATTTTCATATTTGCTCTTTGGCCAAAACCACTATCCACAGGGCCCGGTGCTGCTGCTAATATATCAATACCAAATGGTTTTAATTCTATAGCTAATGCTTCGGCAAAGGATTGAATATAAGCTTTGGTTGCTGCGTAATTTGCTGAGTAAGGCACTCCCTGAAATGCAACCAGCGAACTTAAGAAAATGATGCCTCCTCTTTTTTGCTGTTTGAATTTTTGACTGAAGTAATGTGTCAAAGAAAGCACTGCTTCACAATTTACTCTAAGCATATTAATCTCTGAATGTATTGACGTATCAGTAAATAAACCTGAGGTGCCGTATCCTGCTGAGGTAATCAATATACCAACATTCAAACCCTGTGCTGCCTGAATAATTTTATCCATGCCTGCAGTTTCTGAAACATCAGCATCAACTATTCTTATTTCAACCGGATGTTTTGACTTTAAATCTGTTTCAACTGCTTTCAGTTTTTCAAGATGCCTTGAATTGATAATGAGGTTGAATCCTGCATCTGCTAATTGTTTTGATAATTCCAAACCAATACCTGATGATGCACCAGTAACGATTGCCCATTCACCGTACTTGCTTTTTAACCTGTTTTTTTCGTTTGCCGATAGTTGCATTTGTTTGTCGTTTAAATTTTACAGTGCAAAATGCAACTGAATGCTGCCTTAAAACGATAACAAATGTTTAGATTTTCTACAACTCCGCTTTTTTAAGTCTGCTTAGATGAACAGGGGTAATGCCCAGGTATGATGCAATCATGTGCTGAGGCACACGGTTGTGGATATTGGGGAAGACTTCGGTTATGCTGTTATAGCGCTGTTTTGGAGTTCGGGCATATTGGTTCTTAATCCGGTCGTCCTGATAAATGAAATAGAACTCTGCAATCAGCCGTCCCATTTTCTGGCCTTCGTTTAAGTTTTTGTAACCCCACTCAATTGCAGAACGGGGCAAAACGACTACCTCTGTTTCTTCAATTGCCTGCAAAGTGCAAAGTGATGGTTGCTTTTGCATAAAACAGGAATAGTCGGCGATGAATTGATTTTCCAGGGCAAAATAAATAGTATGTTCAGTACCATCGTTGTCAGTTACAATTACTCTGATAAGACCCTTATTGATAAAAAATATTTCGTTTGGAATGGCGTTAGGTCTGCTTACAATTTCCTGCCGTTTAAAGGTTTTGGTAATAGTCTGATTAAGGAAGTCGTTTAGTTCGTCTTCCGAAATGCTAATCATCTGTTTCATTACCTGCTTAATCTGTTCCATTTATTCCTGTAAATGTTGGTTTGTTTGGGTTGGGCGCTCCTCTCCGCTAACGTTAAGGCTTGCCGCTTTGCCGGTATTTTATAACTGTAAGCCCGGCAACTGAAGCCTATTAAAAAACAAATGCATAACCCCGCTTATTACAAACAGGCTGTTATGTGCAGCCTTTCTATACATTCGGTTCAATATGAATTAAAACCTCTCCCACTTGTGGTATATCATTTCGTAACGTTTCTTTGAGTTTATGCGCTATTGCATGCCCTTGTTTTACAGTAATGTCAGCATTTACTGTTGCGTGCAGATCAACGTGATATTTCATTCCTGATTTTCTGATAAAACATTTTTCAGTATTAACTATTCCATCAACTGTTAGTGATACTTTTCTAATATCTTCCACCAAGTCATCATACAGATGTTCATCCATAATTTCTCCAAGCGCAGGTCTGAAAATTAAATAGCTGTTATAAAATATAAAACCAGCAGCAAAAAGTGCAGCCCAGTCGTCTGCTGTTTCATAACCTGTACCAAAATATAAAGCAATAGAAATTCCAATAAAAGCCGCAACAGAAGTAATTGCATCGCTTCTGTGATGCCAGGCATCAGCTTTTAAAGAAGAACTATTTGTTTCCTTTGCTTTCTTCATCACCAAACGAAATGAAATTTCTTTCCAAATAATCAGGGGAGCAAGAACAAATAAAGTCCAGATTTTCGGCAGTTCATGAGGTGTGCCAATGTTTTTGATGCTTTCATAGGCAATTATTGTTGCAGAAGTAATCAGAAAACCAACTACTAAAAATGTAATTAACGGTTCTGCACGTCCGTGGCCATACGGGTGATTTTTGTCGGCAGGTCTACTGGCATATGTTAGCCCGAACAAAACTAAAAAGGAGGAGAAAATGTCGGTCATTGATTCAATAGCGTCTGCAATTAGTGCATATGAGTTTCCGAAAAAACCTGCCAGTCCTTTTATTATCGCCAAAGTTGTGTTGCCTGCGATACTGAAATAGGTTGTCCTTATTGCTGTTTGTTCGTCTGTCATTGTCGTCTTTTAAAGTAACACACAACATTGTGCATTTGCGAAGCAGGATCCGATGCTGGTGCTCCTCTGAACAAATACTGATTGAAAATATTTATTGAAGATAACGAGTAAAAGCCAACTGGTAAATGTCAACACATAAACCGGGGAGCGTCGTTGCACTGCCCGTCGGGTAAGGCAGGGAATTGATGAGCCAACGCAGTTGCAAACCTGTATGTAAAATACTTCGTTGTTCTAAACGAATGACACGTGTATGATTTCTCACATACAGATTCGCCACATTGCGGCCCTGTATGTTCGATGAGACGGGCGGTTGATTATGCATGCTTTGAAACATGACTCTTTAGCTGGGATTGAATCTTGAAATTTATGTAGTTGATAATGACTGCAGACGACTACCTGTTTCTTTTTGTTATAACCTGCAAAAGCAACTATTATTTTTGATAGTCTGATACTTCACTTGTTAATTTGGTGAAGCCAATTACTGCTCCATTGTCGTCGTGCAGCGCAGTAATAAGAATGCTGCCCCAAAATATTGTACCGTCTTTTTTAAGTCGTCTCCCTATATGTCTTGCCCGCCCCTCTTTTTTTGCCAGTTCTATTAATTGTTCAGACAGGCCGGCCTGCCTGTCCTGGGGCATGTAAAATATCCTGAAATTTTGTCCTAATATTTCACTTTCTTCATAGCCTTTTATTTTTTTAGCCCCCATATTCCACGATAAAATCGTACCATCAATATCAAGTAAAATGATTGCATAATCCTGTATTTCTGCTATCATTTTTTTATGCAGCTTGTCAAGCAGTTCTTTTTTTTCCATGTCACCTGGTTTAACTGAAGGCAAAGATAGCAAACGCTGTTAAAAAAGCTTCCTGATAGTATATGCTTTATTGTCACAAAGCAGCACACAACAACAGTGAGCATTGCCGAGTTTGAGAATTTGATGCTGTGCCCTTCAGGTAATGTTGCTGATTAAAGAAACGAAAATTTCTTATGACCGCAAAGTCAATTACTATTTGGTGCGAATACAGCAGCGGCAGTATCTATGGCAAAGCCAGGATATATAAACGGGGTGGTAAAAAACAACAGCTTGTGCCAGCCAGATTATTGCTGAGCAAAACCTTAAAAAAGATCAGATTTTATTTGGTTTTTTACACAGTTCATGTTGGCTGTAGTTCATTTCCTCCAAAATTCGTGAAAGTAATCTAAGTCGCCTATCGTGCTCATTTCGTATTGCCATTTAGAAGTGTCAATAATAAGATAATTATGCCCATAAAAATATTTTTGATTCTCGCCGGTGAAGATGGTCAGTTTATATTGATACGTTGGATAGAAAGCTAAGTCAGGTGATTCCTCTGAATATTTTATGGATTTGCTTTTATTCCAGTCTGTCACAAATTTTTCAATCTGCTGTTTATTTAGAGTCTTAGTTACATTCAGCTCACTTGAAAACATCGTTATGGAGTCAATAGATTTTGTGTTTAAAGAAATTTTGTTTGGTTTAAGTTTTTGAACTGTGTTCTCGCAAACATTAAATGCAAGATAGTTTTCATTGTCTGCCTGACAGGTAAATATGCAACTGTCCTTATTGAAAGAAGTCCCATTACCAATTTTATTTTTGTCCACGTATATTGAATATTCATAGAAATGTGATAGTACTAGGTCGGGGCATTTCGATTCTACAATTCTATAGTCGTTGACTGTCCACTCTTTCACATACGCACACTTTGTCGTGCTATTGCTGCAAGATGATAAAACGATCACAAAAATAATTATGCAATATGCCAATATGGGTAGTCGCATTTGAATTACAGCCAACGGCCACAGCTTTGCGTTCGGCAGGGCATTTGGAAAACGTTCAGCCCGGAACTGCAGCCGATTAAAGATACAAAAGTTGAAAATATATTCTGTTGCTCATCCGTGTTCGGTCAGCTGGATATGTAGCTGATAGTAGCACTAAGATGAGGATTTATTCGTCGCCCCCTGCTGACGCAAAACTGCATGTTATGGGCTGTATTTCTTCGTCAACTCCCAATAAACACTGTCTTGTTTGTCATAACGAATAAGTCCCTCTGATTTGCTCCAATATAGCTTCGTCACATAGTTGCTACGCTGTTTGAAGTTGAGCCAGTCCTCTGCATCTATAATATAAACGTCGTCATATTTTTTTGTTTTTGTCGCAAATGATGTTAGTGGTAGTTGAGAAATGCTATCAATTCTGATTCCGGTCAAACGATAAAATTTTGCATCCTTGGCGGAAAGATTGAAATGCAGTCTGGCCTTTTTATCTTTTGATTTCTTAAGTTCAACAAAGTCGTTGTCTAAATATCTATGGTTGCCGTCGGGTGGCGATGCGTCACTGTGTCGGCAGAAAATTCTCACCACCTCATAGGTCTTACCATTTAATGATTGTGCTTCTGGATAAGCAATCAATGTGTCCTTCTGAAGAAAGAAAATTGTATCAGTCTCGCCAGTATTGGAACTGAACACAAGAATTTCGTTTCCCTTATATGGCATCCAGTCGTGTTCTTTTTCTGAAAGTCTGTAAGTCCCACGGCAAGATGTCAAAAACAAAACTGTCAATAATACTATGATGAATTTTGGAGTGGTCATTTAATATAGCCCATAACGGGCAGGGCTTGCTGCAGGGCTGGAATTCATTGCTTGTCCGCCCGGAACCGCTGCTGATTAAAGATATAAAAGTACAGGTTAACAAACAAAAGCCCAGCGATGTTTGTCCAGCCCAGATAAAGCACAACAGCGATATGACCCGTCCTGAAATTAGTTGACACTGTGAATTAATAATCCTTCTATTGGTTGACAAATATAGTTCATCCGGAATAAGGTTGACAATCGGGTTGGTTGCTGTGTGCAGGCAAAAAAAATCGTAGCCATTAACAGCTAAA
>JANOIQ010000426.1:0-15384 GCA_031407835.1 Chitinophagaceae bacterium
TGCTCCGGGTGGGGGTGGTAATGACTGGGTTATGGATGATATTTCATTTGCCTCTTGTTTACCAGGATTAAATATGCGACCAGGCCCTGCTCCATCTTATTGTATTAACGGGCAGGTTCGTTTATCAGCCATTGTAACCACATTCTACAATAACTATCAATACTACCAATGGGAAAGAAGTACTGATGGTGGAGCCAACTGGACTGCTGCTCCTGAATTGCCCGGTATACAAACATTCTCTTATATCTATGATGGTGTTAATTATTTAGACACGGTAGCTATACCAACTTTCCTTGCAAACTCTTCCTATAATGGTTATCTGTACAGAATTAAAGTAGCTACATCAACTACAAACCTGGCAACAAGCAGTTGTTCCATTTACCAGGGCAATACCATAGCCATAACTGTTAATAGTTCCTGTACGGTACTGGATGTAAATCTGCTTCAGTTTCAAGGACAGGTTTCCAATAAAAAATCGTTGTTAACCTGGCAGGCTAAGGCTGATCAGAATCCGCACAACTTTGAAATTGAAAGAAGTGATGATGGAATTCAGTTTACCAAAATTGCTGTGGTAGCAGGTTCATTAAACGGACTAACAAATCAATACAGCTTTACTGACCCCGAAATTCTATCAGGTAAGAAATTCTATCGCTTGAAAATTGTAACACAGGGCGGAGCAAATTCTAAGTTCAGTGAAATCATCAGCCTTTCAGAAGGCAGCGCCGGTAAACTGGTCTTAAAATCACTGGTAAATCCATTTAACAGTTTACTGCAATTTCAATTAGAATCACCTGAAGCAGATAAGATTCGGGTTGATTTATTTGATACATATGGTAAGCTTGTTTTTTCTGTACCAACCACAATAAAAAAAGGAAACAACCCTGTTTCAATTGAAACAATGGGCTTTTTATCTAAAGGAACCTATATCCTGAGAATAAAATCAAGCAGGGAGGTCATTAACCGAAGAATCCAGAGCTTGTAAAAAAATCATACTCAAATAAAAAAAATCCCCCGAACATTCGGGGGATTTCTATTAGAAGTAAGATCAATTATGCTTTGTACTGTGGAATCAGGCCATTTGCCATTTCCACCATTTTCTTAATACCATCTTCGGGCAAATTTCCTTTCTTAAACTCAGCTAGCACTTCAGGAAGTTTTGTTTCCATTTCATGTAAGAAATGTTCTTCGAATGCTTTGATTCGTTTTACCGGAACTGCATTGAGCAAACCATTTGTACCGAGATAGATAATAGCAACCTGCTTTTCTACAGCAAATGGACTGTACTGAGCCTGTTTCAAAATCTCAACGTTACGTGCACCTTTATCAATTACTGATTTTGTTGCAGCATCCATATCACCACCAAACTTTGAGAAGGCTTCCAGCTCACGGTAAAGTGCCTGATCGAGTTTTAATGTACCGGCAACCTTTTTCATAGACTTAATCTGAGCATTACCACCCACACGACTTACAGAGATACCTACGTTAATCGCAGGACGAATACCGGCATTGAACAGGTTACCTTCTAAGAAAATCTGTCCGTCAGTAATAGAGATTACGTTTGTAGGAATATATGCAGATACGTCACCAGCCTGTGTTTCAATAATCGGCAATGCAGTTAATGAACCACCACCTTTTACAAGATGTTTAATACTGTCAGGAACATCGTTCATATTCTTCGCTACACTATCATCACCAATTACTTTTGCAGCACGCTCTAATAAACGGCTATGCAGATAGAATACGTCACCAGGATATGCTTCACGACCAGGAGGACGACGAAGCAACAATGATACTTCACGATATGCTACAGCCTGTTTTGACAGATCATCATAAATGATCAGAGCAGGACGGCCGGTATCACGGAAGAACTCACCAATAGCAGCACCCGCATAAGGAGCATAGAACTGTTGAGGAGCGGGATCACTTGCAGAAGCTGCAACGATTGTTGTATAGATCATGGCGCCATTATCTTCCAGTGTTTTCATAACACCGGCAATAGTTGACGCTTTCTGACCAATGGCAACATATATACAATAAACAGGTTTCCCTGCATCGTAGAATTCTTTTTGATTGATGATGGTATCAACCGCAATGGCAGTCTTACCTGTCTGACGGTCACCAATGATTAGTTCACGCTGTCCACGGCCAATTGGAATCATTGCATCAATAGCTTTGATACCGGTTTGTAATGGTTCTTTTACCGGCTCACGGAAGATTACACCAGGTGCTTTACGTTCCAGTGGCATTTCATATAATTCCCCGGTAAGAGGTCCTTTGCCATCAATTGGTTCACCCAGTACGTTGATAACACGGCCACTCATTCCTTCCCCAACTTTGATAGAAGCAATTTGAGCAGTACGTCGAACTTTAGAACCTTCTTTGATATTTTTTCCGTCACCCATCAGTACCACACCCACATTATCTTCTTCAAGGTTCAATGCAATTGCACGTACACCGCTTTCAAATTCTACCAGTTCACCATAGCGAACATTATTTAAGCCATATACACGGGCAATACCATCACCCACCTGTAGTACGGTACCTACTTCTTCCAAATCAGCACCAACGCTGAAATTGCTTAACTGCTGGCGAAGTATCGCTGAAATCTCATCCGGTTTAATATCTGCCATGACACTTTATTTTTTAAAAAATTGATTTATCGAATATTTGGTACGTAAATGTTTTTCTCAAACTGCTTCTGAATATCCCTCAGGTCTCTTGCTATACTTGCATCAACTAAATTACCGTTGTACTCCAGTTGAAAACCACCAATGAGTGCTTCATCAACCTCTGTTTCCAATTCAATGAGCTGAAAAGGAGTATCGGCTTTTATTTTATTAATGACAGATGTTTTTAATTCTTCACTGGCTGCAGTTGCCGTAGTAAGTTTTACAATATGAATGCCCTTGATTGCATTGTATTGCTCAATTACAGAAAAAGCAATTTCAGGTAAAATACTTTCACGGCCTTTTTTCACTAACAGATGAATAAACGCATTTGACAACTCACCTACATTTTTACTGATAACCGCAGAAACAATTTTCTCTTTGATATCGCTGTTAATTACCGGGCTGCGAAGCAGGTTGGTAAACTCTTTACTCTGTTTACAAACCGCCTGCAAATATTTCATGTCGGTATATACAGCCTCCAGCTGATTCCTCTCTTGTGCGAGATCAACCAGTGACTTTGCATAACGACCTGCTAAACGTGGATTCTGCATTGATAATAGCTTATAGCTTTATTAATTTAATTTCACTACTTCTGACAACTGATTAATGTAAACTTCCTGATCAGCTTTGTTTGCCAGTTCACGACGCAACACTTTCTCACTTACTTCAATCACCAGATTTCCTACCTGATTTTTTACATCAGTAAGGGCAGCTAATTTTTGCTGATTGATGGCAGCCTGTGCTTCCACCATAATTTTATTGGCTTCTGTTTTTGCCAGATCCTTAGCTTCACTTACAATTTTATCTCTTGTTTCACGGGCTTCTTTCAGCAACTGAGCTCTTTCTTCACGGGCCTTTGCAAGCAATGCTTCGTTTTCGTTTTTCATCTGGGCCATTTCAGCTTTTACTTTCTCAGCTGTTTCCAATGCTTCGGCAATGCTGTTTTCCCTTTCGGTTAATCCTTTAATAATGGCGGGCCAGGCATATTTTTTTAACAGAAAAAATACCACTAAGAAGGCCACTAAAGTCCAAACCAATAAACCTAAACCGGGGGTAAGTAAATTCATACTTGTCTTTTTTATAATTCTGATGCTGTTTCGCTAATTTATCCAACGAAGTTGGAAGCTAAGCAGCCAATGTAATTTTTAAAAATACTGCATCCGCCGTCCTGTACTTTGGATGCAGTAAATCGTTTGTGCGATTGATTAAAGTACCATCGCAAGAAAGCCCACGATAATAGCAAACAGAGCAGCTCCTTCTACGAGAGCCGCAGTAAGGATCATGTTTGCACGGATATCGTTAGAAGCTTCTGGCTGGCGTGCAATGGATTCCAATGCACCTTTACCAATCTGACCGATACCGATACCAGCACCAATAGCTGCTAATCCAGCACCTACGGCACCACCGGCATTTGCCAACGCATCTAATAAAATAACATGCATAATTGTGAATTTATCTGGTTAAAAAAAGAATTAATGATGTGCTGCTTCTTCATGGCTGTGATCACCCTCAATTGCCTGACCGATAAACACGGCTGTTAGCACGGTGAAAATGAACGCCTGTAAGAAAGCAACCAACACTTCAATGAAATAAATAAATATGGTAAAGCCAATCGCAAGAGGAGAAGCCCCCCAACCAGCGTACTGGTTCAATTGAGCAAAAATGAAGATGAGTGAAATTAAACAGATGATGATGATGTGACCAGCCACCATGTTTGCAAAAAGACGAATGATCAATGCAAACGGTTTGATGAACACACTCAAAAATTCTACCGGTACAAGAATGAACTTAACACCTAATGGTACTCCCGGAGGGTTGAAGATATGAAGCCAGTAATGTTTGTTTGAGCTGAACAGGATTACCACAAAAGAAATTAAACCCAACACTGCGGTAAAAGCAATGTTACCTGTTACGTTTGCTGTTCCTGGTATTAAGCCAATAATGTTGTTAATGAGTATAAAGAAGAAAACAGTGAGCAGATAAGGCAGGTATTTCATTGCCTTATGACCCAAGTTAGGAATGGCTACTTCATCTCTTACGAATGTGATGATGGGCTCCATTAAATTTTGTTTACCCTTTGGAGCAGATGTAACACCTAATCCTTTTGCATAGGCATTGGCAATACTAATGAGCAGCCAAACCAATAAAGCAAGGGCAAGAATCATCTGAACAACGTTACGTGTTAATGAGAAATCATATACTGTTTCGGCTGCATCTGTTGAAACAACTTTTTCCCCAATGGTTTCTTTAACCAGCTTGTAGCCGTTGTATTCAGCATGGCCGTGTTCAAAACGTGAAGAAGAGAAAACAGTCAGTCCTTTTTGAGAAGAAAATAAAATAACAGGAAGAGGAATGGTTACTGCATGTTCTTTACCATCACTTCCCTTGTAATCAATGAAATGAAATTCATGTGCATCCATGATGTGACCAAAGATCACTTCCTTAGCATCAAAACCTTTTTTTTCAGGAGCATGCTTACCTTCTGTAATGCCTGCCTGATGCTGATCATTCGATTCTGGTTCCTGCTGGGCAAAAGCGCCCTGTGTGACCACCAAAAATATTACGCTGAAAACCGCTGCCAATAAGGATTTGATGCTTCTGAACGCCATGCTTTTCCTGAAATTTGGCGCAAAGATAAGGGGCGGTGGGTGAAAAAAGGGGAAAAGCCAGTTTGAAAATCCAAAAAAGTTGTACAGGTTAATCGAGACCCATTTTTTTGCGTTCTTCTTTAATTTTTTCCAGTTCTATGATATCAACTTGATCTTTTGGACGGGAAACGGCCTTTTTGTTAGCAAGCAATTGGTTTATATGAAGAAATGGAACAAGCACTTTGTTTAAATCGGCAACAGATGCCATATTAAAACATTCTTCAAATTCGTACTTCTCAAGCCCCTTCATGCTCGTCATAATATCCAATACAATCCCACCTCCAATATAAAATTCCGACCAGCCAGGAACAAACTGCATTGTCTCTAATGATTCGAGGTCACCGTAACCTAATTCAATAAAAGCTTTTCGTAATTGATTTCTGTTTTCTTTCGAATCTTTAATCCACATATCTGCATCTTTGGTGGCCCTGATATATCCGTGCATGTTCACTGCAAAACCTCCTACCATAATATACTTCACCTGGTTTTTATTAAGCGTCTGCCAAAAACTAAGAAGGCTGTCATCGTAGATATCCATCAATCACAAATTTATTCTTCTATTTTTTTATGTGTAATTTTTGCAGATGCGAGCATTTTTCCCACTCTCATCATACGGCAAAACATTCGAAATTTTTCTTCATCCGACATGAGGATTGACTGTCTTCTTTTTGCCGTTTCATACTCTTCCTGGCGGGAGTATGGAATAAACTGCTCATTAAGAATAGACATTTCAGAATTTGTATCGTATTTCTTTTTTTTCACTTATTGCAAGTTAAAAATTATTCATGAGTTTTTCTATTTCATTCTTTTAGGTACAATGATCTTTTATTCCTGCTGATGATTCAGAAATACCCGTTCAGTGCAGTTCAGTTGTGCCATATAAAGCCTCCCTCTATTTTTACGCTGTACTTTATTCAAAAAAACAAAAAAATCATAGTATGAAAAATTTAATTCTGGCAGCCCTTATCCTATTCTGTGTTAGTTCTTGCAGCAAAGCAGATGACAGTTCATTTAATTCTGTACCATCAGGCACTGTATTAGTTGCCACGCAGGTACCCCCGGCAGTTACTACTGCTTTTAATGCAAAATATCCAGCCGCTTCGGGTGAAATTGAATTCGAGAAAGAGGATGGAAATACAATTAAAGTAAAATTCTTCCTGGGATCTCAACGCTGGCAGGCCTTTTTTAAAGCCGATGGAACTTTTATTTCAGAAAAGGCCATTTAATCAGAGTTCTTTTTATTTTCGATATCAGTTTTGTTAAGCCATCATATTTCATGATGGCTTTTTTTATACTACCGCTTTGGTAAACTGCATTTCATGGAGTTTAGCATAATATCCGCCAAGTTGCAGCAACTCATCATGTGTACCCATTTCCCTGATCTCTCCTTTATCCAGTACAATAATCTTATCTGCCTTGCGGATGGTTGATAAACGATGGGCAATCACAATAGATGTTCTTCCTTCAATTAATTTATCAATAGCATGCTGAATCAGTTGCTCGGTTTCTGTATCAACAGCAGAAGTAGCTTCATCTAAAATCAAAATGGATGGATTGTATAACAATGCCCTGATAAAACTAAGCAATTGACGCTGGCCCTGGCTCATGGTAGCGCCACGTTCCATTACATTAAAATCATAGTTGCCGGGTAACCGCATAATAAACTCATGCATACCGATCAGCTTCGCTGCTTCCACTACCCTTTCTTTACCGATGGATTCATTACGCAGCGTTACATTTTCTGTAATGGTGCCGGCAAACAGAAATACATCCTGCAGCACCACTCCAATTTTGCTCCGTAAAGCATCCAGGTTATAATCATCAATCTTTATATCATCTATTTTGATGGTTCCTTTCTGAATATGATAAAGGCGATTCAACAAGCTGATGATAGAAGTTTTACCACTTCCCGTATGACCAACTAACGCAACAGTTTCACCCGGCTTAACAGTAAAGGAAATATTTTTTAATACCCAGTTCTCATCTGTATAAGCAAAACAAACTTTCTCAAACTCAATCTTACCGGGTACTGCTTCAACAGGATTGAATGAATGATCAGCTGAAATGCCGATCTCATCTTTATTATCCAGCACTTTAAATACCCGTTCACTTGCCACCATGCCCATTTGCAATACATTGAACTTATCTGCGATGAAACGCAACGGACGAAACAGCATATTGAGCAAAATGATAAACGCCATAATTTCACCTGCCATCTTAGCTGCTTCCCCATTGGTTGTTGAAACTGCCTGACCAGCACCAAACCAAACAAGCAGTCCAAGGGAAATGGCCAGTATTATTTCTACTACCGGAAAGAACACCGAATAAGCGAAAATGGCTTTGATGTTTGCATTACGATGTTCTTTATTGATCTTCCTGAATTTGTTAAATTCTTTTTCTTCCACAGCAAATGCCTGCACCACCTGCATTCCCTGAATATGTTCCTGTACAAAAGCGTTCAACGCTGCAACGGCATTTCTTACACGATGAAAACTTTTGTTAACGCTTTCTTTAAAATAATAGGTAGTGAGGATCAAAAATGGAAACGGTATTAAACACACCAGCGTTAACTGCCAGTTAATATAAAACATGGTGAACAGCACAGCAATAATGGTTAGAAAATCTGCCAGTATCGGAATAAAGCCTTCAGCAAATACATCACTGATTGTTTCAATATCATTCACCGTTCTTGTGGTTAACGTACCAATCGGTGTTTGATCGAACTGGCGGAGATTAAGACCCAGAATTTTTTTAAACACATTCACCCGGAGATCTCTTACAACTGTTTGCCCCAGCCAGGCAGTATAATAAGAAAAGAAAAAGCGGAGAATAGTTTCAACAATGATGATTGCAATCTGGAAAATCGTAATCCTGATCACCATTTCAGCAATATTGTGCTGAATATAATCATTCACCGTTTTATTAATCAGCCATGGGCGCACAGGCGACATGACTGCCAATACAATTGCAAGGATAATGGAACTGTTAAACCGTCTCCGGTAAGGAGATACGTAGCCAATGACCCTGCTGAGTAAACTAAAATCGAACAGCTTTTTTTTCTCTGCTTTTTGTTCCAAACCCAATTGCAATTTTGGTAAAGTTAAACGCTTTCGTTCAGCCGCATCCATGCTTCATCTTAATGGAAGGTAAAGATGATGAATGGCAATGCTCAACGCCTCTCCTGTAAGCGGTGCTTTTGATTAAAATAGAATAATGAAAATACACTGGCAGCAATCCCGATCACAGCAAACACAATTACCAGCTGCGAATAAAAAGGAACCCAGTTGAGCTGAAGTTTGAACAGTTCTTTCGATAACATCACTGTAATACTGCCAAGATAACCCCATGCATCTGCCATATAAATCAGAAAACCAACATTGCCGGCAATACTGAAGGAAGCCAGCAACCGTTCAAAAAATACACTGTTGAATAATACATAAGCAATATATAATCCAAGCCCTGTGAACTGCATCCAGTTTGCACCACTGATCAACTCATATCTGAATAATAAGGAAGCAACACCAGCCACTACAAACCCAAGAATCAGTAACACATGAATGATGCGGAAGGCCCTGATATTTTTTCGTACAAAAACCATCATCCCAATCAAAGCAAGTACAATGAGCGACGTAATAGTTTCTGTTTTTGCAAACACTGATGCATTTTTAGCATAACCCAATTCATTCCACATATTGGCCATGTAATTATCACGCAGATCACGCATAATGGTAAGCATCAGGTAAATGATTACAAAGGCAATTACACCATTACGGAACTCCCTTAAAAAATCTTTTCGTTCAGGTTGATTCATGGGTAACCGGATTGTACGTTCAGCAACATCTGCTGCATCGGGGAAAGGTGCTTTCTCCAGCAATGCATAAAACACAATCAACGGAACTGCAAACAAAGAAGCAGTTGCAAAAGGCATCCAGTATTCTGTTACACTCCAATTCAACATTAGCCATTTACCAATACTCCGGCTGAAGCCTCCTGCAAAAATGAAACTAACGGCCAGCACTACGCCAACAAAATCAGTTGCTCTTCTCCCTTCTACATAACTGAATACAACACCCCACATAAAACCAAGTGTAAATCCATTCACTAAAAAACAAAGCATACCCCATGGCGCAGGAATAATTGCAAACAATAATAAACTCAGCCAGGCGATGCCTACCATCAGCAGACTTGTTTTCCAGCGCCCATGCCGCCGGAGTTCTGAAATAAATCTGATGCCGTAAAATTTACTGAGCATATAGCCAATTACCTGGCTGATGATGAGTAATGTTTGATATGAAACATTCCAGAATTTCAACCCTTCAAAGGTTGCAACAGTAAATGGTTTTCGGAAAGCAAAGATGGAAGCGTAGGTAAAGAAAACAACAACAGCTAAGTAAACTGCACCGGCAATCTGCTTAGCTGAAAAAGAATTTGGTGGTTGCTGTGGATGATTCAAAGCACCGGTAAGATAAAGATTTCTTACATCACACAATTACATTTCACCGGTAGCCTTACGATATGCTTTTATAAAAATAGCTCCGAGATTTTTATGCGGGGGTACATAATCCTTCAGCAGCTCATTTGCTTTAGTATCTGATTTTACTGAGTTGGTAATCTGCTGCCAGATTGGAATCCACTCAATATTTTTTCCATTACGTATGGTTTCATTCATTGCACGTAATATGGGTTCATTTACTGAATAGCTGCCAACCTGCTTGGTAGAAATGATATGCGCATCTTCGTTTACATGCAAAATCTTACTGAGGTTCTGGTAACCGCCACAGGAACCCAGCATAACAATACGTGAAGAAGGCAGCATTTGCTGAATGGTGTATTTCAAATGATAACTGTGCCCACGGTGTACCACAAATGTTGGCTTGATATTATTCTTCGTGAAGTATTCAATTAAATGCTGTTGTGCAAGCTGATCAAGATCCTGTTTATAATCCAATGGAAGATTGGCGTAAATCGTGTACGGGTTTCCTTTGGCTGATGTAATGGTTACCCACTCTTTTCCCGTTACAACTTTCCATTCAGGTTTGTTATTAAACAAGCCCATAAAATTGCGGTAAGATGTTATACCATCTTCATCGCCATAGAAAAACACATGCTGTACAACAGCGCCGTTACTATCGGCAATACTGTTGAAATCAACTTTATAAACAGGAGGAATACCCAGAAGGGCAGATAAGTTCATGGAAGTATCTGATGCTGATTTAAACAGGGTAAGCAGTATATTATAAATCACTTCACCCTTCCGGTCTTTATTCTGCTGGCTTGTTTCGTAATTCAGTTTTACTTTTTCTTTCAGAAACTCCTGCAGGTTTACATCGGTAATACTGCCGTAACTGTCGGCCACATCCACTGCATCTTCCAGTGAGTTTGTTTTTTGCAGGCCATTCACAAATGCATACATTAACTGGTTACTGTGAAGTTCCGGCATCGACTTTAAGAAATCGTCTAACCGGTTATAGTTCGCCGCCATTTTGATGAACTTCTTAAACTTGTCAAGTTGTACACTCATCAGCAGCGAATCGCTTCTTCTACCCGAAAAACGGGTCATCATCCTATCGTAAAGCTTTGTATAGGTACTGGTGTAAATGATCTCTTCTGTGGTAACAATCAGGTAATAAATTTCTTGTGAGCTCAGTGGATCAGAAACTCTCATTCGCACCGGGTCAGGTGAATCATGCAAATCATTCATCACATTCACAAATGCATCTGCAGCTTTCCGCTCCAGCATCTGGTATAATACATTTGCCAGAACAGGGGTGTCACCGGTTGTAATTCGTTCATGATAACTGATCTGTGTCTTCACCAGTAATTTATAATACCCCAGTTCATTTTCAACCACCGCCTTAATATCATCGATAGTTAATTTATTGTTCAGCAACTCATCTAAGAAAGGAAGATAAAGTGTGCCGTTTGAAATAGAACTCAGCTTTGCAATGGTTTGAACCTTTGGACTGGCACTCCGGCGAATGACTTTCGAAGCGGCTGTTTTTACTGCCTGGGCATAGGTATAAACTTCCAGTGGAATTTTATTGGCGGCAATGATCACCAAACTGTCGGCAAAGGGTTCGTTTTGAAACGCATCAATCCCTTTCATAATAAACGATGGATTGATGGCCGTTTTCTTTAAAAAGATCATTTTCCTTACCCCGGTAATTTCTTTGTTTTGTGCAAAAACAGTTGCCAGTACTTCTGCTCCTTCATAGGGCAATTTTTCAAAAACAGGCATCAGACTCTGTCCTTTCATCTGAAGCTTATTGCATTCATCATAACTGCTGAAAAGCTGGGGAATGAGTGGCGGAATTTCCGGTTGCTTTGCATTCAGGGCAATGATCTGTAAAAACTCCCTTAATGAACGGAGGTAACCAATTTTAAAATTATTATCGCCACCCATTTTTTCAATCCTCTCCTGCATCTCATCTACCTGGCGCAGAATAACATCCGTTATCTGAATATTCAAATCATCATTATTGCTGAGTTTTAAGAATTGATCAACTTTCCCATCAACCTTATCGGTCCGCTTCTGCTCTTTATCAATATTCTCATGCCAGATAACCCTGGTCATGGGGATATTTACTTTATTGGTATCGAACGACAACCTGCTTTGCGCTTTTGCAAAAGAAACTGAAAGGATAAGTATATAAAGGATGGTATATCTGGTCATTGGCTGCAAAATTAACTTCAATTTTTCAATAAGAACGATTTGAGTGATAACAGGTTGCAGCCAAAAATCGACCCAAACAGCAAAAACTCGTTAACAATTTTATAATATTCTGCGTAGCTGTGCATGGAAACAGGCATCTACATTTGCACACAGAATGGAACCTAAAGGAAAAAAAATTCTTATAGCCGACGACGAGCCGGATATTCTTGAAATTCTGGAATACAACTTAACTGCTGAAGGATACACGGTCTTTAAAGCTAAAGATGGTGATGAAGCTTTGATACAGGCCAAACAACAGCAGCCGGACCTGATCATACTTGATGTAATGATGCCTCGCAAAACAGGCATGGAAGTATGCCAGATTCTTCGTTCACAGCCCAGCTTCTCCAATACTCTCATCATCATGCTCACAGCTTTGAGCGATGAAACCAGTCACGTAAAAGGATTGGAAATGGGTGCCGATGATTATGTAAGCAAACCTATCAGCCCGAAAGTACTCATCAGCCGGGTCAATGCATTGTTCCGCCGAACCTTCCGTGGCGATGAAACAGTGATCAAATTAGGCGATCTGCAGATTGACAAAGAACAATTCATTGTAAGATATAAAGGCGAGGACATTATCCTGGCCAAAAAAGAATTTGAACTGCTGGCTTTATTAGCTTCCAAACCCGGCCGTGTTTTTTTACGGCATGAAATTTTAAGCCAGGTATGGGGTGCTGATGTAATTGTTGGCGACAGAACCATTGATGTTCACATCCGTAAGATTCGCCAGAAACTCAATATTGATTGTATTACCACCGTAAAAGGTGTTGGGTATAAATTTGAACTCACTGCTGGATGATTCCTTTCTAACTTATTTCATTGTTCAATAGCCAGGTTTAGAAGCAAATTACTTAACGGGAAAAACTGTTTATCCGTCATTCGTACTTAATAAATTGTTTAAGGCCGATTAAAAACCTGATTATATTTCAAGGTTTTAGCTAAAAGAAAAACCTGAAATTAACTTGTATTTTTCCGATAAGATTATCAGCTTTCCCCATAGTTTGGATATCAAATATTTTCATGGCACTCTTTTCATTATTAAGATTCAGAATTAAAAAGGAAAAGGTTGAAATCAGTGCTAAAGAAGAGGGATTAAAAAATACTCATTAAGTTTTTAATCCCATCAGAGAAAACAATAGAAGTGAATTCTTCTTTTACCTGAACCACAACCTTAAAACAGAAGCAGCAATTTCCAATAATTCTTTGTACGAATCAGGTTTTCTTAAATAACAATTTGCCCCTAATTTATACGACGAACTCTCATCTTGTGCAAAAGCAGACGTAGTAAGTATGATGATAGGAATTTGGGCAAAGTTTTTATCATCTCTTATTTTTTTTAAAGCGTGTAAACCTAACATACCCGGCATATTTAAATCGAGCAGAATTAAGGATGGAAGATTTTCAGGGGTGGCCGTTTGAAGCGTTTCCATTAAAAGGTCTCCCGTTTCTATAAATACATAATCAATCGTTGAGTTGTTTTCTAAAAAAGCTTCTAAGATTATTTGCCTGTCATCAGGGTCATCATCAACAATAAAAATGGTTTTTTTTGTTTGTAGTTTCATAAAGGAATAATTGTTGCAGTAAGATAGTTCGAAATACGTTACAATTAGAAAATGAATGCGGGCAAGCTTTTAAAGGATTAAAATTGTGGAAATAATTCCACAGTTTGTGGAATTACTTTATCAATCAAACAGCTGCGCTTTCTTTTACAAATAATGTTTATTTTAACTAAAAAAAATCTGCATTTATGAGTAAGCCAAAACCTCATGCCGGAAATAATACAAACGGAAGTAATGGAGCTAAAAGTAAAACAATGGAATATACATCTGTTTCTCCTTTGCAGAAAGGTGGAGGCAGAAAAAAGGCGACCGTAGATATTGATCCCAGCCTGTCGGTAAATTTCGACAGTAAACAATTACTGAAAGTATTAATGGAAGTTAAGAATGGAAATTTTTCCGTTCGTATGCCAATCGATGAAATTGGTTTAAATGGAAAAATCTGTGATACACTGAACGACATTATTTCTTTAAATGAAAGAATGATGTACGAATTTACCAAAGCAGGAAATATTATTGGTAAACAGGGAAAATTGACACAACGTATTGAAGTGCCGAATGCTAAAGGATCATGGGCTACAGGTGTTGATTCTCTCAATACACTCATCTCCGATCTCGTACACCCTACCATTGAAATTGCACACGTTATCAGTTCTGTAGCAAAAGGTAATCTTTCGCAGGAAATGCCATTAGAAATTGGAGGTCATACACTAAAAGGTGAATTTTCAAGAATAGCTAAAGAAGTAAATGACATGGTGAAACAGTTAAACCTGTTTTCTATGGAAGTAACCCGTGTGGCACGTGAAGTAGGTAGTGAAGGGAAGCTTGGTGGCCAGGCAAAAGTAAAAGGTGTAGCAGGTGTTTGGAAAGATTTAACCGACTCCGTAAACCAAATGGGAAGTAACCTTACTGCACAGGTAAGAAATATTGCAGAAGTAACAACGGCTGTGGCAAAGGGTGATCTTTCTAAAAAAATTACGGTTGACGTAAAAGGAGAAATCTTGGAATTGAAAAATACCATCAACACAATGGTGGATCAGTTAAATTCTTTTTCATCTGAAGTAACACGTGTGGCATTGGAAGTTGGTACCGAAGGGAAACTAGGTGGACAGGCACAGGTAAAAGGTGTAGCAGGAACCTGGAAAGATTTAACCGACTCAGTAAATCAAATGGCCAGTAACCTTACAGGCCAGGTAAGAAATATTGCCCAGGTAACAACGGCGGTAGCAAAAGGTGATTTGTCAAGACAAATTACCGTGGATGTAAAAGGAGAAATTCTTGAGTTGAAAGATACCATCAACACGATGGTGGATCAGCTGAACTCATTCTCATCAGAGGTAACCCGTGTGGCACGTGAGGTTGGTAGCGAAGGAAAACTTGGTGGACAGGCGAAAGTAAAAGGGGTAGGTGGTGTTTGGAAAGATCTTACAGATTCGGTGAACCAGATGGCTAGTAACTTAACCGGACAGGTAAGAAATATTGCGGAAGTAACGACAGCGGTGGCAAGAGGTGACCTTTCAAGAAAGATCACGGTGTACGTAAAAGGTGAGATCCTCGAGTTGAAGAACACGATCAATACGATGGTGGACCAATTGAATTCATTCTCTGCCGAGGTAACAAGGGTGGCGCGTGAAGTAGGTAGTGAAGGTAAACTGGGAGGACAGGCAACAGTAAAAGGAATTGGTGGTGTGTGGAAAGACCTGACAGATTCTGTAAACCAGATGGGTTCTAACCTGACAGCACAGGTGCGTAATATCGCCGAAGTAACTACGGCGGTTGCGAAAGGTGACTTGTCA
>JANOIQ010000215.1:0-5145 GCA_031407835.1 Chitinophagaceae bacterium
CTTTTCCAGTAATAAAATCCACGGGTAATCTGCCGGGAATTTGTTGACTCCCTGCATGAAAAAAAAGAAAACAGAACTGTCAACACAGGAATCCATAAAAGGTAGCCTGTCCTACACCAAACTTTATTTACTTTGCACCGATCTACAATCATTCCTCCAACATTATATACACGAATGTATGAGAAGCTTTTATCGTTTGGCATACCTGCCCGTACTGATTTTTTTTACGAATGCAGTACAGGCGCAATTAGTAAGCGGTCCAATGCTTGGCCCCGTTGAATTAAGAACAGCAAAACTTTGGGTGGAAGTAAAGCCCGGCAGCAGTGCAGATTTATGGTACTGGAAAAAAGGAGCGATGGCAACTGCCAAACGACTTACAAAAAAAACAAGCCCCGATGCCTGGTTTGCTCCGCTTGTATTTGATGTAGTAGCATTGGAAGTGAATACTGATTACGAGTATCAGTTTATCATCAACAATACAGTGAATAAGAAACCGGCAAAAGCTGATGGATCATTTACCACAAAGGATTTGTGGCAGTGGCGCAAACCGGCTCCTGATTTTTCTTTTCTGACAGGTTCCTGCTCTTATGTGAATGAACCGCCTGTTGACAGACCCGGAAAACCATACGGCGGCGATTCGTCTATTTTTGAAAGCATGGCAAAAGAAAAAGCAGCTTTTATGCTGTGGCTGGGCGATAGCTGGTATACACGTGAAGTAGATTATTTTGATGCATGGGGGTTATGGAACAGGGCCAGCCATGACAGGCATGTTCCTATACTGCAGAATTTTTTAAAATCAACTTCTCATTTTGCTATGTGGGATGATCATGATTATGGCCCCAACGATATAGGTACCAACTATATTCTGAAAGAACAATCAAGAGAAGTGTTTAAAAATTACTGGCTCAATACAACCTATGGCATGAATGGCCAGGGTGTTTACTCAATGATCAGTTATGGTGATGTGGATGTATTTATGATGGACGACCGTTGGTGGCGTAGCGCCGATGCAATGAAAGATTCAGTAGACGGCAAACCAAATCCTGATAAACATATGTGGGGGAAAGAACAACTGGAATGGTTGAAGAACTCTTTACTGTTCAGCAAAGCACCATTTAAAATCATTGCAACAGGTAGCCAGGTATTGAATCCTGTTTCTCCTTATGACCGGTTAGTTGATTGCCCTGTTGAATATGATGAAATCATGAACTTCCTCAAAGCAAATGAAATAAGTGGTGTGGTGTTTCTAACCGGCGACCGTCATCACAGCGAAATCATTAAAGTTGAAAGGGCCGGTTCTTATCCTTTATATGATGTAACCGCATCGCCACTTACATCAGGTACTCATTCATTTAGCGGAACGGAAAAAAATAATCCTTACCGTGTATTTGGGTTAGATCAAAAACAGAATTATACAAAATTCAGTTTTAGCGGAGCAAGAAATCAGCGCAAACTCACCGTTGAATTTTTTGGTATAAAAGGTGAAAAGCTTGGAGAGTGGGGTGTGAATGAAAATGAATTAAAAAACCCAAAAAAGTAAGATGAACATTTCATTCAGGTACGATCGTAAAAAAGTAATTCAGGCATTACGGTATCATTTTATTTCAAAAAAGGAAATCAGGATACTCATCATATTGGTAAATGTATTTGCCCTCTTTGCAGCGGCGATGTTTTTCTGGAAAAAAGTTACCCCGCTTGCATTTTTGCTCAGCTCTTTTCTGTGGATTTGTTTGATGGCTTCCTTCTGGTTTATTCTTCCATTTACTGTTTACAGCCGTGCTAAAACATTCAAAGATGCTTTCAGCCTTTCTTTTTTAGATGCTTACATGCATATTGAAAGTGCAAATGGAACAAAGCAGTGGAAGTATAAAGACTTTTCCTATTTCATTGAGACACCTAATTTCTTTCATTTATATGTGGATGAACGTTCTTTCTTTCTTATTCCGAAAGATGCATTTACAGATGACGACCTGCATGCGGCAAGAATTCTGCTGAAGGGGAAGATAGGGCTGAAGTAATAATCTGCCACTCAAATACACTTAGCCGCTCAGAAATGAGGGGCTTTTTTTGGTAAAAAATCTTTTCAAAATATTTGGTTTATAAAATAAACTACTCTATGTTTGTGATCTATTTACGAAAATATGAAACAAATAACCTTACTCATCATCAGCCTTATCAGCCTTGTTCATAGCTGGGCACAAACTACTATCACCGGCACAGTAACCGACGGGAAAAAGCAGCCTGTTGCCGGTGCTTCTTTAGCCATTAAAGGTTCCTACGACGGAGCAACTGCAGATTCATCGGGCCGCTTCCGTTTTAAAGCGTTTGATAAGGGAACACAGATTCTTATTATCAGTGCAGTAGGGTACAAAACAGTTGAATTAACCTTAGAACTCAAAGCAGGTGAAATGCAATTGCCGGTTCAGTTAAAGCAGGAGATTACTGAAATGAGTGCGGTTGTTATTACTGCCGGTGCTTTTGAAGCCAGCGATCGTAACAGGGTAGCTGCGGTATTAACTTCTATTGATATTGTTACTACTGCCAGTGCCAATGGCGATGTAACAGGCGCATTAAAAACATTACCGGGTGCACAACAGGTAGGTGAGAGTGAAGGCCTTTTTGTAAGAGGAGGTACTGCTGCTGAAACAAAAACATTTATTGACGGAACATTGGTGAATAATTTTTTCTATACAAGTACTCCGGGAATTGCATCAAGAGGAAGGTTTTCGCCATTCATATTTAAAGGAACCGTATTTAGTACAGGTGGTTACAGTGCTTTGTACGGGCAAGCCTTATCATCGGCTTTAATTCTTGAATCAATTGATTTGCCAGAACAATCTTCTGCCAATCTGAATGTATCCATATTGAGTTTGGGTGCAGGGTTTCAGAAACTGGAAAAAAATAAGAAATCATCCTGGGGTGTGAATTATAATTATTCCAATTTAACTCCTGCCTTTGCCATCATTAAACAGGAACAGGATTATGCAAAAGCACCAACGGCACATAATATTGATGCAAACTTCCGTATTAAAACATCGAAGAATGGGATGTTGAAGTATTATGGATATTATACAACCAACAACGTAGCATTTACACAAAACAGCCTGGACTCACTTGGGTATAAAGACAAGTTCTCCTTAACAAACGGAAACATGTATCACAATTTATCCTGGAAAGAGAGTTTAAAGAATAAATGGAAGTTTACAGCCGGTGTATCTGTATCAACTAACAAAGATGATATCAGCTTTGGTATGCAGGATGGTCAAAAGAATGATGTGCTTTTGAACGGCTTACAATTCAAAACATTTGGTGTAGATAATAAAGGCTTTTACGCTAATGCTAAGCTGGTGCTGGAAAAGAAATTCAGGGGATTGAATGCTTTGCGTTTTGGAACAGAGTACAATCATAGTGATGATAAAAATGTTTTTACGGCTTATAACGGAATGAAGTTTAACAGCAGGATTATTGAAAATGTTTATTCCCTGTTTGCTGAGCAGGATATTTATCTCACCAATAACCTTGCAGCTAAATTTGGTGCAAGAGCAGAATACACTGCACTGCTCGATAAAACAAATCTTGCTCCCCGAATTTCATTAGCGTATAAACTTGGTAAGCAAAGCCAGACTTCATTGGCTTATGGTATATTTTATCAGAATCCGGAATTGAAATATCAACCGGCTGTTAATCCACTGCTGTTTATGAAAGCAGAGCATTACATTGTTCAGTACCAGAAAACAACCAGTTTAACAACGTTCCGTACTGAAGTATTTTATAAGAAGTATCAGAATCTTATCAAAACTACAAACATTAATGGCCGTGATGTTGCCAGCAGTAACAAAGGATATGGTGATGCGAATGGGTTTGAATTATTCTGGAGAGATAAAAAGAATGTAAAAAACCTGGATTACTGGATTTCTTATTCTTATCTCAACACTAAGAGAGACTTTCTGAATTTTCCCACAGCTATTACACCCAACTTCGCAGCCAATCATACTGCGTCATTGGTAACGAAAATGTTTGTGACCAAACTGAAAACTAATTTCAACTTTTCTTACAACTATGCAAGCGGAAGACCTTATTACAATATTCAGTACGATCCCAACACAAGCAAAACGTTTTTTGCAGATAAAGGAAGAATGCCCGATTACCACAACGTAAGTTTTGCATTGAACTATCTGCCCAGCATTGGCAAGAAAAATGCAAAAGCCTTTGCCGTGTATGTGCTGAGTGTGAGTAATATTTTCAATATTAAACAGGTGTACGGGTATAGTTACTCAAGCAATGGAATGCGTAAACAGGAACTGGTACCACCATCCAGAATGTTTGTTTTCATTGGAGCATTCATCAGTTTTGGTGTAGACAGAACAGATGATGCCATCAACAATAATTTATAACAAGAAAGTTATCAGTATGAGTACTTACCTTTTGTTTAAAGTTGTTCACCTGTTGGCAGTGGTTGCTTTTTTGGGAAATATTGCCACTGGTCTTTTCTGGATGAAATGGGCATACAAATCAAATAATACCAACTACATGCACCATACAGTTTCAGGTATTATTGCTTCTGATAAATTATTTACTATTCCCGGAGTGATCATTCTTACAACAGGTGGTATTGCTGCAGCTGTTAAGGGAGGGTTACCATTGCTGAGTACAGGTTGGATTTTTTGGTCACTTATTTTATTCTCTTTATCAGGAATATTCTTTACTGTAAAAGTGGCACCATTGCAAAAAAAAATTTTTCAGCTCACCGGAAATGATGACATTGAAAAGCTAAATCATAATCTTTATCGTGCCAGCTTAAAACAATGGGAGATGTGGGGGTTTTTGGCTTTACTGACTCCTTTAGCCGCTTTGGTAATGATGGTGCTCAAAATACCAATTCGTTCGGGGTTGTGAAAAAAGCATCTCAAGGGTTTTCGTTTTATAACCTTAAGCGACCATGCCTGGTAGTATTGTTTTCTTGCCTTTGTTTATTTTTGTAAGGTTGCAATATTAATTGTGGAAAGAGATTTTCTTTTGCAGGCGATAGTACTTTTTTTAAAGCATTTTTCAGGCGATTATACCTTTCCTGCAGATTTTTTTTCAATTTATCAGGCATGTGGGTGGTTGTTTTGTTTTAATAAGTTGCTGGAAAAGGTTCAGGTG
>JANOIQ010000489.1:0-10701 GCA_031407835.1 Chitinophagaceae bacterium
GCAGGACAAAGCCAAACATATTGCTACATTGTACCTTGAAGATTTATCCGATGTCATCAAAGAATGTGTGGATGAACATTTCGGCTTCAGTCGTTATGCCGAACGCCTGGGCCGAAGCGCTAACAGCTTTGATGAACTGTACGAAGAGTTACAAAAGCCTTTGACTTTTGTTGATGAACTGTTGCTTGACCGGTTACAAAATCATATTCAACAGCTTAATCCAAAACTTGTTTGTATATCTGTTCCTTTTCCCGGTAACCTGTATGCAGCCTTCAGAAGTGCACAATGGCTGAAGCAACATCATCCGCAGATAAACGTAACAATGGGTGGCGGCTTTCCCAATACAGAACTTCGTTCTCTCAAAGATCAACGGGTATTTGAATTTTTTGATTTTATTACATTGGATGATGGAGAAGCACCGATTGAACAATTATTGAAATATATTAATGCTGAGATAAAAGAAACTGAATTAAAACGAACCTTCTTATTACAAAATAATCAAGTCACTTATTTCAACAGCCCTGGTTGCAAAGATTATAAACAATCGGAAGTTGGCACTCCCGATTACAGTGACTTACTTTTGGATCAATACATATCTGCAATAGAAGTAGTAAATCCAATGCACAGTTTATGGAGCGATGGAAGATGGAATAAACTCACCATGGCACATGGTTGTTATTGGGGCAAGTGTACCTTCTGTGATATTTCACTCGACTATATTAAACTTTATGAACCCATTGCTGCAAAACTTTTATGCGACCGGATGCAAACCATTATTGCACAAACAGGCAACAATGGTTTTCATTTTGTAGATGAGGCTGCACCACCGGCATTAATGCGGTCATTGGCACTGGAAATCATTAAACGAAAATTAGTGGTGAGCTGGTGGACGAATGTGCGCTTTGAAAAAAGTTTCACCCGTGATCTTTGTTTGTTATTAAAAGCAAGCGGATGTATTGCAGTGAGTGGTGGGTTGGAAGTTGCCAGTGACCGCTTATTGGAACTGATTCAAAAAGGAGTTACTGTTGAACAGGTAGCAAGAGTAAACAAACATTTTACAGAAGCCGGCATTATGGTGCATGCGTATTTGATGTACGGCTTCCCAACACAAACTGCACAGGAAACAATTGACTCACTTGAAATGGTGCGACAAATGTTTAAGACAGGTATCATGCAATCTGCTTTCTGGCATCAGTTTGCCATGACAGCTCACAGCCCGGTTGGAATGAATCCTGAAAAATATAAAGTAAAGCGGGCAAAGGAAACGGTAATTCTGTTTGCCGACAATGATGTGGAGCATATTGATGAAACAGGAGCGGATCATGAAAGCTTCAGCTTTGGATTAAAGAAATCTCTGTTCAACTATATGCAGGGCTTATGTCTGGATGATCCATTACACAAATGGTTTGAGATGAAAGTACCCAAAACAACTGTTGCCACAGATCATATTCTGAAAATTGTAACAGAAGATGAGTTGCCTGTTTCAAAACCTTCAGCAAAAATTATTTTTCTTGGAACTCTGTTGAAAACAGAAGTGATTTCCAAATCAAAAAAAGGAAACCGCTGGGAAGAACTACAGATCAGCTTTGCAACAAAAAAAGAAAACTCATCTATACAGGTAGAAAAAGCAAAAGGGGAGTGGCTGGTGAATTTATTACCTAAGCTTTCTGTTCATAACGAAAAGCAGATGACTTTACAGGAAATCAAAGATGATTACGAACAAAACGATTGGGATGATTTTGAACTGTTCTGGGATAATAAACCTGTGAGCACTTTGTATAAGGTTGGGTTGCTGCGGCTCTGAGCTGAGAGTTATCCCGATAGCTATCGGGAGAGAAGAAAGAGGAATGATGAATGGCTCGGCTATCACTATAATTTTTCAGTTTTACTTCCTAAATTTGTATTTAAACCCAGTCTTCCTCAAAAGATATTATATGAAAGCTTCAATCGTATCAATCTTCATCCTCATTACTGTTTTATCTGCCTGTCAGAAAAATAATGATCAGCAATTGGCAGATATCAATGATCTCAAAGGAAACTGGCGGGTGATTGCACAACGCTCAGGCCCTGACACATTAAATCCACAGGGAACATGGACTGATATGAACTTTGCCAAACAACATGCTGATTACGATCTGTATTGTATTAATGATACCAGAGTAGGGCAATCATTTATTTCAAATGTCAATTGTGCTTACAGTGTTAGTAGTGGTTCAAGCGTTGGCGTTTTCAGTTATGATTGTGCACGCACTGTTTATATGAGAGATACGGTTTGGTCGCAGTTAATTAATTTCGATATCAGTTTTAAAGACGGGAATGCTTTTGATTTTTTAGAACAATACAACCATTCAAAAAGAGTGAACCTGGTAAATCAACGTTGCACACCCGTTCCTTATCTGCAGCCATACTCCACCAAGAATGAACGCACAGCTAATTGGGTATTTGATGAAGCAGCACAAATCATCACCGTTGATTATGGTGCTGCATTCAGCCCTTTTGATGGAGAAAAGATCAACCGGTATAAGGTTGTAAGCTTTACAGGAAAAGAAGCTGTTCTCAGGATACAGGCTGCTTATTTTACAGAATTACGGATAAACAAATTGTAAACTTTTATTTGCTGCTCTCCCGGCTAAGAGATCAAACGGAAAAGAGGAAAAGAGTTTTGTAAATCGAAACCTTTACCTTCAGGTGAATGGCCGATCTTATACTTCCCACATTATTTGAATACGTTTTATCGGATGCAACTGTACCTGAACATACGGTTACAAAGGCTGATGCAGAAAAGCTATTTACTTTTTTCAAAAACTGCCCGTTATTTAAATGGAACGACACACATAACAACTGCGAAGCAAGAGCTGAAGCTGTTTGTGTGTTACTGGACGAATGGCATGTTCCCAACTACAAAGGCTGGGTGTTTAGTGGGGCATTTTTAAAAAATCATGTTGGCGGATTAAAACAATTATGGAATTATCATGTAGGCACATTATTGCAGGTGATGGAAGATGGTGAAATGAAGTATTATATCATTGACCCGGCTACTTGTAATAATCTGCAAACGATCAACGACTGGGCAGCCAATGTTACGGATTATCCGCATAGCTATCATTTAGTAAAAACAGCCGACAATTATATTTTTCCTGCAGGCAGAATTTTTAAAGACAACTGGCACAAACGGAACAAACAAAATCGTAAATGGCTCATCCAGGGACTTGCCGGTATCAATGGTGTTTCTTCTGCAGGTAAAGCTCAGTTGTGTTTCAGAAAGAACAAAGTGAAACTGACCGCTGCAAAATTCTCCGGCTTGCGGAATGAAAATCCATTAGAGGTTGTTTAAAGTAGCAATCCTCAATAATCAATTCATTTTTTGTATTCAGTTAATTCTCTAAAGAGTTATTTGGCAAAATCGAAAAAAAATGTTTTTAACAATACCATCTTACCCACGAAATGAGCAGGCCGGTAACGTTGCAGGCTCAGGAGTAATAGTTTGTTCATTCATTCTCAGAAATGTTCCTTTGAAGCGGGCTTTCCTGTAAATGAGGATTGGCAACAAAAAGAGTATTAGTTGGATGGTCTCTTTTTTAGTAAACTCTAAATGGAAACATCCAATTCTTACAATGAATTTACTTCTTAGTTATAACACTTACTACCTTCACATGTGAATGAGCAGGGAAATAAAAATTAATTTCATTTTTTTATTCTCCTCTATATCCAAATCTTCCTCTGAAAAACAACCAATTAGTCATGAAATTGTGCTTATTACTTTTATCCTTGTGCTTTTTGTCTGCACATCCATTATTTTCCCAAAATACATTAGATAATACAGGGTTAACTGCCGCTACACCATCGCAGGTTGCGTTTAGTTTGCGTAAGTTAAGCAGCAGTTATGCAGGGGCTGCTATTAAAGTAAGAAGATCTATAGATAATGCAGAAGCGAATGTTTCTTTTGATGGCAGTGGCGGACTAAGTGCGGCAAGTCTGGTTACTTTTACCCCAGGTGTAGTAGTTGGGGCAACTTTTGGAACTGCACAAACGGGTACTATTGCATCAGATATCAGCAAGACCGGTACAATTACAATTAAGACAAACAAAACAGGCACTATTAATACATCTAACAGCTCACTGACTGTTACAGGAACAGGCACCAGTTTTACAACTGAATTAGTTGTTGGAGACCGCCTCTTTAATGGTGCTAACAATTTTTTTTTAGGCGTGGTGGCATCTATTACCAACAATACTAACTTATTGCTGACTAATTATGCAACTGCTCTTATTACTGTTCCAATGAACTTTAAAACAACCAGTGCAACTGTTACAGGAACTGGAACGAATTTTACCGGTGAATTAGCAACCGGAGACCGTTTATTCAATTCAGCAAATACTTACCTGGGCACTGTAGCAACGATTACAAATGCAACAACGCTTACGTTGAATGCAGTAGATGCCATAGCTGCAACTGCTGTCAATTATAAAGGCACTTCAGCAACCATTACCGGAACTGGCACAACCTTTACAAGTTTAACACCGGGCGACCTGTTGATCAGCAATAATATTACATTGGGAATTATTTCATCAATAGCTAATGCAACTTCACTTACACTTACTACTAAAGCTGGTGGATCTGTTTCAGGTGTTGCATATAAATCAACAACAGGCACCGTCGCCTTCAGTACATTTTATTCAGGTACATCTGTGTTTGTAAACACCTGGTATGATCAAAGTGGGTATAACAGGCATGCTGTTCAGTTAAAACCTGCCAGCCAGGCAAGGATCGTAAATGCAGGAATATTGTATGTAGTAAACGCAAGAACTTCTATGGAATTCTCCAATGCACTTACATCTTTTCTGCAAACTTCAACGGTGGCCTCTTATCTTAACAATACACTTTACACGCTCAACAAAGTAACGGCTGAAGCAACCATTACTCCCAATCTTCAATTACCTATCAGTACTACCGGTGGCAATGGCCCCGGTAATACCATTTCTCATTATGGATACAGAAGTTCATCGCAATTTACAGTTGCGCAATATGGAAATGACCAGAACTTTAATGCAACACCGAGTACTACACTTGAATTACATACATCTGTAAAACTTTCCATGGCTTCCAGCCAGTTTTATAAAAACGGTATTTCATTAGGCACACTAAGCAGTGGAGTACCTTCGCATTTAAATAATGTGGGTTTATTGAATATCGGGTATTACACTCCGACTGTTTCCTATTATAACGGATCAGTTTCTGAACTGCTGGTCTTTTCAGTTGCATTGGGCAGTGCAGATATTACTCTTTTAAACAATAACCAGTTAGCATATTACAATATAGCATCTACCTACTGGACAGGGGCCGTTTCCACTGATTGGACTAATACAAGTAACTGGTCAACCGGAGTTATACCAACGATCAGCAGTCCTTCCATTGTAGTAATACCTGCGGGCATGCCACGTTACCCAATCATCAGTGGCATTTCACCGGCAAATAGTATTTCACTGGAAGCAGGAACCTCACTTACTATTACGGGAACATTACAAATAGCAGGAACAATCAATAATCTTGGCACCTGCACAGCCACTGCCGGAACAATACAATATGTTGGGTCTGCACCACAGGCAATTAATGCAAATACTTTTGCCGGAAGTGCTGTTCAAAATATCACGGTCAACAACAGTACAGGTGTATTGCTGAATAGCAATATTACTGTTTCAGGGAACTTAACATTTATAACAGGAACACTGGCAATGGTCAGTTCTGCTTTAACGATAGGAGGTACTGTAACAAATACTGTTGCAGGAGGATTAAAAGGAAGTGCCTCCGCTAATCTGATAATTAATGGTACAGTCAGTCCAACACTTAGTTTTGATCAAACTACTCCCGGCACAACGAATTTATTAAGAAACTTAACTATCAATAGCAGCGGACAAATCGTAACCTTAGCAAATAACCTTGTATTAAATGGCAACGGAATAATCACTTTTACCGCTGGTAAATTAGCAATTGCAAATACTACCCTTACTATACGGGGCACAGTTGTCAATACAGTGAATGAAGGATTGAGAGGCAGCACTTCAGCCAATATAATAGTTGATGGTGCAGTGAGTCCAACCCTGAGTTTCGATCAAACTACACCAGGCACAACCAATGCATTGAATAATTTAACTCTCAATTGCAGTGGACAAACAGTTACATTAAATCGAAACCTTACCGTTGTATCTGCTTTAAATTTAACATCAGGTACATTAGCCGATGGAGGTAATCAACTTACATCCACGGGTACAATAAATCTCAGCAATGGATCATTTAAATTAGGTTCGCCAACCGTTGCTACAATCTGGCCCGCTTTCACCGCCAATATTATTTCTGGTACCGGAACAGGAATTGTGGAATATGCATCGGGGGTTACACAAATAGTATCCGGTGTTCCGGTTTATCAAAATCTTACGATTAGTGCTGCCGGTGGAACTACCGCAGCCAGCAACCTTACGGTGAATGGCGTACTTAACCTTTCAGGAGCCAACCCGTCACCTGTTATTGGCAGTTTGTCAATGAGCACCTTCACATTGAACATGGGCGCATTGGCTACTACAATTGGGCAGGGAGATATGACAGGAATCGTAAAACGAACAACTATTGTTCCTAATGTAAGCTATACAATGGGAAATGAATTTTCGTCCATTACTTTTCCAAATACCGGAACATTGCCATCACAAATGAGTATGAAAATTAGTATTGGTACTTCACCAACATGGAGTTTGGGAGCTATCAAGCGTACATATGATTTTATTCAAACTGGTGGGAGTTTTACAAAGGCAATCATAAATGCCCATTACCTTGACGCAGAACTCAATGGAAATATTGAAAACAAACTGGTTGATTTTTCTTACCGTTTTGCAGGTACTATTCTCACCGAACATGGAAAATCTAATTTTAATACAACTCAAAACTGGGTAGCACTATCAAATGTGAATGTGGCTTTTTTCTCTTCCACTTTTGGTAATGTTGAGTTATCACTTGATGAATCTTCTCTTACCACTCTTACGTGGAATGGATCTACCAGCACTTCCTGGATCACCGCTACGAACTGGACACCTAATGGTGGCCCATCAACAAATACAGCCCTGATAATACCTGATGCTGCTACAACACCTAACGACCCATACATTCCTGCAACTGCCAGCAACGGGTCTTTAACCATTGAAAGTGGAGGTATAGTTAATGCAGACCCTGGCAGTCAGCTTACACTTAATAATGCAGGTCTGGCATGGAGTAATACAGGCGGTACGTTTAATGCCAACACCAGCACCATCATTTTTACAAATGCAGGTGCTACAATAAATGGCACCACCAATTTTAATAATGTTATCATTAACAGTGGTGCAGCGTTATTAATGACAACAGGGGGTATTATGCGTATTGGCGGAACAATGACTAATAATGGAACATGGGCGCCCGGCTTATTAGACAATGTGATAGAATATAATGGAAACAATCAGACTGTTATTATTCCAAATGGATCCACGCAGTCTTACCACAACCTGATCATTAGCGGTACTGGTACCACCATCTTGCCAGCAGTAACATTAAATATTTTAGGTGACCTGACCATCAATGGCGCTATTTCTGCTACCGGCAATACCATTGCCATGAATGGACTGGATGCTCAGTCAATTAATGGAACAGCACCCGTAACATTAAACAACCTGGACATTAATTACAGTACATCAGCTGTTACCCTCAACCAGGATTTAATCATCGCAAACACATTCATCATATCGCAGGGGAAATTGGCCATAGGCAGTCATACACTCACTTTATCAGGTAATGTTGTGAATACGGCAACCAATGGTATTTCTGGCAGTACAGGCAGCAACCTTATTGTAAACGGAACAGTAAGTCCAATACTAAGTTTTGATCAAACTGATCCAGGCATATCCAATGCACTGAATAATTTTACGATTAACAGCAGTGGGCAGGCACCCATATTAGGCAGCGATCTTATAGTGAATGGCACAATAACGTTCACTGCCGGAAAGCTGGCGATCAATGGTCATACACTTACACTTAAAGGCGCAGTTACCAATACTTTAACCGGCGGCTTAAAAGGCAGCAGTGGGAGTAATCTTATAATAAGTGGAGGAGTTGTGAGTGCTGCTTTATCCTTTGATCAAACCACTGCAGGTACAACAAATCTTTTGAATAATTTTTCTATCAACAGCACCGGACAAACAGCTACATTAACGAATCCTTTAATCGTTGTGGGCGCCCTCAATCTTACAGATGGTCAAATAATAACCACTTCAGTTAACAGTCTTACTTTAACATCTGCAGCTACTTTCACCGGCGGAAGTGATATTTCATTTATCGACGGCCCTTTAGTAAGAAATACCAATGGAATCGCAGCTTTTGATTTCCCGATAGGCAAACTAAATACTTATCGTCCAATAGCAGTTACTCCTGCAACATCTTCAACAGGTGTTTATGCAGCAGAATACTTTCCGTACACAGCACCTGTTGGCACTTATGCTCCCGCAGTAAGAGGAATTGCTACCAACGAATATTGGGACATCAGTAAAACAAGCGGCCCTGATGCACAGGTAACCTTACTTTATACAGCGAATAACACCTGGAGTTTGGGAAGCCCAACAAGCCTCGATATTATTTATGTAGCCCATCTTAATGGCGGAGTATGGGAAGCGGAAAACCAAACTGTAATACCCGGAAACACCGGAGCTGGTAATACTCCTGTAACCAGTAAATTATTAACGGCTTTTTCACCATTTACTTTTGGATTCAGTCCAGGTGGAATTTTGCCGGTAACATTAATTAATTTTCAGGGTACAAGAGTTAACAATGCCATTGAGCTGCTTTGGATATCAAGCAATGAGGTTTCTCTTTCAGTGTATGAATTAGAGCGTTCAGCAGATGGACGCAGCTTTTATACAATTGGGTTAGTAACCGCTTCAAATGACGTTTCCATTAAAACGTACAACTGGTTGGATAATACACCACTTGCGGGAGTGAATTTTTACCGGTTGAAGATGATAGATTACAACGGGGCATTTAAATACAGCATCATTGTGAAAATAGATAGAAATGCCGGAAAGAGTATTTCAGTTTATCCTAATCCGGTAACCGGACAGAAAATACAGCTCCAGATGTATGGCCAGGGTAAAGGGGAGTATATCATCAACCTGTTTAAAATCAACGGCGAAAAAGTAATGAGCAACAGGATGTCTCATAGCGGTAATGATGTGGTAAGAAGTATTGACCTGACAAAAAATTTACCGGCTGGTATCTATTACCTGGAAATAACTGATCCTGAAAAAAACAAGGCTACGTTTAAACTATTCGTTCAATAAAAGAATTTTCAACAGCTCATCAGCAACGGGTTTTCTTATTAAGATTTTTTTAGTGTTACTAAAATAAATGTGTTTTGCTGTTAAAGAATGACATAATTAAGGAAACCCTTGCGACCTTTCTGTTACTCTTTTTCTTCAACGATTTATACAGGAGCACAAAGAACACGAAGACTTATGTTAAGTTCACAAAGCAATTACTGAGAATCAATCAACAGTAATGCCAAACACGTTAAAATTAATCAGCAGAAACCAACTCCCTTTTTTAATTCTTCCGGTTCAATAAATATTTATTTGGCAGATCATAAAATCTTTTCTTAGCTTTGATATCAAATTAATATCATTTTAAATTAAAGCATATGGAAAAAGATCTCAAACCAATGTCGGGCTACCTGGCATTGATCCTCGCAATTGCTAGTGTAATTGGTGCTATCTTCTGTTTTGCTATGGGCATCGGAAAAGGAGATGATAGTAATGTAACGCTGATTTCTCTTGCTGGATTTCTGATTCTTTTTACTGTATTCCTGATCAAAGGAATTATGGTAGTGAATCCCAATCACTCAAGGGTGTGTACCTTTTTTGGCAAGTATGTTGGTACGGTTAAAGACAACGGATTGCTTTGGGTGAATCCATTTTATGTGAGTTACAAAATAACTTTACGTTCACAGAACTTGAACGGGCAGCAATTAAAAGTGAATGATAAAATGGGTAACCCCATTGAAATTGCTGCTGTGATTGTATGGCAGGTAAGTAATACCTATAAAGCAGCTTTTGACGTAATGGACTTTCATCAATATGTAGGTATACAGAGTGAAGCTGCTGTGCGTCACCTGGCAAGTTCTTATCCTTACGACCAGATGGAAGACCAGCATGCAGATATTACCCTGCGTGATGGTGGTGAAAAAGTAAATGACATGCTGGAGAAAGAATTGCTTGAACGTTTAGCACCTGCCGGTATCATTATTAAAGAAGCAAGAATCAGTCACCTGGCTTATGCTCCTGAAATTGCAGGTGCCATGTTGCAGCGTCAGCAGGCAACAGCCATTGTTGCTGCACGTTTTAAAATTGTGGAAGGTGCCGTTGGTATGGTTGAACTGGCATTGGAAATGCTAAGTAAGAAAAATATTGTGCACCTGGATGAAGAAAAGAAAGCAGCTATGGTGAGTAACCTCATGGTTGTATTGTGCGGTGAAAAAGCAGCCACACCGGTTTTAAATACAGGCACACTGTATAATTAAATCATTCATCATTTAAAACTGATTGAATGGCAGATAAAAAAAGTTTTGTGTTACGGATTGATGAAGACATTTACAAAATGCTGGAGAAATGGGCGGCAGATGATTTCCGCAGTGT
>JANOIQ010000224.1:0-6620 GCA_031407835.1 Chitinophagaceae bacterium
TGCAGACAAGTAAGAACGGGATGGATGAAATGAAGACGAAGAACAATCATGGTGCATGGTACGATGCACAAAGATTATCCATGGCCTTGTTTATTGACAGTACTGATCTCGCCAAAAAAATTGCAATAAATGCGGCGGACCGTCTCGACAGACAATTAGATGAGAAAGGATTTTTTCCTGCAGAAATGGAAAGAACCATTTCACTTCATTACACATCTTTTGTGATGAATGCTTTTTTTACTATTGCCCACATGTCAGAAAAAACGGGCTTTGATTTTTGGAATTATACAACGCCTTCAGGCAAATCATTAAAAAAAGCATTCGATGTGGTGAAGCCTTACCTGGTAAAAAATAAAGAATGGGAAGGGAAGCAAATCAAAGAGTTTGGTTTTGAAGATGGTTATCCCTTATTAATGGATGCCGCTGTTTATTTCAAATGTAAAGATTGTGAACAGGCCGTTCAGCAACTGGCAGGAGAGAAAGCAACACGTTTATTCTTAAATCTATTATACTAAAAACGATTTCTAAATATTTAAACTGCAATTATGAAAAAAATTCATTACTTCTTTGTACTGCTGCTCTTATTGGGCAGTTCCGTAATGGGGCAAAAAAAAGTAATAACCGGCAAGGTTATCAGTCAGGGTGATAATGAACCGATGCAGGGAGTAACTGTACTTGCCAGTAAACAAAAAGGTGGTACTACAACAAAAGCAGATGGTACCTATACAATTACGGTTGATAAAACTGTAACTACTTTGATTTTTTCTTTTGTCGGCTTTGCAGCACAAACTGTTGAAATAGGAGAGAAAACTTCTGTTAACATTACAATGGTTGCAGCAGTTACTTCAAATGATGAAGTGATTGTTATTGGCTATGGCACACAAAAAAAATCGCATTTAACAGGCGCTGTATCAAAATACAAAAATGAAAAGTTAGATGAAACACCTGTATCAAGACTAGACCAGGCATTGCAGGGAAAAATTGCGGGTGTACAAATTCAAAACCTTACATCGGAAGCAGGTGCCGATCCGAAAATACGCATCCGTGGTGTAAACTCGTTTAGTGCCGGTGCCGATCCGTTGGTAGTAGTAGATGGCCACCCGGTACCAGATGGTCTTGCTTATGTAAATATGGCCGATGTTGAATCGGTGGAAGTGTTGAAAGATGCCGCATCAGCCGCCATTTACGGATCTCGTGGTGCAAGTGGTGTTATCATCATCACCACTAAAAGCGGAAAGGCGGAAAAACCAAAATACACCGTTAAGTTTTCTTCGGGTGCAAAGACATCCTATCAGTTATATCCCATGATGTCAATTAGTGAATATACCAACCTGTTATTTTATGAAGCATCGTTAAAATCAAAAGACCCTTCTATAACGCCGCCAACAGGTACTGCCATTATCAGTAATAATGAACGTGCGGCTTATGTACTTGAAAATCAAATTTTAGGATTGGCAACAGACTGGCAACAAGAAGCATTACGTAATGCAACTGTAAGTAACCTGCAGGTAAACGTTTCCGGTGGAAGCCGCACATTAAAATATTATATCTCCGGTGCATACCAGAAAGATCAGGGTATGATGATACACAGTGAATACGACCGTTTCAGTGTAAGAACAAAATTAGATGCTGAGCTTACCAAAAAAGTAAAACTCAGTTTCAATCTTAATCCATCTTATATTAAACGTGAACGGCCTTCTGTTAACTTTATTGACTTTGTACGTTTTCAATCTTACCTGCCGGTTTATCACAATGCAACCTCAACTGCTTTTGTAAACCAGGATCCGTTATGGGCAAACATACGCCCCGGCGATTATGCACAGGCAAGGCATTTTAATAACCGGGTGTACACAGGTATGATGCCTGATGGAACTATGTGGACAACAACTTCTGCATCAAGCCCGTTCAACACTGCCAACAACACACCAAAATCAGTAGTTGATACAAGAACAATTCATACGGGTGATTATAGGTTGCAATCTTCAGGCGATGTAACCATTAGTATTCTGCCCGGTTTAGATTTTAAAGCACTCGGCAGTATTTATCTCACCTATTCAAACGGTCTTGATTTTGCAAAACGAAATTCAAACCGTGATGGTGATGTAAACAGAGGTGTTTATACCAACCAGCTTTCAACCGATGTTTTATCAGAAAACACGTTGAACTATTCTAAAAAAATTAAGAAGCATTCTATTGGCATACTGGCAGGTTACACCGCCCAGCAAACAAAAGTAAAATTAGACAGGCAGGTGGGTCTTGATTTGCCCAGCGATAATATTACAACCTTTAATACGGCAAGGCAAATTGAACAGCCATCTGTTGATGCGAACGGTGTTTTACAAGGAACATATACATTCAGGTACAGCGAAGGCTTGCTTTCTTACCTCAGCAGGGTGCTTTACAGTTATGATAATAAGTATTTGTTTTCTGCAAGTTTTCGCAGAGATGGCAGTTCAAAATTTGCAACAGGTAATAAATGGGGAAACTTCCCTTCTGTTTCAGTTGGTTGGGTATTAACGCAGGAAAAATTTATGGAAAAAGCTACCTGGCTTAATAATTTTAAATTAAGAGCCAGTTATGGTGTATCAGGTAACAACCGTATTAACAATTACATGTTTGAAGATTTGTTAAACGGTGCCAACTATTCGTTTGGTGCAGGTACAGGTGTTGTTTTTTCAGGACAAGTACCATCAAGCAATGTTACTGCTAACCCTGCCATTACATGGGAAACAACAAAGCAATATAATTTTGGTGTTGATCTTGCAGTGTTCAAAAGTGCAGTTACGATCAGTGCAGATGTTTATCGCTCCAGGTCAAACGATCTGTTATTGCCGCAACCAACAATGGCAATAACAGGTGCCTTGTCTTTTATCAATAATATCGGTGAATTACAAAACAATGGCGTTGAGTTTGAAGTAACTACCAATAATATCCGCAAGAAAGGATTTAAGTGGACAACTACTGCGAATCTTTCACGCAACAGGAATGAACTGGTTGGTTTTGGTGGTGTGCCGTTTGCGCTCAGCTATGGTGAACGTTCAGAAGTATATCTCAACAAGTTGGGGGCTCCATTGGTGCAATACTTTGGTTACAGAACCGATGGTGTATGGCTTTCGCAAAAACAAATTGATGATGCTCGTGCAGCAGGGTTAACCACCAACCTCAGCAATGTGTTTGTACCCGGTGGTTTAAAACTCGTAGATGTAACCGGCGATAACATTCTTAATGAAGATGATCGTGTAGCAACCGGTTCGCCTTATCCCGATTTTACCTGGGGCCTTATCAACAACTTCACGTATAAATCATTTGATTTGAGTTTTATGTTCCAGGGCGTGCAGGGCGGAGAGCTGGTAAATGGCGATCCCAATTATAATGAAACAAAACGTTACAACAAAAATTACAACACAAACCGTTGGCTAAGCCCAATGTTTCCCGGCGATGGTAAAACACCTTACTCAACTGTTGGGTTTAACTGGATGCTTACTGATTATGTGGTAGAAGATGCATCTTACTTTACATTGCGTGAAGTAGTGGTGGGTTACACACTGCCGCAGAAAATAGGAAAGTCACTTGGTTTAAATTCATTGCGTGTTTATTTCTCCGGCCAAAACCTTTATTTCAACAATGCAAAAAATTACAGGGGCATCAATACCGAAGCCCGTTTTACAACCGGCCCTTATGCAACACCGCTTGCCGATGGATACCAGCGTGGAGGTTTCCCAACGCCAAAAACAATTTTGTTCGGGGTTGATGTAAATTTTTAACCACTCAAACTAAACTATTATGAAACTCAGAAATTATATCATTTTGCTTTTTTGCTGTGGTTTATCTTCCTGCAAAAAGATCATTGACCTTCATTCAGAATCAAATCTCAATACAAGCACTTACTATTCAAACCTTGAAGAAGTAAAGGCTGCATTATCGGGTTGTTACAACGGTATGCAGGCTTCTTTGTTTAACGAGTGGCAGTTTACAGAATTGCGCAGCGATAATGCAAAGATGGGTGTTCCCGGAAGTACCAACAGTATTAACCGTGAGTTGAGCGATCTGGATATGTTTATTCCTAGTCCATCGCAGGTGCAGATATTTAATTACTGGCGAGCAACGTATAGCAATATTCGCAATTGTAATATTATTCTGCAAAAACTTGGTGTGGAGTATAACACCGCTACAGGTGCACACACATTCAACAGCATCAGTATCCCCATTTCAGAAACAGACCGCAGGCAGTTGGCAGGAGAAGCCATGTTCATCCGTGCATATCATTATTTTAATCTTGTTCGTTTGTTTGGTGGTGTGTTTTTAATTCACAAACCACTTGCGCCAGCTGATGCCCCGGCCATTAACCGTTCAACAGTTGATGAGATTTATAAATTGATCCAGACCGATTTAACTACGGCAGCTTCATCTATGAGCAACCTGACCTATTTACAGGTAACAGCAACTGATGCAGGTAAAGCAACGTTAGGAAGAGCTACCTGTTGGGCAGCAAAAGGATTATTGGCCAAAGTTTATTTAACACTTAATAAAAAGGCAGAAGCCAATTCACTGTTGCAGGATGTAATCAATAACAGCCGTTACTCGTTACAAAGCAGTTATGCAAATGTGTTTTCCATTGCCAATGAAGTAAATGCGGAAATTTTATTTGCAGTGCGTTACAAAGCTGGTGGGTTTGGTTTAGGCTCATCGTTTGGAAATGATTTTGGTCCGTTGGGAACAGGTTCAACTGTTATTAACGGCGATGGCGATGGCTTGAATTATCCAACAGCCCAGCTTGATACCTTAACAAATGGCGATAGCAGGAGATCAACACTCATTGGTTCAATTGGTTCAGGTGCTTCCTTAAAACTATATGTAAAGAAATATTTATTCCCGGTAACATTAGCTAATGATGGTGAAAGCGATTGGCCTGTTTTGCGCTATGCAGATATTTTACTGATGATGGCCGAAGCAAAAGGATATACACAGGAAAGTCTTGATTTAATTAACAGTGTGCGTGCAAGAACAGGGCTGGCAAATTATACAATGACAACTGTTGCAACTGTTGCACAATTTGAACGGGCATTATCGCAGGAACGCAGAGTGGAGTTTGCATTTGAAAACCAGCGTTGGTTCGATCTTTTGCGTTTTAATGTAACTATGACAACAGTAACTGCTATACAAAGCATCAAAGATCATTACGCTAATGAGTATGCAGCTCATTACAGCAACTATCTTGCACCAACGCCTTCATTGGCAGATTTGCAGGGATATATTACCACGAAGAAATTATTGCTGCCAATTCCGCAACGTGAAATTGATACAAACACACAAATTAACATTCAGCAGAACGACGGTTATTAATTTTTTAATTTACGTACACAATGCACAAAAAAATAAAATCAATTCTTACCCTGTTGCTTTTTTCTGCCACTGTAATTGCGCAGCAAGCAGATACAACTACCTATAAACCCGTAGAATATCCAAAAGGATTTACTGCACAGTTAAACGTAGTATATACCAGCGTAAAAGGCTGGGATGGAATGATGGATCTCTATCTGCCACCAGTTGATAAAGGTCCTTCACCTGTAGTAATTAATATTCACGGTGGCGGATGGAATCATGGAGTGAAAGAATCACAATCAGGATTCAGTACTTTTTTTAAAAAAGGATTCGCTGTTTTGAATATTGAATACAGGTTAACAGGTCAGGCAACTGCACCTGCTGCTGTTGAAGACACAAGATGTGCGTTGATCTATTTAATTAAAAATGCAAAGAGGCTCAATATTGATGTTAACAGAATTGTTATCATGGGTGGAAGCTCAGGCGGTCACCTTGCATTAATGGGTGGCTTATTGGCAAACGATCACCGGTTTGATAATAACTGTTCTGGCGTTGAAAATATTAAAGTAGCTGCTATTATTGATAAGTATGGTATTACTGATGTGTGGGATTGGGGCTATGGTAAAAACATCACCAGCAAGTCGGCAGTGAATTGGCTGGGCGATAAAGCAAAAGATGAAATGTTTGCAAAATCAGTTTCACCAATGAATTATGTTACGAAGAATAGTCCGCCTGTATTGATTGTACATGGAAATGCTGATCCAACAGTTCCTTATCAGCAATCAGTTGAGTTGCATAAAAAATTACTGGCAGCAGGAGTGAAGACAGTATTTATAACAGTGGAAGGTGGTCTGCATGGTAAGTTTGAAAAAGAAAAGAACAGTGAAATAAATGCTGCGATCATCAATTTTATTTACAGCCTTGATTCTTTTAAATAAAACAGCATTCAAAATAATTTACCGCATTCGTTGACCACATGTAAAATAATAACTATGAACAGGAAAATCCTTTCAGGAAAAAAATACTTTTTTTTAGCAGTGTTTTTTTCAAAATCAGTAAGCTTTGTAAAAAATAAATCTGTTCTTACTCTTTGTGCAATCTTTCTGTTTTCTTCGCTTACAACATTTGCCCAGGATCGTATAAATGTAGTAACCACCGCAGTTCCCATGTTACGTATTTCGCCCGATGCAAGAGCCGGTGGTATGGGCGATCTGGGTATTGCCACCTCACCCGATGCCAACTCATCGTTCTGGAACCAGGCAAAAATTCCATTTGCCACCCAGCGTTCATCCATTGCT
>JANOIQ010000512.1:0-2579 GCA_031407835.1 Chitinophagaceae bacterium
AGAAGCCTTATCCGTTATACAAAGCGGGCACCGTGTGTTTGTACAGGGCAGTGCCCAAACCCCTTTGTATTTGCTGCGTGAGCTGGCCAAACAATCTTCCCGTTTGCGTAATGTTGAACTGGTGTTTATCACCGTAGCCGGGGATATAACGATCGACAGACCCGAATACGAAGGCATCTTTCATATCAACTGTATGTTTGTAAGCGACAGTGTACGCAAAGCAGTAAATGAAGGCCGTGCCGATTTTATTCCTGTGTTCCTCAGCGATATTCCTGATCTCTTCAAAAAAGGCTACCTGCCCATTGATGTGGCACTGGTGCAGGTTTCACCACCCGATAAACATGGTTACTGTTCACTGGGGGTAAGTGTTGACATTGCCCGCAGTGCCGTAAATACCGCCAAACATATCATTGCACTCATTAATCCCAACGTACCACGTACACATGGCGACAGTTTGATTCATACCGATCGATTTACTTCTGTTGTTCATGGAAACGAACCATTACCCGAAGTGGATTATGGTTGCAAAGTAGGGGAAGATGAATTAAAGATCGGCCGTTACATTGCTGAAATGATTGATGATGGAAGTACCCTGCAAATGGGGATCGGTACTATTCCTGATGCAGTCTTGAAATCACTCCACAATCACAAGAACCTCGGCGTACATACCGAAATGTGCAGCGATGGAATTATTGACCTGGTGGAAAATGATATCATCAATAATACCAAGAAGAGAATCCACCCCAATAAAACAGTAACGGGTTTTGCCGTAGGTACAAGAAGACTGTATGATTATGTAGATGATAATCCTGCTTTTGTTTTTTTAGATATTGATTATGTCAACGATCCGCATGTAATACGTCGTAACCCGAAAGTGATTGCCATTAACAGTGCTATTGAAGTGGATATTACAGGCCAGGTTTGTGCCGATAGTATTGGTACAACACAGTACAGTGGTATTGGAGGACAAATGGATTTTATGCGTGGTGCTGCGCTGAGTGAAGGTGGTAAACCCATCATTGCCTTAACCTCCCGAACTGCAAAAGGAGTGAACCGCATTGTTCCTTTCTTAAAACAGGGAGCCGGTGTGGTAACCACCCGTGGACATATTCATTATATAATTACCGAATACGGGGTGGCCCATTTGTATGGAAAGAATTTGCGCCAGCGGGCAAAAGCATTGATTGATATTTCCCATCCCGATGACAGGGAAATGCTGGAGCGTGCCTGTGTGGAACGGTTCAAACAGTTCCTGGTGTATGATTCTTATATTCAGTAATTGGTCTGATGTCTGTTCACCCAACGGGTGACTGTACATCATCTTCTGTTTAATTCCTTTAGTTTGTTTTGTACAAACGCTAACAGATCAGGGAAAAACTCATCATAACATTCCTGCAGTTCATCAAAATTTTCTTCAAACAAGCGAAAGGCAGTGGCACTTTCTGTTAGGTACGTTGCACGGCGAACTACCCCATGTAAACTTTTTTCTATTCCCCATCGCTCATGATAATTGTATAACCAGTTCTGTGTTTTCATATAAGGAAACGTCATGGCAAAACGTTCAGGAAAGAGTCCGTTAAAAGGTTCAAGTGTTTGATAAGTTTCTGTTGCAAACTCATGCAGTGCTGCTGTGTTGCTGAAAATAGTTTCATCCGTTGCCAGGTAATGATCATATACCACATCTACAAATGCACCCGCATATAATCGGTAATGCGGACGGAAGATTTCTTTTGCCCGTTTGGTTACATCATGATCATCGGTAAATGTATCAATAGCCCGGTGAATCTCCATTCCCTTTTGAATGCCCGGCGGATAATCAAACTTCTTTTTTCCCTTCACATAATCACTGATCATATTCCCGACTAATATTTCGGGATCATGAAAAGAGAGATAGGCATGGGCGAGGTAGTTCATGGTTACAAGTTCGTGAAAGTTTAGGGGAAATTTGTTACAGAGTTACCGATTTGCTGAACGATAAAATAACGCTGTAATTTTTTGTATTTAATGCGCTTTGATGTAGTGAAATCGATATGGCAGAATTCTCATTATAAAATCCCCATCCGTATTGATATCCTCTTAAAAAGTTTTCCGGAGGCAGTTTTTTCATTTCGAAGTTGCTTTCAATTACTGACTCAATTAACTTTTGCCACTTTCTTATGATTTTTTTACCTTCATTCTCACTTACAGAATCTATTATCCACGCACTGTACGCACTTATCCACTTGTTGTAAAGTATTTTGTTTTCATGAGTGCCCGGGATAAGGATAAGAGAAGAATAGGTAGTTTCATCAATTGAATCCTTCTGTATTAAAACTCCTTTAAAACTTTGAAAGTTGTTTGATATATCGAGTGAGACCTTCTTTATATAATATGCAGCACTATCCTGAGCTGGCAGTTGTAAACTTACTATTATGCTAAAAGCTATAAATGTATATCGTAGCATATTTAAAATTACAGATGATGCTTAAAGGATATTGTTAATGTTCCAGTGTTTTGTGAAAAACTTCAACTGAAGACTTTTTTTACAGACGGCGTAAGCTTTTTGCAGAACCGCCGTCTAATCCTGTTCAAATCAAATA
>JANOIQ010000529.1:0-4776 GCA_031407835.1 Chitinophagaceae bacterium
CATTTCAACCCATTCAGCTTTTGCGCCTTCCTGTTCACCACTGAGTTTCTTTTTTGATTTCTCAGCAGCAATGGCTTCATTGTATGCTTTGCGTTTATCTGTTACTTCATTCCATTTTAATTGCTGTTTCAACATGCTTACTGACATGCAGACAAACCCTAATACCAGCAGCCACTTAGGATTTGTTTTACGGAATACATATAGCAGCATACCACATAAGCCGTAAAAGAAAAGGATGTCGCCAAACCATAAGAGAACAAATGCATTGAACAAACCGAACAGTACAAGCCATAACAAACGCCGGTAATAATATTCAGTAACAGTAGGGCCACCGGCGATATCTTTTTTATTGAGCGTAAATAAAATCATGCCTGCACCAAATAGCATAGAGAATAGTCCCCGCATAGTGCCATCAAAAAAAGTCATGATAGCAGAAAGCGCATAAAAGTCTTTTGTGTTTTGCGGGCCTGTTAAGGTTTTATGCCAGAAATCCCAGTTGATTCCAAAGCCGGGAATGTTCATAAGCAGGATGCCTAATAAAGCAAAGCCACGGATTAAGTCAACTGTTTTAATACGCTCTGCCTGTTGAACAGGTTGCAGGTGATTCTCTGTTGAATATGTTTGCATGAAGTAAAGTTTGAGTTGTGACTGATCGTGTTAAGGTTGTACAGCTGCTGTTTCCTTTTTATTGGGAAACCGTTTACGGGTAATGAGGTATCTCCATAACCATTCCACCGGACCATGTTGATAATACCTTAACCAGAAAACAGAGAACAGCATTTGCACAAGCCATATTTCTGCAACGAAGAAATACAGTTCTGCCTGTGACAGCCTGCCGAAATATCCAAAGCCATATCCGTAAAAGAAGAGTGTGCAAATGATTGATTGCAGCAGGTAATTGGTAAATGCCAGGCGACCTGTTGCTGCCAGTGCATGCCATAGCCAATACAGCAATTTAATTCGGATCAATAGCATTACTAAACTTGCATAACCAAGGGCCATGAAGAATCGTTCAAGCGGGTAAAACAGATTGGGAGGGATGGCTTTTTTATTGAGATATTTAACATAGTCGAGCAGTTTGGTATGTTGTAAATCGAACCTTAACCAGCCCAGTAATAAACCCGCTGCTATTCCTGCAATGGCAAGCGTAAGGTAAGTGCCGGTCGATAACCTGTTGCTGAAAAATCCAAAACTGAATAAAGCCATGCCAAGAAACATCAATGAGCTAATATCCCAGATTCCAATTCTGTACAACCAGGCAGCTTCTTTACCTTGCGACCGTTGATACAGGTGTTCCCAAACTTTAGCATAGTTGCCACGCATTGCTTTGTTTTCTGTTTTTTCACCGGCTTTTGCTGAATCGTATTTCAATCCTTTCAGCAATCCTTCCCATCTTGATTTATCTCTTTGCTGAATAGCGTTCAGTTTTGTTTTTTCTTTGAAGATAGAATCCTGTTTGGCCAACGCAGCTTTTGACATACCTGAGAGACTGTCTTTAATATGTTGTGCCGCACTGTCTTTCTTCATTTTTTCCTCAACCAGTGTAATGGCTTTAAATTTTTTATATGCCTGGTGATCATCAGCATAAAACCAGTACATCTTTCCACAATAGATGAGTGTTACAATAATGGCAGCGATAAGCAGGCTTTTTCTGTTCATTCGGAAAAAAGGAAACAGGAGTATACCCATTACGCCATATTGAAACAGGATATCTCCCGGCCATAATAATAAAAAGGCATTGATTAATCCGAAGCCCATTAGCCACATTTGCCGGCGTATATATAATTCCTGCGTAGAAGGTAAACCTGGTTGATTGGGCTTTTGCATATACAGGATCATACCGGCTCCAAATACTAATGAAAACAGCGCCCTCATTTTTCCTTCAAAAAATAAAATGATGGATGCAAACAGTTGAAAATTGCCGCCTTTTTCCAACAGGCGCAATCGGGTTTGTTCATTTGTACTGAAACCTCCAAACTCCCAGATGCTGATCAGCAAAATGCCCAATAAGGCAATGCCCCTGATAACATCAAGAGAAAAAAGTCTTGTATGAAGAGAATCAACTGTATCGGATAAAGCTTTGGTATTATCCTGTTCCGTGTCGACAGAATTGTTCGGCATAATGCAGATAGTTGGTTGGTTGAGGGGAATGAGAACAGATAAACATAGAAATTACAATTGGTATATGCAAGCAGAATTAAATTTTTCTTGCAGCTAAATTGCCTGCAGCCGCTACTGTTAAATGAAGTGATCCTTTATGTATGAGATATCAGAATGTTTGTTTGGCTGCAGGTTGGTTTTAAATAAATACACAGTTAAAGAAGTAAATGAACAAATCAATAACTGTAGAGACTGTTCACCTGAAATAATTTAGTTTTACAGGAATGCACTAGGAACAAACAATTGATTTCTGGTAGGGGGGGCTGTTTATGTTAATTATAAATACGAAATGTCAAATCCAATAATTTTTGATCATCAGATGTTTGCTTTTTTTGAAAAGTCTCCTGATCTTGTTTGTATTGCAGGTAAGGATGGATACTTCAGGGAAGTAAACCCTGCTGTACTGAAAAAGCTGGGATATACAACTGATGAATTAATGTCGAGGCCAATTAGTTCATTTATCCACCCTGATGATGCGGATTTAACCAGCAGGGAAAGAACCGGTTTATTAAAAGGAAAAACGCTTCATAATTTTCAGAACCGTTATATCAGCAAAGGCGGAGAAACCATATGGCTCGAATGGACCTCTATTTTGCTGGATGGTAATGAAATTGTTTTTGCCATTGCAAAAGATATTACAGAACGTAAACGGATAGAAGATGAAGCAGAAGAAAAGTACATTCAGATTAAAAGCCTGGCATCGCATTTTAAAAGTCATATTGAAGAAGACCGTAAATATTTTGCTTACGAATTACACGATGAGCTGGCCCAGATAGCTGCTGCAGTAAAAATGAATATTTTCTGGATAAAAGAAAATGAACTGGAATTATCGGATGCTATCCGGAAAAAAATAAATGATGTTCTTGACATGACTGAATTACTGATTCAATCAATTCAACGGATCTCATTTTCTCTCAGGCCAAATATGCTAGATGATCTGGGCCTGCATGCCATTGTTGACTGGCAATGCAAGGAGTTTACGATCTTAAACAATATTCCCTGTAGTTTTTCCGGCAACTTCAGGGAAGAGGATTTATCAAAAGAAATGAAGATTGATTTTTTCCGGATCATCCAGGAAGCACTGAGTAACGTAATGAATCATGCAGATGCAGGAAGTGTGAATATCCGGATCGATAATATGGCGGATAAGATATATCTCAGTATTGTTGATGATGGAAAAGGATTTGATGTGAACCGGGAAATGAAACCTGCGGGTTTATTGAAAATGAAACAGCGCAGCGTATCAATCAATGGCCGGTTAACGATAAAAAGTGAAATTGGAAAAGGAACAACCATTTCAGTTGAACTTATAAAATAACGGTAGGGTAACAAGTCCTTAAAGTAGTGAGTAAACTGAATGCTGAGAACAAAACAAAACATGTACTATGAATAAAATACGCTGGGGAGTTTTGAGTACGGCTAAAATTGCCCGTGAAAAAGTAATACCTGCTATGAAGGCCGGCAGCTATTGTTCTGTTGATGCAATTGCATCACGCAATCATGAGCAGGCAAAAGAAACCGCAGCTTTTCTTGGCATCCCAAAAGCTTATGGTTCGTATGAAGCTTTATTAAATGATGCTGACATTGATGCTGTGTATATTCCCCTGCCCAATCACCTGCATGTGCAATGGGCCATCAAAGCACTGGAAGCTAATAAACATGTTTTGTGTGAAAAGCCAATCGGTCTCAGTTCAGCTGAAGCCATAAAATTACAACAGGCAGCACAGCAAAAGCCGCATCTGAAAATAATGGAAGCTTTTATGTACCGTTTTCATCCGCAATGGAAGAAAACAAAACAAATGATCCAGGATGGTTCAATCGGTGAACTGAAAACAATCCAATCTTTTTTTTCTTACTATAATGTGGATATCAATAATATCCGTAATAAAAAAGACGCAGGAGGTGGTGGTATGATGGATATTGGATGTTATTGTGTTTCACTGTCACGTTTTCTGTTTGATGAAGAACCCATAACTGTTTTTGCTGATGTGGAGTTTGATCCGGTATTACAAACAGACAGAATGGCTTCAGGCATTCTGCATTTTAATAAAGGAACTGCTGCATTTTCCTGTTCAACACAATTAATGCCTTATCAGCGTGTGAATATTCTTGGTACTGCCGGCAGAATTGATATGGAAATTCCATTCAATGCTCCGTCATTGGCAACAACAAGTATCTGGCTCAGTACAAAAAGTGGGCTGGAAGAAATTATTTTTGATGCGGTTGATCAGTATACATTACAGGCTGATCTTTTTTCAAAAGCAATTCTCGATGGTACAACTTTACCAACTGATTTGAACGATGCCGTTAATAACATGAAAGTAATTGAAGCGGTGTTTAAAAGCTCAGCTGAGAAAAAGCTGGTTAGTATTTAATCTGAAATACTTCATTGAGCATTATTAAAAATCCCCGCTTTTGTTTGGCGGGGATTTTTAATATATCAATAAATAGTTACTGATTTCAAACCATAAGATTACCGCAGTAAATCATTGGCCGCTTTTACCTGTGCAGTATAAGCTTCCATTGTTTTAGCAATGATGCTGATATTTTCCTGTGCTTCTTTCCAGTAACGTTGCTCCACAGCTTCACGAATGCCGGGTAATGTTTTTACACCAT
>JANOIQ010000537.1:0-5314 GCA_031407835.1 Chitinophagaceae bacterium
CCGTGGACAGGTATTACTCACAAGTGCAATTGATCATCTCAAACTAAAAGGCACTTTTCACTTTGACACCTTCTGCTACTTACAAAGAACCAAAAACATTTCTTGACAAAATTTTATCGTCAGTTGGTTTTGGCAATTTTGACACAACACAAAATATTACTTTGACAGAAGAAGTACAAAACGAATTGACGAATGCCAGCCGGTAACATCAGCTTTGTGCAATTGGGGCATGACGTTGCAGCAATCATCAGCAGTGTGTCTTGTCCTGAAATAGGTTGACAGCAAATCAACCAAAATGGACATCAGAAAAGAAGCGGTAAGAGAGTATTTAGAGGATGGAATACCTTACCGGGCATAAGCCAAAAAATACAGTGTAAACCGTACAACGATCAACAGATGGGTCTTGCCTCTCAGCAATGTCTCCTGCAAGGGATATTGCGTAAATCAAAATATAAACATTGCCAGAACTACTACGCCGTGGCTCGTTTCTAAAGAATCAATTGAAAAAAACTCCTGCCTTCCCTTAAACTCCCGTTTTCTAATTCCCTGCTTCTGACAATAAAATGACTTTTTCAGCCAATCCACTTCTCCCACGGTTTCGTATCTAAAGTCTAAACACACTTTTTATGAGAATGAAATTGTTGAATAGTTTTCTTCTGTTAGCCCTCAGTTCATTGATGATCATCAGTTGTGAAAAAACAAAAGATGATAAAAAAAATCCAAAAGGACCAGATATTGAATTTTATGTATTGGCCAATACAAATCTGTTAGTAAAATATAATGCAAAGGACCCCGGCACATCTATCTCCAACGTAATGATTACGGGTTTACAAACTGCAGAAACCATGCTGGCCATTGATTTTCGTCCGGCTACAGGTCAGTTATATGGAGTTGGCAGCAGCAGCCGTATTTATGTCATTAATATTACATCGGGTGCAGCAAGAGCTATCGGAACAACAGCTTTTACTCCTGCGCTTGCAGGTTCAGTAGCTGCTTTTGATTTCAATCCAACAGTAGATCGTATCCGTTTAATTTCAACAGGCGGACAAAACCTTCGTCTCAATCCTGAAACAGGAACTGTAGCTGCTACAGACGGCCTCATTAATTTTGCAGGTACGAATAGTGCCAACATTACAGGTGCTGCTTATACAGAAAATAAAGCCGGTGCTGCCACAACAGCCTTGTTTGATATAGATGCACAAACAGATATATTATATAAGCAAGACCCTCCCAATGCAGGCACTCTCGTTCCTGTTGGAAATTTAGGTGTCAATCTTTCCGGTAGCGGAGAATTTGATATTGATGCTACCTCCAATAAAGGTCTTGCCGTTTATAATGATATGAATGGTAAGCCATCCGTTTTTACCATTGATCTCATGAATGGCAGAGCAGTTAATGTTGGTCAGCTTAGCGGTATAACATCTGTTTCCGGTATTGCTATTCCAACGAAGCCTGTTGCATTTGCAGTACAGGATGGAACAACTTTACTCATCTTTAATCCCGAAGCACCAGAACCGGTAAGCAAACCCATTACCGGTACAATGAGTGGCGAACAGATTGTTGGACTTGATTTTCGTCCTGCTAACGGTCAGCTGTATGCGTTAGGAAGTACCAGCACCATTTATACCATCAACAGTGCAAGCGGGCTTGCTACTGCGATCGGTGCAAAATTTGCAACCTTGTTATCAGGAACAGAGTTTGGATTTGATTTCAACCCAACAGTAGATCGTATACGCATCGTAAGCAATACCGGTTTAAACATTCGTGCTAACCCATTAACAGGTGAAATTGCAGCTACAGATATGCCGATTAATCCCAATACGGTAGCAGTAACTGCGGTTGCTTATACCAACAACTTTGCCGGTGCAACAACAACTATATTATTTGATATTGACGCAACTACTGATAAGTTATACAAACAGGATCCACCCAATGCAGGAACATTGGTTGAAGTTGGTCCGCTTGGTGTAAACGTACAAACCGCTTCTGGTTTCGACATTGGCGGTACCAGCAACAATGCCTGGGCTATTTTAAAGGCAGATGGTAAGACACGGATTTATAAAGTGAATTTATCAAACGGATCTGCCTCACCTTCACCAGCTAACTATGAATTTGCCGCTGGAAGCATCACTGCTTTTACAATCGGTTTAGGCTTTTAATCAGATGTGTTTTGTTTTTTAAGTAAGCAGGGCAATTGCCCTGCTTTTTTATGTTGGATATACTCCTTCGCATTTCCTGAATAACTTTCACAGCCAGCAAAAAGAGAATAAAATTTCATAGCTGCCAATACAGTTTTATTTCCTGTAATTTTAAACACAACTCGAAATAAAACCTGAATTATGGACAACTTTACACAGGATCTACGCCTTGCTGTATTAATTGATGCAGACAATGTGCCGTATGCCAACATCAAAGAGATGCTGGAAGAAATTGCCAAACTGGGCACTCCTACTTTCAAACGTATTTATGCCGACTGGACCAAGCCAACGGTTGCAGGCTGGAAAAATGTGTTACTGGAAAATGCCATTACACCCATTCAGCAATACAGTTATTCAACGGGCAAAAATTCAAGCGACAGTGCCATGATCATTGATGCCATGGATATTTTATACTCAGGTAAAGTGGATGGTTTCTGTATTGTTTCCAGCGACAGTGATTTTACAAGGCTCGCCATCCGCTTACGGGAAGCAGGCATGAAAGTGATCGGCATGGGCGAAAAGAAAACACTCACGCCATTCATTACCGCCTGCGATAAATTTATCTATATCGAAATATTAAAGGTGGAAGAAAAGAAACCTGAACCGCAGGGAAGCAAACCAGCGAAAACAGCAACCAAGCCGGCTCAAAAAACAGCAACTAATACCAATCATGAATTAATAAAGCTGTTGACTGAAAGTGTTACTGATCTGGCAGATGACAGCGGCTGGGCTTTCTTGGGCGATCTCGGAAATTTCATCTTAAAGAAAAAACCTGATTTCGATCCGAGAAACTATGGCTTTACAAAAATGCTTCCACTCATTAAAAGCATTCACCGTTTTGAAATTGATGAACGGTTAACCGGGAAAAATAATACTAGGCATATTTACATTAAATTGAAATAAGGTTATTGAAAGAAACTAAACAGAAAAACCATGCTTACAACAGTATTAAAAACTCTTTTTACAAGAGACCTGAATAAATTAAAAGCCGAACTGGAATTATACCCAAATGAAGAAACTATCTGGATTGTTGAAAAAAACATTGCTAACTCAGCAGGTAATCTTTGTCTGCATTTAGTTGGCAATCTCAATGCATATCTCGGTGCCGGGATTGGTCACACAGGTTATGTTAGAAACAGGGATCTGGAATTTTCATTGAAAGATATTCCCCGTGCTGAGCTCATCAGCAAAGTGGAAGCAACCATCCTAGTTGTAAACAATGCAATTGATCTGTTAACCGAAGAAGACTTACAAAAAGAATACCCGCTGTTGGTTTTTGCTGAAAAAACATCAACAGAATATTTCCTTGTTCATCTTACTGCACATTTGGCTTATCATTTGGGACAGATCAATTATCACCGACGGTTGCTTACTAAATAAATATTCACTTGTTCTTTCTTAAATTCTTCTGTTGTTGTTAAGCTATTTAATTAATGCAATAACGTAACGTAAAAACTAATACTTACACTTCCCTTTTTCCATTTATCCTGACTTTTGAGCCTGAAGTAACTTGTGTTTGAAAGAGAAATTCCACCTGGGAGAAAAACTTTTGGGGTTTCTTTTTCATTCACACTGTTCTCTACCCATTCTAAAGAAATAACAAAATCAGCGTTAACTGTAATATGATACGGAGTGAGATCAATTTTATTCCACCCGGTTTTTGCATTGGTCACAATTACATAAATTTCATCGTTAGAAAGTAAGGTATCCGGCAAATTGTTTTTCAGCGAATAAACATTTACTCTGAACTTTATACTTTCCAGGTTATTGCCTGATAAGTTCCAGTTAAAATCCTGTAATAAAGCCGGAGTCTTCCCGGGTTTAATTTTTACTCCAATTTCTGATCCAAGACAATTGGCTTTTGCATTTTTATCAATAAATGAAAATTGAAGCGCTTTCCCATCTGATTTTCTTCCTGCAACTTCAGAAACTAATCCCTGCACATTGCCAATAACAACTTCCTGTAACTCATAATATTTTTTTATCAACTCAATAATGATTTTATTGCCTGCAACAAGATCCCGGATGGATACATACCTGCTTTCATAACCAACAAGACTTATAAGCAGGGTATCAGTAAGATTTTCTTTCTGAATAATCATTGTAAAATGACCCATACTGTCTGAAACAGTTCCCAGCGATTTACCAGGTATTCCAATACTTACATAAGCTAATGACTGGTTACTATCTTTTTCCATTATAATGCCCCGAACAGTAATTGCATTCGCTTTATCATCCTGAACCGGCGTTTGTGAAAAGCAAGGGTTAGCAATTGCAAGAGGAATTAAAAGCAGAAACAGAATGTTTTGGTTATTCTTCATTTTACTGTTTTAGAATTGAAAGCTAATATTTGTATTACAGAAGCAATAGACATCGCAAATAGCTTTAACATAATTTAAGGTTAACAAACGCATTTCATAACAAATTGAGGGAGCATTGATAATTCATTATCTTAGAATATATTTCTTCATTATGCGCAAACTCATTCTTTCCATCTTCGCAGTAACTCTTATTACAACTATTCTTTCAGCACAACCTTTTGATGCCGGTTATTTCAACAGCATGCAATGGCGGATGATTGGTCCGCATCGTGGCGGCAGAACGGTAGGTGCAGTAGGTGTACCACAACAACCGAATGTATTTTATATTGGTGTAAACAATGGCGGTGTATGGAAAACAACCGACTATGGCAGAACATGGTTTCCCATTTTTGATGAGCAGCCAACGGGTTCCATTGGAGATATTGTTGTTGCTCCTTCCAACCCTAATGTATTGTATGTGGGAAGTGGTGAAGGGTTGCAGCGTCCCGATCTTTCTGTTGGCGATGGTATTTATAAAACAACTGATGGGGGGAAGACATGGATCAACACCGGACTAAAAGATGCACAGCAAATTGGCGGCATGGCCATTGATCCAATGAATGAGAACAGGGTTTTTGTTGCAGCACTTGGTCATCCTTACGGACCCAATAAAGAACGTGGTGTGTACAGAACGATGGATGGTGGTAAAACATGGGAACAGGTATTGTATAAAGATGAAAATACAGGAGCCATACAGGTAACCATTGATCCGAATAATTCAAACATCATTTTTGCAGATATGTGGGCAGGCCGGCA
>JANOIQ010000561.1:0-2428 GCA_031407835.1 Chitinophagaceae bacterium
CTCATCCGTTCACTGGCACGTCAGCACAGTATTAAACCCGGCCGCTCTCTTTCACAAAAAGAAATGAAACAGCTGGTGGAAGATTTATTTAACTGTTCAACTCCTAATGCAACTTCCAATGGTGTTCCGGTTTATATGGAACTGAAAAAAGAAGAGCTGGAAAAAATGTTTGGGCGATAATCTTCAGCTCATAACTTCGTTATAATCAAGCCTATTTTTATGCCCTATAATAATGGTGTTCTTCAGTTGATTTTTTTCTTTTCTTACATTCTACTTTTTTTTGTTCCTTTTATTCTTGGTTTGTGGAAGACTTTTCAGAAAGCTGGAAAAAATGGATGGAAATGTATAATTCCTATTTATAACAACATGGTTGCAGCAGAAATTGCAGGCAAACCAATGTGGTGGGGTTTATTATGTTTCATTCCAATTTTCGGATTTATTTGGAGTGTATGGTTATTAAATTTATTGAGTAAGAACTTTGGGAAAGATACAAGCTTTACATTAGGGCTTCTCTTTCTCCCTTTTATCTTTTTCCCTATTCTCGGTTTTGGTAGTGCACAATATCTTGGATCAAACAGAGAAAATGCATTGCATAAGGAAATTGATCAGATTGGAATAAATCATGATCATTAATAAAATTACTTGCAAAATAAAACAGGCCATACAAAGTTGAATGGCCTGTTCTTTATTATAAACCTTCCCGTCTTAATTTATTTTCTGAAACCGTCCGGCACAAACCCGGTTACCAATTTTTACTTCCAGTGTATAATACCCTGTTGGAAGCGTTCCTGTTGGTATGGCAAAAGAATTGATACCCGTAGTTGCATTTAAATAAAACACTGCTTTTCTTACTCCGGTAATATCTATGATGGATGCAATCACCACCTGTGCTGTTTCAACCTGTACTTTAAAATTAGCCGTTGTGGTTACAGGGTTTGGCATTATCTGCAACGTACATACTGAAGGAACCTGCTGAATACGGATTGCTTCACAGTATTCTTTTACACAACCATTTACTGTAATAGCACGCAGACATGCTTTGTACCATCCTGTATCCTGGAATGTATAGGTGGGATCATTTGTATTGATGATGACAGGAACGGTGCTGTTACTTTTATAAATAGTCCAGCGTTGAGAAAGAATCGGTTGGTTGCTGACAGCTTTAAATTTAATGATATTGCCCGCAGCGTTGAGACGCTGGTATTCAAATTTTACAATCGTCTGCTCACAATTCAAAGTGCCAACCACTACTTCTTTACAGGTGGTGGATGCACAATTATCTCCACGGTATACAGTTAAACAAACATTGTAACGGCCGGGGCGATCATACTTATGTTTTGCATAAGGTCCGGTTGCACCAGTGCCATCACCAAACGTCCAGGTATATTTTAATGTTGAGTTGTTGAACTCTGCGAGGAATACAAAGCTGTTAGGTTCTGCACTGATGCGTTCAATCTTAAACAAACTCAATTGCTCACAACCGGTTGGTGCAGGAATAACTACTTCTCTACAAACTTCTTTTACGCAACCGGCGAAGAATTCAATCCGTAAACAAACTTTGTAAGTACCAGGTTGCTGATACTGATGGAATGGACTCCATTCAGTACTTCCTGTGCCATCACCAAAGTTCCATTTAACACTGGCAGGGTTTGCAACAGTTGCCAGGGTTTGATTATAAAATTTCACTCCACGTAAAGGAAGTACACTGTCGAGTGCCCATGTAAATGCAGGTTCAATTGTGCATGCTCTGATAACTACTTCCTTACAAATTTCTTTTACACAATTTGGACTGAGTTCAATCCTGATACAAACATTGTAAACCCCTGCTTTTGTATACGTATGTGTTGGATTCCAGTCAGCACTTGAAGTGCCATCACCAAAACTCCATTTAATTTTCGCAGCGGCGCTTGTAACAGCAGTTTGATTGGTGAATTTAATTGTCAAAGGATTTGCCGGATCAACTGTCCAGCTGAAGTAAGGTTGAAAATCACAGGATGGCGGAACTGTAACAATGCCGCAGAATGTTTTTTCACAATTGGCATTGGCATAACGGATGGTTAAGCAAACATTATACTGGCCCGGAGTTGTATAAAGGTGAACAGGATTTTTTTCATTGGATGAAGTACCATCACCAAAGCTCCATTTATAAGTGATTACAGTTGGCGGAGCGTTGGGTTGAGAATAATTCAGGAAAATGATCTTTGCAGGATTTGAAGAATCTCTTCTCCATTCAAATTTCGGCTGCAGCAGATCACATGAAGCAGCAATGGTAATTTCTTTTACTGCCGAATCGTAACAGTTCCGTAATGTGTCCTTAATATAATGAACAACACGATAAGTGCCCGGCAGCTGGTAGGTATGCACCGGATTGGCAGCATCTGATAATCCGCCATCGCCAAAACGCCAGTTATGAAATAACGGATAACTG
>JANOIQ010000021.1:0-2128 GCA_031407835.1 Chitinophagaceae bacterium
GTGGTCAGCACCGAAGTGTTTATGCTGCTGATGCACTGGCAAGACATATCAAAAATAAATACGGCGTAAAGATTGAACTGAAACATTTGATACAGGATGCGAAGAACTGGATTAATAAAACATATTAAACCTCCATCCCCACCGAAGTTATCATTCGGGGTTTTAAAACCTAAAAGAGTGTAAATACAATAAACTTTATAGTAATGAATGTTACGTTTAATGAAGATGATACAAGTTCCCCCTTTAGGGGGCGGAGGTGGCTTAAAGCAATGATTTTTGCAGCAGGGTTGGGCACACGTTTTAAACCATGGACAGATCAACATCCAAAGGCTTTGGCATTGGTGAATGGGAAAAGTTTACTGCAACGGAATATTGAATACCTGCAACAGTATGGTATTACAGATGTGGTAGTGAATGTGCATCATTTTGCCGATCAGATTATTGATGCTGTTGAAAAAAATAATGGATGGGGAAGCAATGTATTCATCAGTGATGAAAGAGATGAGGTACTGGAAACAGGAGGAGGATTATTAAAAGCAAGACCATTGCTTGAAGGAACGGAGCTCTTTGTAACGATTAATGTTGATATACTCACCAATCTTCATTTAGATAAGCTGCTTGCATTTCATCAGCAGCACAAACCATTAGTTTCATTTGCGGTAACGAACAGGAAAACAGCAAGAAATTTTTTGTTTGATGATGAAAACAGGTTGTGCGGCTGGAGAAATAATGTAACGGGAGAAGAGAAAGGCCCGCATCTTCTATCTGCTGAAACAAAAGCAAAACAGTTGGTTGAAAAAGCATACAGCTGCGTGGTGGTATTTGAGCCAAAGGTTTTTTCACTCATCAGACAAACAGGAAAATTTTCTTTAACAGAAACATATTTAGACCTGGCAACAGATCAGCACATACTTGGGTACGATCACAGCGGTGATGTATTAGTTGATGTGGGTAAGCTGGACAGTGTTGCTGTTGCTGAATCATTTTTTGTTTAACCGCAAAGGCACGGAGCCGCAAAGTAAGATGTGAATTATTTTAGCCACGGATTACACGGATTTACATGGAAGTAAATTTTGTTCAAGGGTTGGTCAGACCGTTAAGGCGGGCCGACCTGCGTCTTCTTTTCTTAGCATCTTGGTGTCTTTGCGGTAACCCTTACACTTTGATATAAATCTTCTTTTTATCGAGCCAGTAACAGATGGCCCAGTACATCACAATCATACAGATGGCATAAAACAAAGAACCATTCTCCGGAGCACCCGGAATGAGTTTGCATATTTTTTCATAGAACCATCCAAAGGGGCTGAGATAATTTGGATGTCCTTCTGCATTGATTCCGTTTGGAATCCGAATGAGGCCGAGTAACCTTGGCAAAAAACCACTCAATACAAAAATGAACAATGGATTTTTTCCAAACACATCAAAGAATTTGGTGAGCCACCCTGTTGCCTGTTTTAATTCAATAAAATAAATCATGGTGGCAATGGTGTAAATGGCGAGCCCGGTTGTATACACTGTATAAGAACTGGTCCATATTTTTTTGTTGATGGGGAAAACCATATCCCAGATAAAACCAGTGATGATGAGTAAGGTGGCTATTACAAAAAGAGAAGCAATCATTTGGTACGATCCATTTGTACTGTTTTTATTTGTGTTACCGAACTCTGTTTCAAAGGTTTTACCCTTCTTCTGAATATAATCTCCAACAAGGTATCCAAAGATCACCTGCACAATGGCGGCAAACGTGCTCATCAAACCTTCGGGATCAAAAGCAACCCCTTCTCCTTTATACATATGTGCTTCACCTAAAATTGCTTTGTCGATATCAGTGCCAAACCAGCCCTTCAAACTGTAAGGATCACCGGGAGTTCCCAAAGCAAGTGACAGCATCCAATAGAATAACAATAAAACGGCGCCCATAACGAAAGCCCCCTTCTGTTTGAAATAATACACGATCACTGAAGCAAAAAAGTAACAGACCGCAATGCGCTGCAGCACACCAAAGATGCGCAGGTTATCGAGTGATTTCAATGCAATATGATCTCCGCTCCATTTAATGAAGGGACTCCAGTGCAATAACAAACCGATGATGAAAATGAGAAAGGTTCTTTTTACTACTTTTTTCCAG
>JANOIQ010000257.1:0-5567 GCA_031407835.1 Chitinophagaceae bacterium
CTGGGTTCAAAATCTTTATCCTCTATAGGGAGATTGCATTTAACGGGAAATGGTGATTTATACTTTAATAACGGTGCTGATCTCTATTGGTTTCCGGAAGCAGATTCTATTGAGCTCTTTTTAAAAGCTGTGAATGATACAGATACTGCTGGTAAAGCAGATGCACATTCCATCATGAGTATCTGGAGCGATAACAAAAAGAATCTTTACATCGCAACAGGCAGCGTCATTAAAAAGATTGAAAAGAGTAAATTCATCATCACTGTTTATAAATCTGCTGGCAACTGGAAGCCTGTAAGCGGACTTGTTGCACCCAACGGTGATTTCTGGGTAATGGAATACAACGATAAAAATGAAGTGAGGGTTAATAAAATCAGTGCAGCAGACAGGAAAGAAATTGTAAAAAAAAATGCTTTTCAGTTATACATGATTCCGCTGCTGCTTATAGTTGGAATACTACTGATGCTCTACTTTATCTTCAGAAAAAAGAAGTAATTAACTTCTTGCCCCAAACAGCAAACTTCCGATCCGCACCATTGTACTTCCTTCTTCAACAGCCATTTTATAATCGCCGCTCATACCCATACTCAAAACGGAAAATTGGGTGTGCCTGTCAAAAATTGTTTTCAGGTTGCTGAACTCTCCCCTCACCTTTTGCAAATCATTGCTAAAAGAAGCCATTCCCATTAAACCTTTGATCTTAACATAATTTAAATTTACAGATTCCTGCATAACAGTTTTCAACTCATCTTCATCCAAACCAAACTTAGTTTCTTCCTGTGCAATATAAACCTGCAGCAACACATCAATCACCCGATTATTTTTACCTGCTTCTTTATTGATTTCTTTCAGGAGTTTCAAACTATCCACTCCGTGAATCAAATGAACAAAGGGCGCATTGTATTTCACTTTGTTACTTTGCAGATGACCAATGAAATGCCAGCGGATATCTTTCGGAAGCAATACATGTTTATCCACTAACTCCTGCACATAGTTTTCGCCGAAATCCCGTTGACCAAGTTTATACAGTTCAAGGATATCTTCAACAGGTTTTGTTTTACTTACCGCAACCAATGTGATATTGGCACTATCCAGTTCTGTTTTTATTTCGTTGTATGAATGAATATTTACAGGCATGTTAGAAAGATATTTTCAGCCAGTCTAAGTTTTGAATTCTTTTCAGCAACAGATAACATCCTGCAATGGAAAATGGAAGTATTATTAAAGGAAGCCAGTTGTTACCGGTTACTAAATAATGTAAGCCAACCAGCGCTGCAATCAACAGCATTTGCAATAATGTTTGTACAAACTTACCGGTTTGCTGCTTTGTATTCAATTGTCTTGAAAAAGGAAGATAATGATCAGAGAGGTTTGTCATTAATAAGAAAAGCAGCATATTATTAAAAAAGCCCAGTATAAAATCATCCACAATTGAAATACCCCATACATATAATGCAAAGGCAAACATGATGAGGTAGATGATCATGAAAAACTTAATAATGATTGTTTTTAATCCCCCACTGATTAAATGGCCCGGCTTTGCAACAGGTGTTGACTGGTAAATCCAGGAAGCCTGGAAATTTTCATTCGTTGTAATAAAGGCCATGCTGCCTGCAATGCTGAACATTGGCATATAAATAAAAAACAGGAACATCTTTGTAGTGGATAAATTATTCCACAAAGTCATTGCATCCTGTCCGCTCTTAAATACAAAGATGAAGATGAAAATAAAGATGTAGGCCAGGCTGGGATAAAACTGCATCTTAAACCCCTTGTCTCTTCCGGTTATTTTCCATACTGTTTCAAAACTTCCACGCTCTGTTTTTGAACTGCAGAACACCGGAGAAAGTTTTTCAGAAATACTCGCAGTTGTTTGTGCAGCTGTCAGTACATTTTTCTTATCACCTGAATCGCTGTTCATAGCAGCTAACTTACCCGTAAAAGATGGCGCAAGATATTTGATCATTATCCAAAACGTAAAAACGGGTAATACTACTGCACAGAAAATCATTAGCAGGTGGATGGAATCAAAATTAAATTGATTGACGGCTTCCAATGTAAGCGCCATCCATACCGGCGGTAAAAAATAAGAATACCAATGCAGCTGAAAGTTGGCCGTAAGCTGATCTAAATTGATGAGCCGTGGAATCACCTGGAAACCTACTGCAAAGAAGATCGTCATGAAAATTTGAAAGTATCCTACAATATCTTTTATCTTTTGTTCATTGCTGAATCTTAATATCAAAGCGTACAAAAGAAAAGTGATGAACACTGCAAATGCTACTGTCAATAAAATTGTTCCAACACAAGCAATGCCGGTCAGTATTCCAAACTTGATGAAAATAAAGATGATGGGAAAAATAGCTAAAGCAATGGTGAACTGCAGCAGGTACACTAAGATGTGCACCAGTCTTGCCACAAACAAGGTTTTACTGTTAACCGGCTTTGGCAGTATAATCTGGTTATCAGTTGTATCAAGTAATACTGAACTGAAATCAGTAATCATTGTCATGGCCATCATGAATAAAACATAACCATGAATAAACACCATATTCAGTACCAATGAATTTAATGTAAAAACCATGATACCGATAAATAAACCAAATACAGCATAGATGATCAGCGTTATCATTAGTGGGTTGCTGTTTTCTTTTTGCTGGTTTTGTTTCCAGTTCATATAAACCCGGCGCCGATCCATCAGCACTTTTGTTTCAGCAATTATTTTCAGCCGTTCAAAGTCTACCCCCTGCCCGATTAAAATTTTTGAGCAGAATAAAACGAATTTTAGAATCAGTTTGTCCATGCTTAGCTTTTTAAAATTTCAATAAATTGTCCGGCTGTATTCTGATGTAACTCTGATCCGCCCGTAAGTGAAGTAAATATTTTTTCAAGCGATCCTGCATGTGCATTGTTCTTTAGTGTTTCAAAGCTGCCATCTGCAATTACTTCACCTTTATCAATGATAATGATCCGGTCACTTATTTTTTCAACTACGTCCATAATATGTGAGGAATAGAAAATGGTTTTGCCGCTATGTTTCAGCTGTGCCAATATTTCTTTTACCAATATCACTGCATTAGCATCCAATCCGCTTAATGGCTCATCTAAAAAAATAATTTCAGGATTATGTATTAAACCGCTGATGAGTAATACTTTTTGTTTCATGCCTTTGCTGTAGCCATTCATGCGGGATGTGGCTTTATCACTTAATTCAAAAATGCGCAGTAAATCCATTGATTTTTTTTCAATCACAGCATCTTCCATCTGGTACAATTTGCCTACAAAATGTAAATATTCAATAGGTGTAAGTACATCATACAGTGCTGCCTGTTCAGGTATGTAACCTATTTTCTGTTTTATTTCAATGGGGTTTTTTCTTACATCAAATCCCAGTACAGACACATCACCTTCAAAATCGCCAATTATACCGGTGAGGATTTTGATAGTAGTACTTTTTCCGGCTCCGTTTGGCCCTATATATCCAACTATTTGTCCGGCATCAATGGAAAGATTGATCCCTTTTAAAACATAGTTACTGTTGTATTGCTTTTTCAGCGACGAAATTTCGATGATGCTCACGGTTAATTTTTTAGTTGAGGTTAAGAGCGCACAAAATACCATAAAGAGTTTAAAAAAAATGTGCAAACATTTGATCGTTTGCACATTTTAATATGATCATTTTATAACGAATCTATTTAAGTATACTTCTGCTGATTACAATCCGCTGCACTTCACTGGTACCTTCATAGATCTGTGTAATCTTTGCATCACGCATTAAACGCTCTACATGAAATTCTTTTACAAAACCGTAACCACCATGAATCTGTACGGCTTCTGTTGCAGTCCACATAGCTGTTTCGCTTGAAAATACTTTGGCCATGGAAGAACTTACTGTATAATCTTTCTTTTCATCTTTATCGCAGGCTGCTTTTAAACAGAGTAAACGGGAGGCTTCAATTCTTGTGGCCATATCTGCCAGTTTAAACTGTATTATCTGGTGATGCATGATTTCCTTACCAAATGCTTTGCGTTGCTTGGAATAGTTCAATGCCAGTTCATACGCACCACTGGCAATACCGAGGGCTTGGGCTGCAATACCAATGCGTCCGCCTGCAAGTGTTTTCATTGCAAATGAAAATCCGAAGCCATCAGCCCCTATCCTGTTTTCTTTGGGCACTTTTACATCCTGAAAGGAAATGCTGTGTGTATCGCTTCCCCGAATGCCCAGTTTATTTTCTTTGGCTCCAACAGTAACACCGGGCCAGCTTTTTTCTACAATAAATGCATTGATCCCTCTGCTGCCTTTAGATGCATCTGTTTGTGCAATCACCAGATAAACCGACGCAGATGATCCGTTGGTAATCCAGTTTTTGATACCATTGATCAGGTAATGATCGCCTTTGTCTTCGGCTGTGGTACGCTGTGAGGTGGCATCACTCCCCGCTTCCGGTTCGCTGAGCAAAAAAGCCCCGATGTATAATTCACCATCTTTTTTTCCCTGTGCCAACGGAGTTAAGTAGTTCACTTTTTGCTCTTCACTTCCATATTCCTGTAAGCCATAACAAACCAAACTATTGTTTACACTCATGCAAACACTCACACTTGCATCAATCTTACTGATTTCTTCCATTGCCAGAACATAGCTTACTGTATCCATGCCCGATCCACCATATTTGGGGTCGACCATCATTCCCATAAAACCAAGATCGGCCAGTTTGCTGATCTGTTCTTTTGGAAACTTCTGCAATTCATCCCGTTCTATAACGCCCGGTAAGCACTCGTTTTTTGCAAAATCACGTGCAGCCTGTTGAATCATCAGTTGCTCTTCAGAAAATTGAAACTCCATGGGCAAAAACTTTTATTGACAAAGATAAGGGGACGGTTCCTGTAGTTTTGAAATAAACTTACAATTGTTAATACCGCTTACACGGTATTGAATAAGTGTTGAAACCTTGTTAACTTAGCCAAAATTAACCCACGATGAAGGCAATTGGCTTAACCCTGCTTCTGTTTCTCTCTTTTTCAACCACTTCATTCGCACAAAGCTGTTTATCTGGAAACTGCAGCTCTGGCTTCGGCAAATTTAAATATGCGAACGGCGATATTTATGAAGGTGAATTTTCTGATGATAAACGGGAAGGCTATGGCGTTTATAAATGGAGTACAGGTGAAAAATTCTTTGGTGAAAGTATTGCCGATGTTTTTTATGGTTTTGGTGTGATGGAATTTAAGGATGGTACTAAATATATTGGTGAATTTAAAGCAGGTGAATTTGAAGGTGAAGGAGAAAAAACCTATCCGGACGGCACAAAGAAAACAGGGCTTTTCGGTAAAGGAAAATATTTAGGCAAAATTTCCTACTACAGCAAACCGGTTGGCACTACTGGATGTCTGAACGGCGATTGTGATGACGGTTACGGGATGAAGTATTACAGTGGTAATGATCGCTACTTTGGTTATTTTAAAGACGGGAAGCGTAATGGTTATGGTGCTTACTACTGGGACGATGGCACCCGTTGGGTTGGACAGTTTGAACAAAACCTGTTAACCGGCTATGGCACTTACTT
>JANOIQ010000258.1:0-4139 GCA_031407835.1 Chitinophagaceae bacterium
TTTTTCTTTTGTGATGAATCGCCATATAAGGGAACACTGATGCCGATGATATTGGCCAGTTCGTATAACAATGGTTTGTAACCGGTATACTGATCATATCCAAATTCAACTCTGTTAAAACCTTTGGGATGATGAATAAACATGGTGCCGCCTCCTGTCCAGTAACGATCGAATCCATCTGACAATCCTAATTTATTAAACGGCACTGCATCATTATTATACGTTACACCGATGTCACCAAAGGTTCCGCTGATGGCACCGAGAATTTGATTTCGCCTGTGATTATTGAGCAGAAAATTGGTAGAAAGAAAGAGTGCATTCCGCTGATTGGTGATGAGGTTGTAGTAATCGCCATTGTGCAGTGTACGCAGTTGTTTCAGATACTGCATATTTCTTCCCCAGCCAGCTCCAATGGAAAAACTATTGGTGAAATCTATTTGGATATCGCCAACCAGCGGATTTAAATTGGCACCAATCGTTTTTGTATAAATGCTGATGGATGGCCCGTAGTGAAGCATGTAATGTTTATTGTAAGTACCAATAATACTTACAGAAGAAAAGACCCTGATGCCCGGAAATTTTTGTTGTTTACTTCGATGGAGCCAGATATTGCAACCAAAATTTGCATTGAGATCGGTTGCCCATTTTGATTGACAGTAAACAATGGTTTCAGTACTGGTAATAAAAAACAGCAGTACAAAAAGAAGCAGGCGCTTGCTGAGTTGAATGATAGGTTGCTGGTGCATCTGAAACAGGTTTCCGGTTAACGATACAGCACAAGAAATGGTTTTTTAAGGAGAAATGAAATAGCTGGCAATTGTAAGTTTTGCACATTGTACTGGTTACGAATAAAAACACTGTTGAACACAGAGAATTTACGGTGAGGTTATGAGAAGATTGAATGAATCTTATTTCTTCAGTACCAAAACAGTACAGATGGTTTGAGGTAAAGTCTCCTTTATAGTGATTTCTTTTTGAAGAATACAAAACGGAACCAAGCGTTCAATAAAAGGTTTTGCCATTAGCCGTTGGGGAGTTGACAGCAGAATGATTGTACCGGCGTCTAAAAATCCGGCAATCACTTTATAGATTGTTTCAAATACAGCCGGTTCATAGTTAATGTCGCTTACTAATAATACATCTGCTGTGAGGTGAGCTGGTAAAGCATTCCAGTCAAGTACACAGCCCTGCATGTTTTGGAAACCATTATACTCAATGGAACGTTGTATGCAGTCTGCTGCTTCTGGTATATAATCGCTGCAGGTAATTTCTTTTGCAAACTGCGCTGCCAATAAAGAAGGCAATCCTAAACCAGCTGCAAGTTCCAGTACTTTTTTATCCTGTACCCAATGCGGTTGTTCTGCCAGAAATTGGCAAAGCGCTCTTGCTGCAGGCCATAGCTGTGCCCAGTAAGGTGATGGAAAAGATGGATTAGTATTTAGCTTTGCTGTAAACCATTGCTGCAATAGCAATGCATCAGGCACATAAGCCTGCACATGATAATCATCAAACTGAAATGTTTGTAAAGTTGCTTCGGGGTTCATCAATGATGCAAAGAAAAGATTATTCCCAGATCACTTTTCCTTTTTGTTGAAACCATACTGGATAAAACGCCTGATGAATTTTTTCCACCTGGTTACGTTTTACTTTCAAAGTAGGAGTGAGCAGTCCATTTTCTATTGACCAGTTTTCACGCATGATCACAGCTTTCCCCAAATGTTCAAAATGTTCCAGAGATGGGTTAACTGCATCAAGGGAAGCGGCTAAACTCACCATCAACTCTTCTTTTGTTTTTTGTTTACCTATATCAGATAAGGTGATCAACGCAATGGGCTGCGGAATGCCCATACCTACCACACAGGTTTGCTCAATATCTGTATTGGCGAGCAACTTCATTTCAATAGGAGCAGGGGAAATATATTTTCCTTTATCTGTTTTAAACTGATCTTTTATGCGGCCTGTAACATATAAAAAACCATCATGGTCATATTCGCAGATATCGCCGGTTTTTAAATAGCCTTCTTCATCAAACATTTCAGCAGTAAGTTCCGGTTCTTTGTAGTAGCCTTTCATATTGGCAATACTTTTTACTCTTAATTCACCTTCTTCAGAAATTTTTACACGCAGTCCGCTGAATGGTTTTCCCACTGATCCATGGCGGTATTCAAAAGGTCTTTCAAAGTGTGCATACACACAATCTTCCGTCATACCTAATGCCTGTATGATTTTTACATCAAGTTTGTCAAACCATTTCAGCATATCAACTGATATGGGCGCTGAAGCGCTGTAAATATGTGTTGCTCTTGATAAGCCGAGCTTTTTTCGAATTCCTTTTTTTACAATACCATTAATAACAGGAATGGATAAAAGCAGGTTCAATTTCTTCTGTGGAATTTTTTTCAGGATGCCTTCTCTGAACTTTCCCCATAAACGTGGTACAGCAAAAAATAATTGCGGTTGAATTTCTTCCACATTTTTTGCAAAGGTTTCAATTGATTCGGCAAAGGAAATAGTGGAGCCACTGTATAGCCCATTCATTTCAACACCTACACGTTCTGCAATATGACTGAGCGGCAGGTAAGAAAATAGCACAGACCTGTCGGTTAACTGAAGATCTTTTATGGCAACTGTTAATACCGCATCAAAATTTCCTGCTGTATGAACTACACCCTTGGGTTTACCTGTTGTGCCGGAGGTATAGATAATAGTAAGTATTTCGTCAGTGGTCCAGTTATATACTTCGGTTAATGGAGCTGATTGCTGAACAAGTTCATTCCAGCTGTTTTTTTCTTTACGTTCATAATCATCAAATCCAATGCGAACCAGGTTGTTGGAAATTGCACTTTCCTGCGATGAGAAATCATCAAGCTTACCAATGAAAATTGCTTTGGCATCACTGTGTTCAAGGATTGGTTGTATCGATGCTGCTGTTAAAGTAGGATAGATGGGTATTGAAACACAACCTGCCATCATAATGGCTATATCAGCCATCATCCAGTGTGAACAGTTTTTAGAGAGAATGGCGATATGACTTTTAGCAGGAAGATTCAATGCTTTTAATGCAGTAGCTATTCTTCTGCTTTCATCACCGGCCTGGCTCCAGGTCCATTCTTTCCAGATACCATTAAAAGGCTGACGGAGAAAAATATCATTCGGATGTTCCTTTTCATTCTTCAGAAACTGGTGCAGAGGAGTTGATGGCATGGGAATCGTTTTTGGATTTACTGAAATTAATCTACTGAATATATTATTTAGAAACTAAACTTCGGCAAAGTTTTAAATTGCCTGTAACAAATGAAACCGTGCTTTTCAACTTTGCCAAAGTTGTAAACTTACCATCTCGCTACAATCTTAAAATTAATTAAGCGTGGAGTTAAACGGTTAGGGATAGAGAAAACAGTGTTGCTGAAATCTTTAATAAGCATGTAAGAAATTGTATTGGGCCGGTCAATAACATTGAAGATCTCCAGGCTTGCCCAGATGCTGTTGAATTCTCTGAAAGGATTATGACTTCTTCTTTTGCTGCTTTCACCATCCAGCAACAATGCACTGAACCCAAAATCAACACGGATATACGGATCAATGGTTAATGCATTCCTGTATTTTACACTGTTGGGAATATTATAGGGCAGGTTGGTACCATATAATAAGTTCATGGAAAACTTGAAGTTTTTATTCGTTGCTAAATAATCCTGGTAAAACATGCCAAAGGTTAAGAACCGATCAGTCGGTCTTCTGATCCATCCACCCTGTACCAATACACTATCGATTGGATTGTTTAATGAATCCAGTTTGTAATTATACCACTGATCATTGTCCAGATTTTCTCTTGAACGCATCAAACCAATGCTCACCCAGCTTTCTGCATCCTTCACCAGTTCCCCAAATATTCTTGCTTCAATACCTGTGGTATATGCTTTGGCACTGTTGCTGCCGAAATAACGAATACGCACATTGTCAATATCATATGGTACTACATCATACATGTGTTTGTAATACGCTTCCGCCTGTAATTTAAACGGCCTGTTGCCCCAGCCTTTAAAATTATAATCAATGCCTCCAACTACCTGCCAGCTTTTTTGTGCCTTTACATCTTTATTGACGGTTCCATCATATCGTCTTAATTCACGGTAGAAAGG
>JANOIQ010000058.1:0-2116 GCA_031407835.1 Chitinophagaceae bacterium
GGAATTTTCATGCTGCAATCACTTCTTCCTTCACAATATGCAGCCGTATAATTCTTTTCTTTTCATCATCAAAATGGCATTTCACCGCTTCTACAACAAACTTTCGCAAGTCTTCCATTGTATCTGCCTCACTAAATATAGAAACGCCTAAAGCTTTTGCAATAAAACCTCCTTCCGGACTTTCTTCAACTAAAAAGATTATTTCTTCCATAAATTAAAGTTTACCATTTAAAGTTAATCAATCTTATCAAAACTGGCAGCACTCCATTTATCCACTACCACCGGGCCATTCATTTTATATAAAGTTGGGATTGCACGTGCAGCTGTTTTAATAGCTGTAACATCGCAGGAAAGAACGGTGAGCTGACTTAATACATTGTTGTCTTTGAACAATAGCTTCACTGCATCAGGCACGGCCGTAACAATAAACAGTTTTTCTTTGGCGGAAATAGCTGAAACTTCTTTTAGCCACGAATCATTTGTATGAAGATCATCGGTGCTTTTTATAAATAGTAAATAATAAGTGCCGGATTGAAGCAGCACATCCTTTGTTAAATCAGCGCCATCAATTTTTTTAAGATCAAAGTCCTTGATCTTCGGTTCATTGTTTTTTCCTTTTGCAACAAGCAACTGTTTACGGTCAACAAATTTCCAGGTACTGTCGGGAAGATTCTTCATTGTAAACTCCTGCTTCTTCCCTTCCTTTTCATAAATAAATATATATTCAAATTTATCGGGGATGGCATCGGCCGGCATTTTCTTTAATTCAAAAAGGTTATTTCCCTTTTTGAAAGGTAAACAATCAACTACCGGTAAATACTTCAACGTGTACCATTGAAATCCAAATGCCAGGATCACTGCTGTAGTAATTTTCATCACATTCATCCAGTTTCTTGCAAACAATGGTTGCATGCTGTTCCGGTAAATGAAAATAATCAGAATCAATACCAGTAAGAGTAAGTCTTTTAAGAAAGATTGTTTTGGAGTTAATGGCAAGCAATCACCAAAGCAGCCGCAGCTTGCAAATTTCGCTGTTCCATCAGGATTTGTTGCCAGCCATGCATAGCCGGTTAAGAACGTAAAGAAAATGATGAGCAGCAATAATAACCAGCTGAAAAGTTTCATCCGCCAGCCAATGATCACTGCAACTCCTGCAATGATTTCAAATGCATTCATCATAATTGAAAGCGCCAGTGTGTATTCATGAAAACCCTGTACACCCCATGCTTCAAAGAACTCCTGCATCTTATAACTCAATCCAAGCGGATCGTTCGCTTTTACCAATCCGGAAAAGATGAACAGAATTCCAACAAACCAGCGGATAATTGTGAGTATTACTTTCATGCAAATTGTTATCTCTTTTTTAAATTGTTCAGACCGCCTTCAGCATTCCGACCGTACATCACTCTTCTTACATCTTACATCGTACCTCATGCATCTTACATCCTGCCTCGTTCCTCTCCTCACCCCTGATGAACTCCTTCTCCAATCAGGATCAATCCAAAAACTGCATAATTGATGATATCATAATAATTGGCATCAATACCTTCACTCACCAACGTCTTACCCTCATTCAGCAATATTTGCCTGATGCGTTGCAGTTTGGCCAGAATCAAATCAACAAAGCTTTCCTGGCTCATTTCACGCCATGCTTCACCATAATCATGGTTTTTATCCAACATCAACAACTGGGCTTTGGTCATTTTTGCGTCGTACAGTTCCAGCACTTTATTCACCGGCAGCTCTTCAGCTTCACCTTCTTTCAAATCGAGTTGAATCAATCCAATTACAGCGTAATTCAGAATGCCTTTGAATTCTGAAGCAAAACTATCGTCTATTTTTTGCTCCTGTTTTTCCTGGATAGTGCGGATGCGTTTGGCCTTGATATAGATCTGGTCAACGATGGAAATAGTGCGGTACACCCTCCAGGAGGTTCCGTAATCGATGGTTTTTTTCTTAAAAATATCCCTGCACACAGCAATAGCTTTGGTATATTGATCTATTGTACTCATTACTTGTTCAAAATTGTTTCGTTAATTCGTGCTGGTACTTTGTGGTACGAAGCCTTGGGCGAAGTATCAGCACAGTCCTCAAAAATACAATGTACACACTCAAC
>JANOIQ010000259.1:0-10813 GCA_031407835.1 Chitinophagaceae bacterium
CCGATACGATGATAGGTTTCATCAAAACCTGCATATACCCAGCTGTTCATTTCTTTCCAGAGTTGCATTACTTCAGGCTTACCTGCTTCCCAATCGAGCAGCATTTGTGTAGTTGCTTTCATGATGGGAGCTTCTTTTTCCGCCTCTTCTTTTTTCATTCCGGCAACAATCAGTTCTTCCGTTTGCTTTTTATATTCATCATTGAATTTCACATAATAGTCACCAACAAAATGGTCTCCTTTTGTATGGGTTGACTGAGGTGTTGCTCCATTTGAAAAGAGTTGCCAGGCAATCATACTCTTGCAAATATGTATACCACGATCGTTAACGATGCAGGTTTTCACCGTATCATATCCATTTGCATTGATGATGGCTGCAGTGCTCCAGCCTAAAAAGTTATTACGTAAATGACCAAGATGCAGTGGTTTATTTGTATTGGGTGATGAATATTCAATCATCACTTTTTTATGCTTTGGTTCTCCTCTTCCAAAGGAAGGATTGTTATAGTTACTGTTCAGAACAGAAGTCCAGTAACTGTCGGCTATGGTAAGATTTAAAAAACCTTTAATGATGTTGAAAGAAGTAAACAGCTGGGCATGAGTTTCAGTAAGATGTTTTCCCAATTCATTTCCTAGGGCATCCGGGCTTTTGGAAAGCGGCTTCAGTAAAGAAAATAAAACGATCGTATAATCTCCTGTAAACTCAGGTTTGGTTTTATTTATCTGAAAATCCTTTGCTGTGAAGGTTTTGTCATACAATTTTTCCAAACTGTCAATTGCTGCCTGCTGTATCTGTTGCTGAATTGCCATGCTGTTCTGTTAAGCGGCAAAAATAAATGAAATGAGCCACGCTTTTTAAATTGAGGATTCTATGCAGGGATGAAAATAAAAAAGCCCAGCATATAAAGCAGGGCTTAATTAGTTTATTCTGATAATTATCCGTTCACTCTTATCTGGAACTCACCGTTTCCGCTTCTTCCACCCTGTTGTCTCATTTCACTCATGGGTTTAACATCATAGTCCTTTGGTATTACAAATGTTTTGTCATCCACTTTTGCATTCAGATCAACTTTTGTAACCTGGTAATGAACCTTTGCACCATTTTGCCTTGTTGTTTCAAATTCCATCGGAAAACCTTTCAATTTATTTAAACCGGGAATGTTTGCCATACGATTCATATCTCTCATACTAAAACCTTCACCCAGCATAAATTCAGGGCTGTACCAAACAATTTGCTGTTCTTCATCGCCCTTCCTGTTTTTATAGCGGATTAGAGCTTTTTTACATTCCATACCTGCAATCTTTTTTGTTTCACTCAGGTATTCAATAAACACTTCAGGGTTGAACTGTTGCGGACGGATACGTTGACGGCCGGAATCCTGACTATTCATCATTTGTTGAATGGCACTGTCAGATGAAGTGAACCCCATCTTTCTTCCCATTGCCTCAAAAAGGGTAGTGGTTATTTTTGTTTTGCTGTTAATAATTACCTGGTTGGTACCCATGCCCATATCACTTTCAATCTTGGTCATCCCATTTTTGAAAAACATTTTTGATTTGATTTCGCCATCCCCAAATCGCATTGTTACTCTTTGTTCACCACCATCGCCGGGTACAGAAGGGGGAGCGCCTCCATCATTGGTCGGATTGGTTGTTTCAGTTTTCATCTGAATGATCGCTTCATTCACGATTTGCTGAGCATGTAATGTGCCTGCAAAAAGGAATACTGCCAAAGAGGAAATAAGCAATTTCATCTGTATGTGTTTATTGTTTTTAAAAATGGTCGAACCGATTATTTGACGAGTAAAAACCTGTCATCCTGCGTTGCCAGAGAAGGAAATCTTCTTTGTAAAAAGCTTTTCACCTTCTCAAAAACGAAATTACGAGGCAGTTCGTAATAATTATTTACCGATCCTGTAATTACAGAAAGGTTAACAAAAAGGAAAGGGTTGATAGAAATCAACCCTGAAAACCTAAACCAACTGTATATGAGAAAATCTTACTTTATTTGTTATTTACCAGCTCATCGATGCTTTTATCAGCTTCAATTGCTTCTGCTGAACGAATAGTTTTGAATGTATTCTTAATTAAAAGATCATCCATTTTTCTGTCAGCGTCTGCACTAAGGGCAGGAGTGAAGTTCTTTAAGCCTGAAGCATTGAGCATATAATCCATTTCATCATCTGCATTTCCTGTTTCAATGGCTTTGCTGAACTGAGCTGCCTTAATTCTTGTTTCCGCATCTTCACTAAGGCTTTTGTCCATAAGTAAGTCAGCTTCTGCAGTTTCTGTTCTGAGCATTACACTAAAGAGTGGGGCAGCTACGGTTTGGTTGAATACTTCACTCAATTCAGCGTCAGCTTCAAGAGCTTCATTTTTCATGTTATTTACGAAAGCAACGGCCTTTTTACGATTCATGGTTTCTTCAGTGCTGAAATTCACATCCATTTTACTGTCTGCTGTTCCAATTGAGCTTACATTGATCTTTTTGTAAGAATATGCCATCATGCTGTTTACCCAGGTAGTGATGTCCATATTATTGATACGTACATCGGCAGAAAAGGCATTTTTGTTAGTTATTACAACATGCTGAATTCCACTTACAAAGGTTACTGTACAGCAGCTGTCGGCTTCTGCATTGGTAATAGATGTAACATTCTTTTGTTCTGCTTTCTTGGTAGTATCATCCTGTGTAAAAGACATGGCTAAGAAGGCAAAGCCCATGAAGATTACTGAAGCAGTAAAGCGTTTAAATCTTCTGCTGATGTTTTTGGTCTGTTTAAGTGTTCCGTTGATTTCGGAGGCCACTGTTAATTTTGTTGTCATCTGACTTTTTTTGATGTTTAAGGTTCTTATTAATTATTCCCTTTCGGGTTTTTGTTTCTTTCGATTGTATAACAAAGATACTATTTAAAACTGGTACTTTGCAATACATAATACCTTGTTTGGCTTTTTAATCTGATGAACGGTCGATTTTTCTATTTGACTGGTCATCGGGCTTTTTTCTTTCTGGCTTAAAGCGTTTCTTTTTACTTGGTACCCGTCATTATGCAGTTTAACAGGGATGATTTTCGAAGTAAACTGTCAAAGGCGGTGTTTCAAATTGGACCGGAGCTTTGGGTACCTTGTTTTGACGATGCAAAGTTACAACAGGGTAAATTATCTGCCAACTATATTTTCAAATACTTTTGAAAATTGTATATTTATTGACACTTTAGGTACCCGTGTTTAGATATTCTTCAAAGAACTTGTGCATATGTGACGTAAAACGAGTTTTTTTGTTACATCTGCAAAACAAAATTCTGAAGTTTTTGAGTGGAATGGAGTTATAAAGGGATAGATGGCGTCAATGAAATGTTAAGCAAAAATCACAGCTGTTGAATTGAAGTAAAACGGGTTTGAACGGGTATAAACAGGGTTGTATTGTACTACCACAAAGTGGTATGCGGGATGAATGGAAACGGGCTTATATCTTTTCCCTGTTCAATTCAAGTTTTTTCATGAGCCAGCTGTTTTTTACAGAGATCAGCCAGTTATTTTCAAGTTCTTCTTTTGTTTGAACAAGATTGTTGAAGTATAAACTGTCGGCCTGAATGAAATTATTATTAACTGCATATTGTAATTGATTCAGTGGCAGAAGTTCTATTTTTTCTTTTACTGCAAATGCCAGATTCTGTCTGTCGAACATAGAAACCTTGTATAGTTTTTCAATTTCTTTAATGAGATGAACACTGCTGTCGGTACTGCATCCGCCTACATTTGTTGCGTTTTCATCGGCCATCAGTATGATAAACTGACCAAAAAATAAAGTGCCAAACCCTTTTACAGGTGCGCCATGACTTTTCCAGTTAGCTACAAAGTGATTTATCAGATCTTCAATCTGCAAAGCTTCACTGAGAAAAAATAAACGGCTGCTTTGATAAACCCAGACACGGGAATCGGGGGCAAAATCTGCTGGCAGCAGGTGCTTATATTCTAAATTCATACAGCAAAGATAAAACAAGAGATGGTTATTGTTGGCCTGCTTTTTTTTTGAGCCTTACATAATTCCTGAAGGCTTCATAAAGGGCAAAGCAAACACCGATAGCCGCTGAGACTAACAGAAATTTGTCCCATTCAGGAATAATCTCTGCTTTTTTATCGCCTGTAAAATATATAATTGCCCAGCGAAGCAGGCTGATGATACTGATAATGGCTGCACAGAGTAATGCTATAAAAAAGCCAACCCCGGAATAATGGAAGAGGGCGGAACGGAAATTTTTAAATTGAATAGGTTCTTCTTTTTTCTGATCTCCTGTTTTTTTGTTGACCCATGTTTCTGAATCAAGTAATCCGATAATCATTGCAAATAACAGGTAGCGGATGAAACTCAGCCTGAGAATTCTTAAAAGAGACACGTCGTTCTCCATTGCATCTACCAATAAACGTATTATAATGAATACAATCAGGAACAGTGCTGTTCTCTGCAGAAAATTTTTCCAGTTAAATGTTTTAAAGAGGTTTTTCATCAACCTGTATTAAATGGTAAGGTTTTTTCGTTCGGTCAATTATGATAAACTTGCCGCAATCAGTTCAGCAATGTCCATTACTTTTATTTCTTCTTCTTTTTCTGCCAGTTTTACTCCATCCGTCATCATTGTATTACAGAACGGACAGGCAGAGGCAACAATTGATGCACCCGTTTCAATGGCTTCCCTGGAGCGTTCGAGGTTTACTCTTGTTGTGCCCCTCTCTTCTTCTTTAAACATTTGTGCACCGCCGGCACCACAGCAAAGTCCATTGCTGCGGCAGCGTTTCATTTCTACCAGTTCTGCATCCAAAGCTTCCAATACTTTTCTTGGTGCTTCGTAAATATTGTTTGATCTGCCTAAATAACAACTGTCGTGGTAAGTGATCTTTTGTCCCTTGAAGGAACCGCCTTCTTTCAGTTTCAGCCTTCCTTCGTCAATCAGTTGCTGTAATAAAGTGGTGTGATGGATTACTTCATATGTTCCACCCAATGCAGGGTATTCATTCTTCAGGGTATTGAAACAATGTGGACAGGTAGTAACAATTTTTTTGATGCCATAGCCATTCAGCACCTGTATATTATTATAGGCCATCATCTGAAATAAAAACTCATTCCCGGCACGGCGTGCAGGATCACCGGTGCACATTTCTTCTTTGCCCAGTATGGCGAATTTTATTCCAACCTTATCTAATATAGTAGCAAAGGCTTTGGTAATTTTTTGGGCCCGCTGATCAAAACTACCGGCACATCCAACCCAGAATAATACCTCAGGTGTTTCATTATTGGCCATCATTTCAGCCATTGATGATACATGCATGCAAATGAATTTAATTCAAAACTATGGTAAAAGCAGTTAAACGAGTATGATAAAATTTCCATTATTTGAATAGTGGAATCAAAGTTATTATGGTGATAAGGATCAGTATAGAAGATTTGCTGCTGAAATACTATCAGCCGATTGTTCAAATATTAGCATGGCCTGTTATCTTTGAACTGAATGATAAAAAAATTTTTTGAACGTTTGTCGAACTGGGAGCTGTGGCCTTTTTCGTTAATTTATTTCCCCATCAGCATTGTGTGGGTTTGGTATATCATCAAAAGCCGGGCTATTTGGTTTTTTACTCCTTCCAATCCAACCATCGCATTTGGCGGATTTGAAGGGGAAGGCAAGAAAGAAATGTATGATCAATTACCTCCTCATACAATTCCTAAGACGATTTATATGATGCATGATCTTTCATTTGAAGAAGTAAAAAAGAAGCTGGATGAAGCTGGCTTTCAATATCCATTTATCGTAAAGCCAGATGTTGGGATGAAAGGAATCCTGTTCAGAAAAATTGATACAGAAGATCAGCTGCGGAAGTATCATGAAAGGATACCTGTTGAGTACATTGTTCAGGATTTAATTGAGCTGCCGGTTGAAGTAAGTGTATTTTATTACCGGCACCCGGCTCAGCAAAAGGGAACTGTGAGCGGGTTTATTAACAAAGAACTTTTGCATGTAATTGGCGATGGAAAACGAACGCTGAAAGAATTGGTTGAACAGCATCCGAGAGCCAAACACCGCTTTGAGGAAATGCAGCATCGTCATAGTCATCGTTTTGAGAGAGTAGTTGAGCAGGGTCAGATTTTTTATCTGTCTTATGCAGGGAATCATAACCGTGGTGCACATTTCACCAACCTGCATACTGAAATTGATGAACACTTGCACAAAGTGTTTGATGAACTGAGCCATTACTCCAAATATTTTTACTATGGCCGCTACGATATTAAAACTACCAGCATTGAGGATCTAAAAGCCGGAAAGAATTTTATGATTCTTGAATACAATGGCTGTGGCGCTGAACCAAATCATATTTACGATTGTAATATGAAGCTGACTGATGCTTACAAAGAAATTCTGAAGCACTGGAAAGCGTTGTATGAAATCAGTAAGTACAATAACCACAATGGTTATCCTTATTGGAGTTTTCAGAAGGGATACCGGTTTCTGCAGCAATCACAGAAGCATTTTAAATTGCTGCAGGATTATGATTAATTTCATGATATGAGTATGGATCAGAAATTTCTGCTTATACGTAATTACGATTTATTCTCTCATATTTCTGATGAGGAATACGAGGAGCTGAACCTTGTACATCATTTTATTGAAGCGGCAAAAGGAGATTATGTGTACTTCGATTCTGCCTGGAACAATAAGCTGTATTTCCTGAAAGGCGGTACTATTAAAATTGGCCATATTGATGAAGAGGGAAGGGAAGTGATTAAAGAGATTCTGCGTGAAGGAGAAGTGTTTGGACAGTTTTCTCTGGAGCGAAATAATTTAAATGGTGAATTTGCGCAAGCTTATAAAAGTGATGTATCACTCTGTGCTTTCAATATTCAAGATTTTGAAAAGCTTTTAAGGAAGAAACCTGAAATTGCATTTCACTTCAGCAAACAGGTAGGACAAAAACTCCATAAGTTTCAAAACCGGTTAGTGAACCTGTTGAATAAGGATGTAAAAACACGCCTCGTTAATTTCCTTTTGATGCTTACCAAAGATGAAGGCGATAGTGATGACGGAGATAAATACCGTATTCAGAATTTTCTTACACACGAAGATATTGCACAGTTGATTGGGAGCAGCCGTCAAACCGTTACTACCATGCTCAACGAACTGGAAGCATTGGGACTTATTTCGGTTTCGAGACAGTTAATACTGGTGCCCTCTGTTAAAAATCTGCAAAAGAGCCTGACCGTCGCATAGCCGACAATCACCCATCTTTATTGCTTCTACTTTTGTTTCATTAATTATAAAAAATGAAACAGTTATCTTTTTTCTTTTTCTTTCTGTTCACAAGTGTGTTTGTTTTCTCGCAGGATCAAAAAAGACAGGCCACCTTTAACCTGCAAAACGGGGTTGCCGTTCAGGGTTATGATGTGGTTGCCTATTTTAAATTGAACAAGGCCGTAAAGGGAAACGAATCCAACGCTGTTTATCACCAGGGAGTGAAATACCAGTTTGCAAATACTGCAAACAAAGAGGAATTTAAAAGCAACCCTTCTAAGTATGAGCCGCAATATGGAGGATGGTGTGCTTATGCAATGGGTGCAACCGGCGAAAAAATAGAAGTCGATCCGGAAACGTTTAAGATCATCAATGGCCAGCTTTACCTATTTTATAATAAGTTGTTCAATAATACATTGAAGATCTGGAATAAAGATGAAATCAGCTTGAAAGCAAAAGCAAATGCAAACTGGTCAAAAATTTATTAATCAAAATACAGTATACATAAAATGAAAGTTTTCTTTTCAATCATAATCAGTGTCATCTGCTTAACACATGCGGCATCTGCACAGTCATCTGAAGTGTTTGCTCCATCAGGCATAGCAATTAATGGGTATGATCCTGTAGCTTTTTTTACTGAAGGCAAACCAATAAAAGGGCTCCGTGAATTCAACTGGAGCTGGAGAAATGTACAATGGAATTTTATTTCACAATCAAATCTTGACAGTTTTAAAACTGCACCGGAAAAATTTGCTCCCCAGTTTGGAGGATATTGTGCTTATGGAACTTCTCAGGGTCATAAAGCTCCGACGCAGATTGATACATGGACCATTATAAATGAAAAATTGTATTTTAATTATAACATGAAAGTAAAAGGACTCTGGGATAAAAACAGAATGGACTTGATTGATTCTGCAAATGTAAAATGGCCGGGTATCAAAAATTTATAATAATTAACCAAAAACATATGTCTATTAATCAACCACTCAACTGGATACTCTGGATACTCAGGCTGGCAGCAGCTCTTATTATGTTGCAAACATTATTTTTCAAATTCACCGGAAGTGAGGAGTCGATTTATATTTTTACTACGTTGGGTATGGAACCATGGGGAAGAATTGGTACAGGCGTATTTGAATTGATTGCATCCATTCTTTTATTATGGCCGGGTGCAACAGCGTTCGGTGCATTGCTTGGCATTGGACTAATGAGCGGTGCTTTGTTTTTTCATCTTACAAAGCTTGGTATTGAAGTAAAGGGCGATGGAGGGCTGCTGTTTATTTATGGGCTGATTGTATTTATATGTTGTGCAATATTGCTGTTTGTGTTTCAATCGCAGATTAAACAGGTGCTTGTAAAATTTATTCTTAATCGCAAATGAGTATAAGAATTATATTGCTGGCTGTTTGTGTATTTTTTAGTACAGCATCAATAACAGCACAAACTGAACGAAAAAAGACAAACAGGGCAATTGATTTGTCAGGATCAATTGGTAAATCGCAGGGAACAGGAGCAATTTCCTTCATACACTTCCGTGGAGTTGGAAAGAAAAAGAATTTTGAAATTGGCGCAGGAATAAGATTCACTTCTTATTTTGCACAAAGCAAATACTTCATCACAGCGCCTGCCAGAATTACTTCTGGAAAAACGGGGCCGGCTGTATTCTTTATTGAAAACATCAAAGCGAATATTGATTCAGTATTGGTGCCATCATCTCAAATCAATGCATTAAATCTATCGGTTAATATTGGATACCATATCAGCCGAAAATTTTATGCAGGGTTTAATATTGATGTAATTGGGGTTTCTTTAGGGGCAAGACAAAGTGTAAATTATATTAACAGGGGCACTGCTGTTAATTCTTCTGTAAAACCAACGGCATTTAATTTACTGTTGGTAAGTGATAATGATATTGGCACATTAAATTCAGAGTTTTTTGCAGTTTATAAAGTGAATCAAAAATGGTCGTTTAAAGCAGGGTATCAGTTTTTATTTACTGAATATACAACTGCAACAAAAGTGCAGCAGATTCCCGAACCCAACGATCGTTTCAGGAATAAAGTTTCAGCATTTCTTTTAGGAGTTCGTTTTCAGCTAAATTAGCAGTATGGCAAAATATCTTTTTTTGAGTTTTCTCCTTATCGCATCGTTTGCCCCGGCCCAAAGTCTTATTCCTGTTGAGAAAGGATCTTCTGTGAAATTTGCAATCAATAACTTAGGATTTAATGTTGATGGAAACTTTACGGAGATTTTGGGGTCAGTTCAGTTTGATGAGAAGAACCTTGCTGGATCTTCTTTTAATGTAACGGTAAATGCAAATACAGTAAATACGAATAACAGTACCAGGGATAAGCATTTAAAAGGCGAAGACTATTTTAATGTGTCTGCCTATCCTGTAATTAGGATTGTTTCAACAAAGATTGCCAAATCCACTACCCAGGGGTATTTCGTATTTTTTGGAAAGCTGACTATAAAAGGAATTACCCGGGAAATTGTTTTCCCTTTTCAGGCAGTGGAGGAAGAAGGGGCATATAGGTTTACCTGTGAATTTAAGATCAAACGCAGAGATTTTAGTATTGGCGGCACGAACAGTATTTCAAATGAATTAAAAGTTTTGCTGAATATTTTCACGAAAAAAATATAAATTTAAATAACCAAGATTTATGCAGTTAATCTCAGCTATTAAAAATTCATTTGAGCAACTGAATGATGTGTTAGATCATCTTACTGAACAGCAGTACATCTATCCTTCTGAAAATTTATCACAGGCCACAATTGGCCAGCACATGCGTCATATCATTGAACTGTATCAGTGCCTGTTAAATGGATTTGAAGCGGGAATTGTATGCTATGATAACAGGAAGAGAGATGCAGCCATTGAAACAAGTAAGGAACTCGCTAAGCAATTACTCACTGATATACTTTCATCAGTTGACAGAGAGAATAAAGAAATGAAACTTGAATCATGGCATGGCGGTAGTAATCCGTCTGTACTTATTCTGTCTACCAATTATTACCGTGAGCTGATGTATAACTTTGAGCATACGATTCATCACATGGCTTTAATCAGGGTTGGTTTAAAAGAGTTCCCATCAGGATACATTTCAGAAAATTTTGGACTTGCCTCATCAACAATCCGTCATCAACAGCAATGTGCACAGTAACTTATATTCCAACAGGCTCTTCTTTTTTTCTTACCTCTAACCGGGATGAACGGAAAGCAAGATTGAAAGCAGCGCAACCGCAATGGTATCAGTTTGCTTCTGGAAAACTGCTATTTCCAAAAGATGGTAATGCTGGTGGCACCTGGATGGCACTGCATGAAAATGGCAATGCCATGGTTTTATTAAACGGAGGTTTTCAAAATCATCAGCAGCATCCTTCTTATCGCAAAAGCAGGGGGCAGATTTTTTTAGATGTGTTTGATCATCCAAACCCATTAGCAGCATTTAAGCAGATTGAATTACATAAAATTGAGCCCTTCACACTGGTCATACGCCAACAACAGCAATTGTATGAAACAAGATGGGATGG
>JANOIQ010000260.1:0-4993 GCA_031407835.1 Chitinophagaceae bacterium
GTAATAGATAAGTGAGCATGTAACTGGCAAGCGTTTGTCTACTGTATCAAAGGAGTGATAATAAGAAATTGGTAATGACAGATAGTTTGATCCTGAACCATAAAGGTGTGTACCACCATCAACTCTGATACCATGGTTCCAGCCTACATCACCAAAGCCAGGGTGGAATGCTACTTCATACAACACATCGCTGTTAAGTGTTTTGATGTATTTGTTCACGTTGGTGAAAACAGTTGCATACTCAGGAAGAGCACGAGGTTTCAGGTCCATCAATATCTTAGTATAAGTATTAGCTATTTCATAATACTTGAGGTAATCATCTTTACGCTTCATGGTCTTATCAGGATAGAGCCAGTAGCCACCACGCATCAATGATAAACGGGCGATAAAACCAATAACAAATTCACGGTTGATCCTCTCAATACCAAAATCAAGTTCTTCGGCCCATGACATTTTTGGCTCTATTTCAATAAGATCGTTAATAAGAAATGTAAGGATCGTATCTCTTCCGGTTCTTTCTAAATAGAAATTATCACCTGCACGTGATGGTGTGGTTTTAAACGGCACATCACCCCAATGATTCATTAGCCAATAATACCATAATGCACGAAGCGTTTTTGCTTCACCTAAAAGGTTATTGTACACTTTGTTTGTTGGATCTTTTGCCAACGACACTTCCGTTAAACCTTTTTCACATTCATTTGCACGGTTAATTGCGTTGTAGCCGTTGTTCCAAACGGTTAACAGATCGCCATTTGCAGGAGTTGCTTCAAACGACCAGATATCACGGCGTGCACCATCGGGCGATCCTGATACACCACCACACTCAATATCTGTGTTACCGGAAAAGTTGTTTGAAAGCCTTGAAGTATATGCATCCTGGTTGAACAATGCATACACGGCGTTCACAGCTTTTTTTGCATCCGCCTCACTGCCAAACACATAATCAAGATCTGTTAGCGATGGAGAGTCGGCTACTAAAAATTTCTTGCAGGAATGCAGTGATACTGCAGCAACAAGAACGAATAAAAAGAAAACTATTTTTTTCATAGCAAATGCTTTTGAATGAATGAAACCTTTAGAATGTTATGTTTATACCTACAGTAAAGTTGCGGCTCTTTGGATAGCTTGAATAATCAACACCAGGTGTTAATTGTGAATAACCATCACTTCTTGTAGTGCTCACTTCAGGATCAAATCCTGAATATTTTGTCCAGAGGAATGCATTATACACAGTAGCATATACACGCAGCTTTGTCATGCGTATTGTTTGGATAATACGTTTGGGTAATGAATAACCAACTGTAAAATTATTCAAACGCAGGAAAGAACCATCTTCAACAGCCCATGAATGGAATACCGGTGTTGCATTACCGAATGAGAACGGCGACCATATTTTAGCATTTGCATTCAGCTTGCCTAACTCTGTAAGGTCGGTAACAAGATTTCCTGCAGCATCAATGTATTTAAAGCGATTGCTTGAATTAACTGTATTCAGCATGTTGCCATAAGTAGTGCGGTAAAACTGGTTGTAAGAAATTTTGCCGGTGTTATACACATCGTTTCCTACTACAAAATTGAAAAAGGCACTTATGTCGAAGTCTTTCATAGTGGCATTCAAACCGAAACCACCAGAGTATTTTGGTAATGCACTGCCAATAACACGACGATCGGCAGCTGTAATAATACCATCATTATCCAGGTCTTTCAATTTCATTACACCGGGACGCAGGCCTATACCACCAAGGAATGTCTGGATGTTGGTTACTCCCGGCTTTAAAGCATAAGTTCTTGTGATTGGATTGTAGGAAGCAAAATCATCTACAGTGTACATGCCATCATTCACATAACCATACATCAAACCAATTGTTTGACCAACATAAACACGATAATCATCCTGTGATCTGAGATCAGTGCTTCCCCAGTTTGATTGCAGTGATTTTTCAAGTGGGCCACCAAGGTTGTCAATTTTTGATTTGTTCATACCAATATTGAAAGATGCACTCAGTGTAAAATTTTCCTTTTGGAAAATTGTACCAGTCAAACCTAGTTCAATACCCTTATTAGAGGTTTGACCAATATTTTGTTGTTGAAAAGGAAATCCGGTGCTTTGAGGTATGTCTGTTTGAACCAACAGATTTTTTGCACTGTTCCAGTAAAAATCCAAAGAACCTGATAAGCGTTGTTTAAACATGGTAAAATCAAGACCTGTATTACGTGTAATATTTGTTTCCCACATTACCATAGGGTTTGTTAGTGATGTTGATGAATAAACATAGTAAGGGTTGGCTACATCAGCAAAACCAATGGTTCTGTTGTCTGATGGCTGAAACAATACCCTCCAGATATTATCTTGAATACGATCATTTCCGACAGCACCGTAACTGATACGCAGTTTCAGATCATTCACAAACTTCACCTTGCTCATGAAATTTTCTTGTGACACACGCCATGCAAAAGATGCAGCCGGGAAATAACCCCATTGTCTTTCGGGAGCAAATTTGGTTGATCCATCGGCACGCAAGGTGAGTGTAAGAAGATAACGTGAATCATACTGGTAGTTTATCCGTCCAAAGAAAGAAGCAATTTTTTGACCTGCCTGAACAGTAGAAGTATGTCTATCTGTTGTACCAAGCGCCATATTTGCAAACATGCGTTCCGGTGTTGTGTTTTCAACAAAGAGTTTCGCACGGTTGTATTCGGAGAATCCTTTGTTCAGGATATTGATCTCCTGGCCTCCGAGGATTGTAAAATCATGCTTTCCAAATTCCATTTTATAGGTAAGTGTATTCGCCCAGCGAAAGCTGCGTGCATTTGAATTGGTGATCTCTCCCAGGGGAAGATTACCGCCTTCGTTTCGTGATGTGCTGGTTAAAGGACCATAATAGCGTTTGCTCTGTCCAAACGTGAGATCCACACCAAACTCGGAACGATATGTAAGGATTGGCATCACAGCCCATGTTCCCGCCACATTCATATTTAGAGTATGCGCTAAACGCTTGCGATAATCCTGTTCAAGGAGTTTTGTTGGACTGACAAGACTTTTCAGGAATTGTTCATAATCATCATCTGTACCGGTATTGTCAAGCTGAATAAAATCCGCAAGACCATTTACCGGGCGTGTAGTGATCGCATCTCCAATTCGTATGCTCGATGAACCTGAAGAACCTGCACCATCAATAATGGTATGAACAAAACGTGTTGAATAATCCAGCTTTAAGGTCTTTGCAAGCTCATGATTCAGTTTAAAGTTGAGATAGTTACGCATGTAACCGGAACCTTTCATCAATCCCTGATCTGTATTATTCGTTCCACTTAAACTGAATTTGGTTTTAGAAGTACCACCTGTAATGCTGATGTTATGTTGCTGAGAGAAAACCGGCTTGCCAAACAATTCTTTTTGCCAGTTCGTACCCTTCTGGTATTTGTATAATTCGAGATCTTCATACACACCAAAGTATTTACTGAAATTATCTACTTCACTTTGACTGCGCAATCTTGCATATTCATAGTTGGCCAGCACAAATTCGTAAGGCGAAAGCACTTCGAGCTGACGAGGCAATGTGCGTGCAGTACCAAATGAGTTAAACGAAACAGTTGTTTTGCCAGCTTTTGCTGACTTTGTTGTAATGATCACAACGCCATTGGCACCCCTTGCACCATAAATGGCTGCTGTTGCTGCATCTTTTAAGATGTCGATACTGGCAATATCTGCAGGAGCAATATCATTAATGCTGTTTACAGGAAAACCATCTACTATGTATAATGGTGAATTATCCTGTGTTACAGAACCTCCGCCACGTATACGAATAACAATTTCCGCACCGGGTGCGCCATCAACCGTAGTTACCTGCACACCAGGCAAACGACCGGTAATTGCTTCCGCTGCACTTGCAACAGGGATCTTAGAAAGTTCAGATCCTCCAATTGATGAAACAGTACCGGTAAGGTCCTTTCTCTTGATAGTTCCGTAACCAACCACCACCACTTCTTCAAGAGCAGATACTTCTTTTTCCATTGAAACCTGAACCTCGCTGGTTCCATCACTCACAATTGTAGCCCGCTTATAACTTGTAAAAGTAAAAACCAATGAAACCCTGCCTGTACCGGGAGCATCAATTTTAAAATTTCCGTTTGCATCTGTCTGTGTTCCCTGTTTAGAACCCGCAACTATAACCGAAACGCCAGCTAATGGAGCATCGCTTTCATCTGTCACTTTTCCTTTTACCTGCCGTGTTTGTGCAAATAGGGCTGTGCTGCACATGAGAAGCAAAAGCAGGAAGAAATAATTTTTCATACTGTGTGCTTTGGTTTAAAATGTTTCCTGTTCAACACTGCATTATATACAGTTGAAACAGGATTGAAATAATTAATTTGAAGTTGAATCGTTAACCGATTTGGCAAATGTGTAGAATGATATGTTCGTTTTTCTGCAAGCAAAATCGTTAGTTTACATAGCAAGACTATGCACTATTTCATTCCTGTAGAAGGATTTAAATTCATTTATTTACGCAATCGTTCCCGAGAACGATGCCACGTAAAACATAATTTTTCCTCCCTTTAAAATGATTGAAAAACGGTCTGCAGGCCATTTATGAGCAGGAGTGAGTATAAAACAGACGAAACAAGTACCTTTAAGCCTGAATTATGACTGCTTATGAAGTTTGAAGCTGTAACGATTAAAGATATTGCCAAAGCACTTGGTCTTTCCACCTCAACTGTTTCACGGGCTTTGCGTGACAGTTACGAAATCAGTTCTGAAACAAAACAGCTTGTACTTGATTGTGCTGAGAAACTGAACTATAAGCCCAACCCCATTGCCCTCAGTCTGAAAGAGAAAAGAAGCCGGTCTATTGGTGTGATTGTTTGTGAAATTGCCAACAACTTTTTTTCTCAGATCATTAATGGCATTGAATCTATTGCTTACGACAGGGGTTATAATGTAATTGTATCGCAAAGCAGGGAATCATACGACCGGGAAGTCATTGATCTG
>JANOIQ010000063.1:0-5923 GCA_031407835.1 Chitinophagaceae bacterium
TGAAAATTTCACCGTTTGAAGTTTTTCGTCCGTTAAATTTATTAGAATAAAAACTGGCAATTCCATATTGAATTTTTGCCTTACTGCTGCCTGATTTTTTAGAATTTTTCGTTGAATCCTGTGCAGAAACAGTTTGTCTCAGAAATAAAAATGCGCAAAAAAAGAATGGCAGCAATCTGATCATCAAATATTATTTGGTTAAAAAATAAGCTTCACGGGCTGCTTTATCTTCGCCATAGATATCATCATAAAAAACAACCTTCCCATTATTACCTGTTGCTGTAAAATAACGGAAATAAACCGGAATTTTTGATTTTACCGGAACGACGTGTTTTTCCTTACGCATTAACCACACTTTAATCGAATCACCCATGGATTGACTTACAGAAGATTCGTAATTCATACTGTCAAGTGCAGAAATATAGTAAGTAAGTTTTTCCCATTCCTGTACTCTTACACATCCATGGCTGAGCGCCCTGTTCTCATTCTTAAATAAATAACGTTGATTGGTATCGTGCAGGTAAACAGAATATTTATTGGGGAAGTTAAATTTCAAAATTCCCAATGCGTTTGCATCACCACTGCCCTGCACCACCCGAAAAGGAATTCCTTTTTTATATTTCTCCCAGTCAACAGAATAAGGATCCACCTCATCACCTTCCCAGGTAGTAAGCATATAACCTTTCTTCGCCAGGTAACCGGGGTTACGTTTTAAAGCCGGCAGTATTTCTTTCATGATAATGCTGTTGGGAATCGTCCATTGAGGATAGGTAACCATATCACTGATCTGGCTGGTAAGTAATGGTGTTCTTGTGTTGGGTTTACCAACTACCACCCTGCTTTCAATTTTAACTGTATCATTTTCCCATAACTGCAGATAATAACCCGGAAGATTAACCCATATATAACGACCCGGCATGGGATATGGCATCAACTTGTAACGATCAAGATTGATTGCAATCCGCTTAAACTTCTCTGCATCTGTACTGTTGAGTGAACGAACCAGCTGTACTCCGAATTTTCCATCAACTTTCAATCCCCGCTTTTTCTGTACCTGTATAATGGCTGCTTTTAATTGTGCTGTATCAACTTCTTTTGCCTGCCATGGGATGGCGCTTTCTTCTTTCAACCGCCTCACCAGTGTCTTTATAAATGCTACCGAATCTTTATACGGGTAGGAAACATAGGTAACAGGAATTTTAAAATTGGCACTGTCTAAAAACTCTTTCAGTGCATTCCGTAAATCAATATATCCCCGGTGCAAAGGTTCAAGGGAATGAAACACTTCATTTACTGCATGGGCATTTAATGCTGTATGCAGATTTTTTTGATAGAAAGTATCTGTTAATGTTGAATCCGTCTTTTTATAAATACTGTCGCTCTTCAATCTGCCTGCATATAAATGAGAACTGATGCGGAAAAAAGCGTCTGTCAGCATTAAATCAGCTTTGGACCAGAGTGCTGCATCTCTTTTATCGCCTGTTGAAAGAGTATCGGCAGCGAATCGCCTGTAAATCATCTGCAGGTATTCAGAATGATAATCTTCGGGAAATAACCCATATTCTTTTGACTGTTCAATGAACAGCAGTAATGAATCAGCAATGGGAAGCCAGTTTTCTTTATTACTCCAGATGCTTTGATAGTTGTTGGTTTTATAAAAATCATTCACTGGATTCACCAGAGAAAATGTAAGGCTGTCATTTAGCTTCCCTTCATTCGAAATAGCATAATTAAGTATTTCCTGAATATTTTTCACCACACGTTCATTCATCTGTTCAGGCTCAACAACAATATCCGGCTTGTTTTCCGGCTGGTTATTATTACAGGCATACTCTGCCATAATAAACAGCAGTATCAATAAAACTTTGGGGGATAGATTTTGACGGTACCTCATGCATTGATTACATTTATTACACCATCACCAAATGATCAGCAGCAATGGATGTTTTTCAGATAGTCAAAGTAAGGAATAGGTTGCAAATTGCAACGGGTGTTGGTATCTTTTTTTATTACTGACTTAAACTTGTAAGGCAAATTCTTTCAAAACCGGCATTTGGCGCATATTAGGAAGAACTGCTTACAAAATAGCAATTACATCTATCACTGCTTCCAGGTTAATCACTCCATACACATGCGGAAATGTATCTTCAGTTGAAGGGCTCCATTCAAATACAAAACGGTTTGTGAGTTTATCGGTGTCAATTACCAGCTTCACAATATCTTTCCTGCCGGAGAAATATCTTTCCAGCACACCCTCTACCTGGTTTTCCTGTGAGCAATGAATAAATCCCTCTGCTTTTAAAGAAGGTGTTTCATAAAAACCATTTGCTTTTGCTGCACTCCATTCGGCAGCAGTTGTAACATGATAAATAATAGGCATCGTTAACGTTTAATTTCGTTCAGTTCAATTAAATAACCATCCGGATCGGCAAGATAAATCTGAATGGCACCATCAAAACGAACCTGCTTGTGAAAGCTCATTTGATGGTTCTGCAAATATAGTTCAGCGGCTTTAATGGATTGCACAAATACAGCAAAATGACTTCCATTACGGTCATTGTTAACCGGCACTGTTCTTCCTGCAAGTAAATGAATCTGCTGATCAGTTCCGAGCTTAAACCAGGAGCGGATTGCTTTTAGTGAATCAGGAACAGGTATCTGTTCCAATCCCAACACTTCTTTATAAAATTTTGTACCGGCGACAATATCTTTTACCTGTAAAGCAACATGATTGTGTTTCACCACGTCAATCTTTGCATCTGTTTGAGCAAATGATTGAACTGTGAAATGTAAGGCAAGACATACAATTATTAATTTCAAAAACATATACTGCTTATTAAATTTAATCAGATCAAACTGGTTGAATCAACTCATGATTTTCTTTACTCCCCTTCAGGGGGGGTTGGGAGCAATACTCTTTTAATACGCTGTTCCTGCATCATCAGATCCGCCAGTACAATAGCAGTAGCAGCTTCAACAATAACAGGAGCTCTTAATGCAACACAAAGATCATGACGGCCTTTAATAGAAAAACTTTCCACTTCCTGAGTATCCCAGTTCAAGCTTTTCTGTTCTTTTGGTGTGGAAGATGTTGGTTTGATGGCGATCCGAAACACCAGTTCATTCCCATTAGTGATACCACCAACTACTCCACCAGCATGATTAGTTGTTGTTTTACCATGCATATCTTCAATAGCATCGTTGTGTTCACTACCAAACATTTTCGCAGCGGCAAAACCAGTTCCGAATTCTATACCACGTACAGCAGGAATTGCAAACATCATTTGTGCAAGTAAAGATTCAACCGAATCAAAATAAGGCTCACCTAAACCAACAGGTAATCCATTTACTTTACATTCAATTAAACCACCAACAGAATCTTTTGCATCAATGGCATTCTGCAAACCTTTCTCCAAATCCTTTTCACCACCTATTTCAATTACCTCGGCATGAATAGTTACCTCTCCCTCCAACTCCCTCTCCAAAGGAGAGGGAGAGCCAGCCTCCGATAATTGATTTTTACTTTTAATTTCGGAAAGCTTCTCTTTTACTTTATTTACAACTTCACTTGTTTGATTTAATACCTCCATATTGGTGAACCGAAGTAGTTGGTAGTTGTATTCACTGAGCCATTTTGTTCTTTGCTCATCATAAAGTTGCTGTTCCTCTGCAGTATGATAATCTCCATCAACCTCTACAATTAGTTTTGCTTCTAAGCATATAAAATCAGGAATAAATCCAGCAACAGGATGTTGCCTTCTGAATTTAAACCCATCTATATTTCTGTTGCGTAACTGTTGCCATAAACTAATTTCGGCATCAGTTGGATTCTTCCTGTTTGCTTTTGCAAAATCTTTCAGTAAAGTATAATTACCTGTTGTATCTGTTATGTACCCAAAATCATTAGAGACTTCTAAGTCCCTCTCCTTTGGAGAGGGGTTTGGGGAGAGGTGCTTCATCAACTTTTTTGCAATAGCACCAGCTGCAACTAATCCTGTTGTGAGTCTTGCACTAAAATGCCCGCCGCCTCTGTAATCTTCATTACCACCAAATTTTTCATGCGCTGTGAAATCAGCATGACCGGGGCGTGGAATACTTCTTTGTTTCTGATAATCTTCGCTGCGTGTATTATTATTTTCAAACAGGATAGTAATCGGAAATCCTGTAGTCTTTCCATTAAAAATTCCACTTTTAAAAATGGGATAATCTGCTTCCTGTCTTGGTGTGGTTCCTTTTTGTTTACCACCTTTTCTTCTTTCCAGGTCGGGAAGTAAATCATCTTCAGTTAAAGCCAAACCTGCAGGACAACCATCAATGGTAATACCCACACATTCGCCATGCGATTCACCGAAGATGGATACACGAAATATTTTCCCAAATGAATTCAATGTTCTTTGTTTATGTTATAAAGATACGTTTGCTCCCAACATCTTCAGATGCTCATAAAAATCAGGATAAGACTTATTGACGGCATCTGCTTTTCCAATCTGCACCGTGCCATTTGCTTTTAATGCTGCAACTGCACAAGCCATGGCAATACGATGATCATGACGTGAATGAACTGTTGCAGATTTTATTCCACCTCCGCCATGAATGATCATGAGATCATCCTGCAGATCAATCTGTATTCCCAGTTTTTCAAATTCTTCCTGCAAAGTAACGGCACGGTTACTTTCTTTATGCACCAAGCGTTTGGTTCCTTCAATCACTGATTTGCCATTGCAATAAGCTGCTAATGCAACCAACGGTGGAAACAGATCAGGACATTCATTTGCATTGAAATGAAAAGCCTTTAACTGTGCCGGGCCAATTTCAATCTGCTCAGGTTGAACAGAAAGAATACAACCACAATCCATCAATGCCTGCAGCACAGCTTTATCGGCCTGTGTTGAAGATACATCCAACCCTTTCACTGTAATATTTCCTGCAACAGCGCCTGCAACCAGTAAAAAAGCAGCACCACTCCAATCGCCTTCTACTGTGTAATGGTGAGTCGTGGTTGGTGAGTTGTGAGTATCAGCAGCAAAATAAAATTCTTCGTAATTTTTATTTTCAGGAAGTTTTAAACCAAATTGTTTCATCACATTTATTGTGAGATCGATATAAGGTCTGCTCTTCAGATTATTTACTTTAATGGAAACATTACTTGCATTACTTCCCGAGTAAGCCATTAACAAACCCGTTAAAAACTGAGAGCTTAGCGATCCATCTATTTCGATATTTTTCGGAACAATTGGCCCCTGAATGCTTAATGGAAGTTTACCGCCATTGCTTTTCACTTTGATATCAAGCTGCGGCAATATCACGTCAAAAAAATCCATTGGTCTTGTTGTAAGACTTCCTGTACCATTAACAGTAATTGCATGAATACTTAATGCAACCAAAGGTGTAAACATTCGGATGCTGAGTCCTGATTCACCGCAATTAATTTCACTGCCGATAGGATTTACTCCATTGCTGGTAATGATCAGTTCATTGCCATTTGTTTCAATCACTGCACCCAGCTTCTGAATTATATCCAATGCTGCTTTATCATCGTTGCTGTTACCGGGGTTTTTAATCACGCTTTTTCCCTTTGCCAGCAATGCAGCAGCACAGGCTCTCTGCATGGAGCTTTTAGAAGCATTCGTTTGAATGCTACCCGATAATGTTGATGATTGAATGATTACTTTCACAGTTATAAGCTTGTAATGATCTTCTTTAAATCTGTCATCGGAATACTCTTCACCACTCCCTTTCCAATCTTTTCCAGCAACACATAATTCATTTCACTCCTCACTTTCTTTTTATCCTTCTGCAGAATATCAAATGCTTTATTTTTATCAAACTCAGCATAAGTTGGTAACCCATACTTCGTTAGTAAGTTAGTTATTTTCTCTGTTTGTTTAAACCCTGTGAGTTGTTCAGAAATATGACAGGCATA
>JANOIQ010000097.1:0-2201 GCA_031407835.1 Chitinophagaceae bacterium
AATTGCCGCTGGAGTTTATGGTGGTTTCGGATGGTTGTATTGGATCGGTGTTGCTGTGTTTGCAGGTATGCTTATCTATCAGCACTCCATAGTAAAACCTGATGATCTTCGGAAAGTGAATATAGCTTTCATGACGGCAAACGGAATAGCCAGTGTTGTGTTTGCTGTGTTTGTGATAGCTGATATCATTTTATAATAAATTAAATTTAGAACGTCACCTCGACGCAGGAGAGGTCTCTTTACAAACAAACAGTTTGGATTTTGAGAGATGTCTCCTTCGTCGACATGACGGCACCCCGATATGGCAAGAATAATTTGCATCGACTATGGCGGTAAACGGACCGGACTGGCAGTAACAGATCCTCTTCAGATTATTGCAACAGGCTTAACTACCATCGAAACAAAAAACTTTATCCCTTTTCTGAAAGATTATTTCAGCAAAGAGCAGGTGGAAAAAATCGTTATCGGTATGCCCACCAACTGGGACGATTCTGATACGCATGCAACTCCTTTGGTTAAACGGGCAATCGAGCAATTGAAGAAAAACTTTCCTGCGATGCCCATTGAAACTGTTGATGAGCGTTACACCTCCAAAATGGCCAAAAATGCCATGCTGGAAATGGGGATGAAGAAAATGCAGCGTCGTGATAAAAAACTGGTGGACGAAATAGCCGCCACCATTATGCTGCAGGAATATATGCAGCGCACATAAGCACAGGCGGTTAAGGAATTGTAAACTCCAACACTTACTTTTGCAAATCAATTTTTTTTTGAACAGTTATGATTTTACCCATTGTTGCATACGGTTTTGAAGTGTTAAGAAAGGTGAGCAAGGATATTACTCCTGATTATCCCAACCTGCACAAGTTCATTGCAGACATGTGGGAAACCATGTATTCATCCAATGGGGTGGGGCTTGCTGCGCCACAGGTAAACCGTGACATCCGTCTCTTTGTAATGGACAGTTCCCAGATGTTTGCCAATATGGATGAAGAAGAAACTTTATTGTATCCTGATGCACCGGGTATTAAACAGGTATTCATCAATGCACATGTGGAAGAATTGCTGGGAGATGACTGGGTGTATAATGAAGGTTGTTTAAGCATCCCGAAGATTCGTGAAGATATTTACCGTGCTGAAGAAGTAACCATCCGTTATATGGATGAAAACTTCAAAGAACATGTCAACACATTTAATGGAATTACGGCAAGAGTGATCCTGCATGAATACGATCATATTGAAGGCAAATTATTTATTGATTATCTAAAGCCGTTAAAACGAAAATTGTTAAAAGGCAAACTCGATGATATTTCAAGAGGGAAGGTGAATGTGGATTACAAGATGGTGTTTCCGAAATAAAACCAAAGCCCCCTCCGTCCCCTAAAGGGGGAACTGCATTGCACAGCCTACGCTATCCAAAATGCTTGATGTGTTCAATACCAACATGAATGCCGATTAAGGAATTGTAGTTGATGTGGTAGAACTAAACGTATAATTATTGATGAAGTGCCGTCCCTTCTCTCCCGATAGCTATCGGGATGGAGAAGGGATAAGAAGGAGGAGGCTCTTTTTATTCTTCCCCCAGCAGATTTTTTGCCTTTGTATACACCCTCCACTTTTCAATTACTTTCTGCATATCAACGGCCAGTTCACTTTCAAACAATATCCGCTTCTGTGTTTTTGGATGTGTGAATCCCAGTGTTTCTGCATGCAGAGCCTGTCTTGCACACATGTTAAAACAATTATCAACAAACTGTTTGTACTTGGTGTAAACAGTTCCTTTTACAATCCGGTCGCCGCCATACGTATCATCATTAAACAATGGATGACCGATATGCTGCATATGCACACGAATCTGGTGTGTACGTCCAGTTTCCAGTCGGCATTCAACCAATGTTGTATAACCAAAGCGCTCTAAAACTTTGTAATGTGTCGTGGCTTCTTTACCATATTCGCCATCAGGATATACATCCATAATCTTGCGGAAACGCTGATGCCTGCCCACATGACCGGTAATGGTTCCGGTTTCTTCTTTCAGATCGCCCCACACCAGGGCAATGTATTTTCGTTCAACTGTATGGTCAAAAAACTGTTTTGCTAAATGCAGACTTGCCTGTTCATTTTTTGCCATCACCACCAGGCCACTTGTGTTTTTATCTATGCGGTGAACCATGCCAAAACGTGGAAGATGATCTTCTGTT
>JANOIQ010000124.1:0-3524 GCA_031407835.1 Chitinophagaceae bacterium
GGTGGTATTGATGCATATAATACACAGGATGGTTTGTTTACTCATTGTGTTAGAGGAATCCATCAGCAGAAAATTACAGAAGAATATATTATCAACGCTTCTATCAGCAGGGTTTTATCTGCTAAATCACAATGGCAGGAAGTGCTGGCATGTGCTGCCAACCCTGAAATGAAAATTATTATTTCCAATACAACTGAAGTAGGAATTGTGTTGGTTGCGAATGATCATATCAATGGCAACCCGCCTGTTTCTTTTCCTGCAAAACTGCTCGCTTTTTTGTATGAGCGATATAAAGTATTCAATGGCGATACCGCAAAAGGAATGGTGATTGTGCCAACAGAACTCATTACTGATAACGGAACCAAACTTCAATCTATTGTAACGGAGTTGGCTCATCTGAATAATTTTGATTATTCATTTATCGACTGGCTGGAAAATGCCAACTGCTTCTGTAATTCATTGGTTGATCGTATTGTTCCTGGTAAACTTCCTGCAGCGCAGAAAAAAGAAGCAGAAGTAAAACTTGGATATACTGATGAACTGATGATCATGAGTGAAGTGTATAGCCTGTGGGCCATTGAATCTGCCAAGCCTGAAGTAAAAGAGCTGTTAAGTTTTGCAAGGGCAGATGAAACTGTTCTCATTGTTCCCAATATAAAAAAATACAGGGAACTGAAACTTCGTTTGCTGAATGGCACGCATACGTTCAGTTGCGGACTTGCTTACCTGGCAGGTTTTGAAACGGTAAGAGAGGCCATGGAAAACAAGTGGATGGCAATGTTTCTTCACCAACTGCTGTTTCATGAACTTGCTCCCTGCTTAAGCAGCGAATTGATTACTGAAAGCGAAGCAGCCGAATTTTCACAAAAAGTACTCGACCGCTTTCGGAATCCTTTTTTAGATCATAAATGGATCAGCATTTCACTGCATTACACACATAAAATGAAAATGCGGAATGTACCGCTGCTGCAACAGCATTTTGAACATGACCTGTATGTGCCAGGGTTTATGGCCATGGGTTTTGCGGCTTATCTGCTGTTTATGAAATGTGCACCCGGTGAGAGTGGCGCCTATTACGGCGAAATGAATGGAGTTGCCTATCCTGTGCAGGATGAACGGGCCGGTTATTTTCATCAGCTCTGGAATAATAATGAAGCAGCCGAGGTTGTGAAGAAAGTACTGGCTAACGAAAACTTATGGGACGATGACCTTACTTCGCTTCCCGGGTTTACCTTTGCTGTGCAAAATTACCTCGAGTCAATGATGGAAAGAGGCGTGTTATCTACATTGAAGGATCATCATTTAAATAACGAAAAAGCAGAACGAAATGAAGCATAAAGTATTAAAAGTGCATCCGTCAGATAATGTGATTGTGGCTTTAACAGATCTGTCAAAGGGAGAAGTAATTTCCTTTAACGAAAATGAATATACATTACACGATAATGTTGCATCGAAGCATAAATTTTTCGAGAGACTGATGCAGCAAGGTGATGAAGTAATCATGTATGGTGTGTTGGTAGGCAAAGCACAAACATCTATTCCTGCAGGAGGGTTAATGACAACAGAAAATGTAAAACATGCAGCGCTTCCTTTTGCTTACAGGGAAGCAAAATATGAATGGCATGCTCCTGATGTTTCAAAGTTTAAGAATAAAACCTTTAATGGGTATCACCGAACTGATGGACGTGTAGGCACTGCCAACTACTGGCTTTTTATTCCCACTGTTTTTTGTGAGAACAGGAATTTGGATGTGATACGTGAAGCTATGCAGAATGAATTGGGCTATGCGGTAACTGAAAAATACAAGGCATATACAAAATCATTATTAGAAGCTTATAAAAATGGCGAAGACTTACAATCACTGAGTCTGACTCCTCCCCATTCGGGGGAGGTTGGAAGGGGACTTCGTCCGTTTAAAAATGTAGATGGAATAAAATTTTTAAATCATCAGGGTGGTTGCGGTGGTATTCGCCAGGATGCAGCAGTGCTGAGTAAATTGCTGGCAGCTTATGCTGATCATCCAAACGTTGCAGGTATTACTGTATTAAGTCTTGGTTGCCAAAACCTGCAGGTATCAGATTTTACAAATGACCTGAAACAACACAACCCCAACTTTGATAAACCGGTTTATATTTTTGAACAGCAGCAATCGCAAAGTGAAGAACAGTTGATTGCAGAAGCTATCCGCAAAACATTTGGAGGATTAATTGAGATCAACAAGCTTGAACGTAAACCTGCATCACTTGATAAATTATGTATAGGTGTTAAATGCGGCGGCAGTGATGGTTTCAGTGGCATTTCTGCAAATCCTGCTGTTGGTTATTGTTCTGATCTGGTTGTTGCATTGGGAGGTAAAATATTACTCGCTGAATTTCCTGAGTTATGCGGTGTTGAACAGGAACTGATTGATCGTACCATTGAAAAGGAAAGTGCAGAAAAGTTTATTCATCTCATGACAGCTTATAACGACCAGGCATTGAAAGTGGGTTCAGGTTTTCATATGAACCCATCACCAGGTAATATTAAAGATGGATTAATTACCGATGCAATCAAGAGTGCAGGCGCTGCAAAGAAAGGCGGCACATCGCCCATTGTTGATGTACTCGATTATACAGAACCTGTTACAAAACCGGGATTGAGTTTGGTTTGTACTCCCGGAAATGATGTGGAAGCAACAACCGGCAAAGCAGCCAGCGGAGCAACGTTAATTTTATTTACTACAGGTTTGGGAACTCCAACAGGCAATCCTGTTTGTCCTACAATAAAAGTTTCTACCAACAGCAAACTCACCAAACGCATGGCCGATATCATTGATATTGATTGCGGCCCGGTGATTGAAGGCGAAAAAACCATTGAAGAAATGGGAGAAGAAATTCTGGAGTACTGCATTAAAGCTGCCAGTGGTGAAGTAACACCCAAAGCCGTGCTGCTGAACCAGGATGATTTTATTCCGTGGAAAAGAGGTGTATCACTTTAATTAGTTTCTGCTGATACTATTTCTAATTTTTTACTGCAACTGCAATGTCTCAATGTCCCTATTGCTGAAGAAGTTGAGTGGATGTTATGCAGGCGTAAAGTTTTGTAAAATATTCACACAGTATAACTCCCTGTCTTCCTAACTTTAGTGTAGTCAACGAACTCTGTTAGCAGCAACATTATGGTAACCATTCCTCAAGTAACAACATTTTTTATTGTGATATTACTTTTAGGTTGTAACAATCAATCAAGGGACACAACTAACAGTCGCAAAAATGACACTGTAATAAATAATAACAAAGCAGCAATATTAGTTGACACACCCCGAAGCTTTGTAAAGAATTATGGCGTAAACGACAGTAACCGATTATTTGCTTTTGTAGGGGAAAAAATATCAGTTGAAGGGTTGCCTCATGAACGGGGTTCTATGGATAATGGCTTCATTGCAAAATATTCAATTCTCAAAAAAGTGTATGGCAACTTTGCTGAAGATACGATTGAGTTTGTAGCCTACGACCATTATGGAATACCGCCTTTTTCGAAATTCA
>JANOIQ010000183.1:0-2628 GCA_031407835.1 Chitinophagaceae bacterium
CCCAGGCAGAAGATGATTAACCTGATGTACCTGGTGTTAACAGCAATGTTGGCACTCAACGTATCAGCAGAAATCATCAATGCATTTAAAGTGGTTGATAACAGCCTTACATCAACTAACGCAGTTGTAGACCGATCTACCGGAACGATTATGGAATCGTTCAAAATAAAATTACAATCCCCCGAATCAAAGGCAAAAGCAGAAGTGTGGATGCCAAAAGCTGAAAATGCTGTTAGTTTAACGAAAACCCTTTTTGATTATATCGAAGGACTAAAAACAAAGCTGAAAGTTGAAGCAGGTTTTAATCCGGCTGATCCCAATTCTTCATTTAAAGAGGATAATGTAGACGTTGCTACCAGAATAATGGATAAGCAGGGCGAAGGTGAAAAATTAAGACTCAAGCTTGCTGAATATAAGAAAGCAATGATTGGTCTTGATCCTGAAGTTGGAAAAATGTTTGAAAAAACATTGCCCATCAATACAGAAATTCCAAAGATGAATAATACAAAGCTGGGTAAGGTTACATGGGCATCAGCATACTTTCATATGACGCCTACTGTTGCTGCTTTAACCATGCTGAGTAAATTTCAGAACGATGTAAAAACTACTGAAAACCGTTTTGTGAATGAGTTTCACAACCGTGTAGGTCAGGTAGTGGTTCGTTTTGATGCATTTGAACCAATTGTTGGTTCAAGTACAAGTTATCTTTTCCCTGGACAGGAATTGGAAATTACAGCCGGTTTAGGAGCTTACAGTAAAACAAAACTCCCAACCGTATCAATTGGAGGATCTCCGATTGCTCTGAATGAAAAAGGATTAGCTGTAAAGAAATTTAAAGTAGGAAGCACCAGCGGTTCTGTAAATGTTGTTGTAAACTATACTGACCAGGATGGCAATCCCCAATCAAAAACAACTACTATTAACTATACAGTAGGTACTGCTACAGGCGCATTTGTAAGTGCTGAAAAAGTAAAAGTGCTGTATATTGGTTTAGATAATGAATTAGCAGTTAGTGGTGGTGGTACCGTTGGCGATGAAAAAGTAACTGTTAGTATCAATAATGGTTCTTTAAGCAAAATTGGTCCCGGCCGTTATGTTGCAAAACCTAATGCTGTTGGTAAAGCTATTGTTACTGTTAATTCTGATGGTAAACCCAGCAGCTTTGAATTTCGTGTAAAAAATGTACCCGATCCAGTTGCAATGGTTGGTGCCAGCAAAGGTGGCCGAATGCAATCAAATATGTTTAAAGCACAACAAGGTTTAAGAGCTGAGTTGGAGAACTTCGTTTTTGAAGGTGTAACATTCACTGTTACAGGATATGTAATTTACTTAACAGGTGCAGGTTTCCCTGATCCTCAGTTCAGACAGGTAAGTGGCAACAGTTTTGCTCCTGTACAGGATTTAATTAATAAAGCAAAACCAGGTACAACCATTACAATTGATGAGGTTCGTGCATCTGGCCCTGGCGGCAGCAGAAGAATACCAGGTGTGTTTTTTAACTTATTTTAATTCTGATAAAATATTATTTCTTTAAAAATTGCGTTATAACAGCATAAAACTGGCAAAATGAAAATGAAAAACCTTGGGATTGGCCTTTTGCTTTGTTGCCTGGTGGGTTCTGTAGCAGTATCTGCTCAAACAAAACCAAAACCCAAAAAGACAACAAGAACGAAAACGCAGCGTCCGCAAACACAAACTTCCGGTTATGGCACACAGCCTGCTCAGCAACAGCCGTCATCTGGTTATGGCACACAGCCTTCAGGCTATGGCAACAATAACCAGCCACAACAAACAAATCAGCCAGCTGCGAATGTTCCGATTGTTGTAGTTCCTTCATCAGGAAATGGAGCAACCGACTCAATAAAGCCATCTTTAAGGAATGATGCTTCTATTGAAAGGAACCTTGTAAAAGATCGGCAGCCACTGGCTTATGAACATATCCGTGAGGATGATGCGGTTTATCGTCAACGTGTATGGAGAGAAATTGATACCCGTGAAAAAATGAATCTTCCTTTCCGTTATGCGGCAGATGAGGATAACGGTAATCAGCGTTTCATTTCTATATTATTACAGGCTATTCGTAACAGGGAAGTAACTGCTTTTGATGCGGTAGATGACAGATTCACTACTCCCCTAACACCAGATAAAGTAATGGAATCATTTGCCGGAGGAATTGATACAGTTCCGGTTTACGATATGCAGGGTAATATTACACGTTACGAAGTACGTAGCCGTGAATTTGATCCTGATAGCATTTATCAGTATCGTATAAAAGAAGAATGGGTATTTGATAAAGAATCATCCAGAATGTTCGTTAGGATACTCGGCATATGTCCTGTTAAACAGCAATATACTTCTTCTGGAATTTTTGTAGGCCCTATTCCAATGTTCTGGGTTTATTATCCTGATGCACGCCCCTTACTTTCAAAGTATGAAGCTTTCAACGGAAAAAACTTTGGAGCAAGAATGACCTGGGAAGAGCTGTTTGAAAACAGAATGTTCAGCAGTTATATTACCAAGTCCACCATGGATAATCCATATGACAGAAGATTGAAGGATTATATTAAAGATCCGATCCTACGTTTGCTGGAAGGTGAAAACATTAAAGACAAGATTTTTAATTATGAA
>JANOIQ010000208.1:0-7352 GCA_031407835.1 Chitinophagaceae bacterium
TCTGTATCAGATACATTGCAGCACTTGCTGCAAAATTTGATTTCTTTCCGCATACGGGAAATGGTATCAGAAAAGAATTGTACATCTTCTTCCGGTTGCTTAATGAGATGCAGCACCAGCCGCAAAGCCGTTTTTTTACCAATACCGGGGAGTTTGGAAAATTCATTGACAGCATGTTCAAGTAAGGAAGAAGAAAAAGACATACGGCGAAAGTACGAAGGATGATGAATTAAAAGTTTCTTACAGGCGGTGCTGTTGGCGGTTTTTGATTTTTATCAGCTGGTAGCTGCTGGTTATTTAAATCAATCACCAATTCATTGTCCCAGTTGTCTTTTACAGTTATGGTGTTAACGAGTTGCTGAACAATTTCCGGCTGCCGTTTTTTCTTTGCAAAATAATCACCTGCATCCCACACGCCATTTTGATTGCTGTCATATAAAATCCCTAACTGATAGTTGCCCGGTTTAAACAGTTTGCGGTACCATTTACTATCATTTACAGGGTAGCTGGCGAAAATTTGTTCACTTGTATAAAAAATTAATACAGGGTGTAAAGATGTATCGAGGTTTTTAAAAGCGATCCTTACAGAACCATATTCTTTCTCTGTTTTTACACGGAAGGAAATGGTGTCGTTTTTTGTTGCCGATAAACCGGATGTATCGGCAGCATAATCCTTATTCAGATAAAGTTTGTAAGTGCCCCCCGGTTTCCATGCTGTATACAGGATCAGTAGTTTGTTTACCGAATCATTTTTGATCTTCAGATCGGTTACCTGTTTGGTTGAATCAAGGAAGAGAATGATTTTGCTGCTGTCGAAATGCCTGATTGGTTTCTGATAACTGAGTTTGAAACTATCTAAAAAATCCTGTGCCCCTGCTTCCAGGTTATTGGATGAAAGAAGTAATTTTGCGTTATCGCCTTTCGCTCCTGTTCCTGATGAACCAGCTCTTTTCCGTTCTTTCTCTGCTGCAAATGCATAAAGCTTAACAGGCTTCGTGTTTGCATTGATCAGTATAGGTGAATCAAGAAATGCAAACTGTTCAGTTGGCTGGCTGTATTTTTTATCACCATCTTCATCTAGAAGAGCATATACATAAAACGTTCCCTGGGGCAGATTGGTAAAACGAAAGTTGCCATTACCGTCAACTCTTGCAACATACTTTGGTTTTTCTTTCGCAACAGTTGAGTCCTGTTGTTTGATATATAAAACGGCAAACATAGTACTGTCTGTTTTGCCGGTTTCTGCAAGAACAATCCGGCCGGTTAATTCATTGCTGTCAATTACTGAACCGGTTGAAAAGGTATAACGGAAATTCTTTAGCGGATTACCTTCATTGAGATCAACAATGGCATCACCAAAATCAATACTGTAAGTTGTGTTAGGTAATAAGGAATCTTTTAAACGGATAGTAAGTGTGCGAAGTTTTGATTCAATGTTTGGAGGATTAACAGGGTAGGGAGAAATTAATACCTTTTCAGTGGCACTTCTCAGTTCAATATATTCATCAAACGTGATGGTAATCTTTTGCTCCTTTGCATTCAGTGCAGAATCTCCTGGAGTTGCACGAACAGGAACAGGCGGAAGACTATCCCTTAAGCCGCCACTGGGTGGAACAATATTGGCACAGCCCGGTCCGCTGAGGATGCTGAAAAAAAAGATTCCACTGATAATAAAAAATGAAAAGAATTTGCCCATTGTCATAGAAGCTGCAAACTTAAACTAATTGTGTGAACCATGATTTTCAGGGTGGAAGGGATTAACAGGATTTTTTAAGTTTATTTTAGTGTTTCTTCTTTTCTCATCAATCCCGAAAAATCCAATTAATTCCGGTTCACACATCCTCCTCTTCATTCAACTCATGCAAAGCAACCGCCATTTCATTGCTCTTCACAAAATTGCACCAGTGACAATCTTCTTTGCCGCAGCCAATATAGAATTCCCTGTTTTGAATTTTATTCCATACGGATGTGATTTGCTGACTGACTGTTTCAATATCAGCAGGAGTAATTACAATCTTCTCTTTATGATATTCTTTCTTTTTGTCAGGTTCAATAAAATCAAATTCAGTGCTGGTTACTTTCCAGTCTTTCTGTTCGTAATTGTCAATAAGAATTTTATAGAACACAGCCTGTCGCCAGTAATCACCACCATCAGGTTGTTTATCACCGGGGCCTTTTAATTTGTCTTTGGCTTTATCTATATCACCTGTTTTATAATCAACCACATTTACCGACTTGCCATCAAACTCCAGCTTATCTAACTTTCCTTTGATTGGAACACCTTTGATCATTACGTTGCGGATATTGCGTTCAATAGCAACAATCTTATTAAAACTGTGTATGTATTTATCGTAATAATTACTCAGCACTTCCTGCCCGTATTCCAGCCGGCGTTCAAATTGTTCTTTGGTAAAACTTTCACGGTGGCGGTGCATGTACCATTCAAAGTCGGCAATGAACTGATCTTTGGAATGAAATGTATCTGCTTTGCCTTCCTGCATCTTGCGGAACAGTTGCTCCAATGCAAAGTGAACGGAAGAACCAAACTCTGTTGCTTCATTTTTAGGCGATGGAATGCGGATAAGATTCTTAAAATAAAATTCCAACGGGCATTTGAGGTAGTTGTTCAGCGCCGTTACATTCATCACAAATTTTTCAAGAATAGGTTGAATAAAGGCTTCTTCAATCTTTTCAATCTCCGGTGCCTGTGCTTCACCAAATAACAGCACAGCAAATTCACTCATTACTTCTGTTGAAACGATTACAGTTTCTGTTTTGATATCCTGCTCATCCTGAATTTCTGCAAGAAACATGGATGGTTCAAGCTCTTTACCATCATTCTTAAACTTACTGTAAGAAATGCTGAGATGTGTTTCGGCTCTTGTGAGTGCTACATAAAATAATCTGCGCAGCTCTTCTGAGTTTGTTTCTTTTGAATCGGTTGAAGTGGCAAACAGGTTGTCAGGTAATTTATATCCACCTGAAGGTTTTCGTTTCTTTTCCCAAAAACTGGAATTGCATCCCGGAAAGAACACCTGTTCAAACTCCAAACCTTTTGATCCGTGAACAGTCAGCAGGTTCACACCTTTATCACTTCCGCTTACCTGCGCCAATGGCAATTTAATTTCTTCCCTCTCCATTAATTCAATAATACCAACTAACTCTTTTAATGAAAGGAAGGGGTTGCGTCTTGTCTCTTCTTTTACAAAATCGAATAATCCGGTTAATACTTTCAGCAGCCAGTGTTTGTCCTGACTTAGCATGATGTATTTTAAAATACCTGCTTCCCGGATAATATTTTCAAATAAATGCTGCAGCGTAATATTCGGTACATCAGCAATTAACCGTTCAAAAACAACTGTTGCTGTTTTTAAACCATGATGAATGCCCTGTGAAAACAGATCTTTTGCTGGTGCATGTGCTTTTTCATGTAATAACCGGCGCATAGATGTTTTGTTTTCACTGAACATAGTAGAAGCTACTTCCACACTCAGTTTGGCAACTTCAACAGGAGGAATATGAAACCAGTTAAAATGCAGAATTTCAAACAGCATTTCATCGCCGCCATACGGCACATCATGTTCTGCTGCAAGGTATTTCAGTATAAGAATAATTTTTTGGGCAAGTGGCAGTTCAAAAATATTGAGGTTGCGTTTGCTGTAAAAAGGAATACCCAGATGATTGAAGTAATGTGTTAACTCTTCGCCATATTTATTTTCTTTATAAATAATAGCAATCTTACCGGGAGGAATTCCGTCAGCAATTAATTTTTGAACCTGCAGAGTAATGTCGATCATTTCCTGCCGTTGTGTTTCATATTCTTTAATAACAGGAGTATGCGTAAGATGACTGATCTTTTGGTTGGAAGCAAGCAGATCTTTACTGAGCCCGTCAATTTTTTTGATCAGGCGTTCTTCGTTGCGGCTGATCACTGATTTGGATATATCAAGTATTGGCTGCGTAGAACGATAGTTGTTGGTTAATACAACGGTGAACAGATCGTCTTTATAACCTGCTGCAAACTGAAGCATGTTCTCAACGTTAGCTCCCTGGAAACGGAAAATACTCTGATCATCATCGCCTACAACAAATACATTGGGTTTATCCCAATAACTGATGAGCAATTCAACAATCCGGTTTTGTGTACCGCTTGAATCCTGGAACTCATCCACCAGTACATACTGAAACTGTTCCTGGTAATTAGCGAGTAAGTTTTTGTTTTCTTCAAAAGCCTTGATGACCCAGGTAATCATATCATCAAAATCATAACGGTTTCTTTTACGCATCAGTTGCTGAAAGCGATCAAATTCATTTACCGCTGCACGGAGTTTTTCCATGCGTTCGGTTTCTTCTTCCAGTTTTTCTTTTTTAAGATCGCCTGCATTGAACTGTTTGTACTTGCGTTTGTACACAAACTCATCTCTTGTGGGGAGTTCTTTCAAATAAGCTTCAATCTTTTCGAGGATGAAAGCAGTTGTCCATCCTTCTTTTTTCATGGTACTGAAAAGCCTGTCGAGATTATTGATCTCAAAATATACATCACCACGGTAACGTTTGAGCGGATGATTTTTTGGAAAGGAATCAATGAGTTCTTTGAAGAGTTCAATCTTCTCCAGATCAGAAACAGGATCGAGGGCTGTTTTTTCAAACTGTGAAAGATTTTCCTGGATCACATCATTACAAAACGCATGATAGGTATAGATATTTACTTTGTATGCATCGGGACCAATGAAGCTTAACAGTCGCTTACGCATGGCCACCACACCAGCATCAGTATAGGTAAGACATAAAATATTCTGCGGAAGCGTGTCAGTCTCTAATAAAATTTTTCCAATGCGGCTGGCAAGGATCTGAGTTTTTCCTGTACCAGGTCCGGCGATTACCATTACCGGTCCTTCAATGGTATCTACTGCTAACTTTTGTTTTTCGTTGAGCCTGTTGTATTCCTCAATAAATTTCTGTTCGAGTTTTTCTTTGTTGAGCGACATTTACTTGTTATTAAGTAAGGTTAATTTTTTAATTCTGAATTGAACTAAGTAGTTCATTCTTATTTTTAAATGAAAGCCAGATAATAAACTCTCTGTCAACTATATTCAGTTTATCCTCCCCATTGTCATAATCAAGTATAATTGGTTTAATATTTTTTTCAAATTGAAAGGCAACTAAATAATTGAGTATTGCCTTAATACTTGTATCTGATATTTCTAGCTGATTTGTGTGATTAATTTTAATGAATTCATATATCTCAGTAAACGTAATTCCTCCTTGTAATGTTTGAGTACTGGAATTTAGCAGGCATTGTATTATCCATTTTGATAAATTAATATCATCGTATTTTAATGCGAAAAGTTGTTTTAGGAAACTTATGTATCGACCTGAATGTACGCTTACTATTTCTTCTGAAATTTTACTCAAATTTGAAATTGTTCCAATGAAAAATCTATTATCTTGGTTATCTGAAGTTGATATAAAGTCATTGTTGTAATCAAAATAGCCAGACTGCCCTTCAGTTGCGGATTCACTTGATACCGTTCTTGTAACTTTATATTTTTTGCAAATAGAATAACACATTTGTTGGACAAAATAGACATTATCAAAGGACTCAACAATAATATCATCAATTAGCAATTCATCAAAGCGTATGTTTAATAAGTAACAGCCATCTTCGATCATACTCTTTAAATCATTTGAATCCCATTTGTCTGCATTAATAGAAGTAATTCTGCCAGCTAAATCTCCATTCCATGTAATTAGCTTGTTTTCATCAAGCCATATGCCGACCATGATGAATCTTAATGATGATTCATCGTAATATGCCTTTAAACAATTAACAAAATCAATCTGTGTTTTAATATTTAAATAGTGAAAATCTTCTAAAAGAATAATTTTAGTAAAGGAAATTTCTTTTAATGCGTTGATAATATCGTTGGCATCATTAAGGTCTATTGTAAAAGGACTTGTGGTTTTATTTTTTTCTATTCTTGCTTCTGTACTAAATTTAGCTGTAGCTTGAACAATAATTTTAAAACCTGCTTCAATTTCAGCGTTTGCACTACCACCAACGGTATTTGTTTTACTGATAGTGATTTCATATCCAGCAAGCTTCAGTATTTGTTCATTTATGCCCTTTAAATCAAGATTAGTGTTACAATGTATTGTTATGTATCTTGACTCCCTCAAATGCCTTTTTCGTAAACATGTTTTACCCTGTTTAGAGCTTCCAAAAATCACAATGTGCTTTTTTTGCTGTAAGCTTTCCAAGAATAGGTCATCAACACTTTCTCGTAATTTATATGAACCTGGGATATTTCTTGATACTCCAAATACTTCATCCAAATCTAGATACTTCATTAATTGTGATTGTTGGCGTTTGGAATAGAATGACTCATTTTCTAAAGTATTGAATTTCGGTGGTATGAATTACGTTTTTCTACAAGCTTCTTGACAATATCTCAAAGATAATTCTCTCTCATTGAGCAGGTAATTTTTTAATACCAGTTATCTGAGAAGAATAATTGTAGAAAAAACAAATAATAATCAGGGTGAAAGCGGGGAGATATTAATTTTAATCTTATTTTCCAGTTGTAAAACTTACAACCCGTTTTTAAAATCCATCAACAACAGCCGTACTTAATTTGACCGTCTCCCCAAAAAGGAGGCGGTTTTTCTTGTAATTACCCGCCCATATACCCTGTTTGTGGTATTTTTTGTATAGGTGTATGCACTTATTTTTACAAAGTCAAAGGTTTTAGCCGTTGTTTTTCCTTACACCCGCTGATCTATCAGCTTTATGAAAATAATTCCTAAGGAGCAGAAAATTTTATAGCTAACCTATAAAAAACACCATTTCTGCTCCTTTTTTTTATCCTGGAAGTCTTGAGATATATTTTTCCATTTGTTTAATCTGATCGGCCAATTGAGCTGTACTTGGTTTCAGAGCTTTGGCTTTTTTGAAGTAATCTTTAGCTGCCCTGAATTCCCGTTTGTTCATCATGATGCTGCACATCTGCAGGTTGGCGGCTGCCTGATTTTCTTTATCGGGTAACCCTTTGCGCAGAGCCTGGCGGATATAACTTTCGGCCTGTTTAAAGTTGTTTTTCTGCATGGCAAGCATACCCATTTGTAATAAGCTGGCTCCTTCAGATCCCTGCATCATAGATGAACCTGCACCCAGTTCAATTCCTTTCTTCATCATTATTTCAGCACCATCAAAATCCTGTTTCATCATGGCCATATTACCCTTAAGGGTGTAAAATACCGAACGGATTGGTTTGAACAGCAAAGCAGGAAATTTTACCGAATTAAGAATCTTTTCAGCACCTTCCATATCCCCTGCTTCCATGTATTGCTGG
>JANOIQ010000233.1:0-2780 GCA_031407835.1 Chitinophagaceae bacterium
AAATATGCCATTGCCAATGCCATACTGCAATACAGGAACGAACATGGTCATTTTAAATCAGTTGCTGATTTGCAAAAGCTGGGTGCTATTGATGAACAGTTACTCCGGAAAATATCTCCTTATCTGACTGTTGAGTAAAAAGGTAAAAATATTTTCTTTATTCCGCTAACATATGTTAGTAAATCTCCTATATTTGCATAGCCGTTTCGATTGATTGCTATATGTAAATCGTTGAGTCATGGTACTGGTTCGAGGATCAGTTCATGGCTCAACTTCTTTTTACACCTGCCGGAATCAAATGCCTAACTTGTTTACTCAGGATGAGGTAAAGGTTGTAACCTTAGAAACAATAAAACCAAGTACATGAATTTTGCTCAGACAGAATTGACCGGACATGTGGCAGATGTAGCCCGTGATTTTGCACAGAAATATATTAAACCGCATGTGATGGAGTGGGATGAAACTCAGCATTTCCCAAAGGATGTGCTGAAGGAAATGGGTAAGCTTGGTTTAATGGGCATTTTTGTTCCTGAACAATATGGAGGCAGCGGTTTTGGTTATCATGAATATGTGGTGGCCATTGTGGAAGTGGCGAAAGTATGCGGCTCAGTTGGATTAAGTCTTGCAGCACATAATTCACTTTGCACCGGGCATATTTTGTATTGTGCCAATGAAGAACAAAAGAAAAAGTACCTCCCGAAACTGGCAACCGGTGAATGGATTGGTGCCTGGGGATTAACTGAACCTAATACTGGCAGTGATGCGGCCAATATGCAGACAACTGCTGTAAAGGAGGGTAATGATTGGATCATCAACGGAACCAAATGCTGGATTACACATGGAATCAGTGCTGAAGTAGCAGTAGTGATTGCCCGTACCGGTGAGCCAAGAACCAGCAGTAATTCAACTGCTTTTATTGTGGAAAGAGGAACACCTGGTTTTAAAGGTGGCAAGAAAGAAAATAAATTGGGCATGCGTGCCAGTGAAACTTCTGAAATGATTTTTGATAACTGCCGCATTCCTGATGCAAACAGAATTGGTGAAGTGGGAGATGGTTTCAGGCAGGCGTTGAAGATATTAGATGGCGGACGGATTTCTATTGCGGCTTTATCGCTTGGTATTGCAAAAGGAGCTTATGAAGCAGCGTTGAAATATTCGCAGGAACGTTACCAGTTTGATCAGCCTATTTCAAACTTTCAGGGTATATCTTTTAAGCTGGCAGATATGGCAACTGAAATTGCCGCTGCAGAATTACTGATCATGAAGGCAGCCGATCTGAAAAACCGTGGTGAAAAAGTAACGGAAGCCGGTGCCATGGCAAAATATTATGCCAGTGAAATTGCCGTGAAAACAAGTAATGATGCCGTGCAGATTTTTGGCGGTTATGGTTACACCAAAGATTTTCCGGTTGAAAAATATTACAGAGATTCGAAGCTCTGTACCATTGGTGAAGGCACCAGCGAAATTCAGAAAATAGTTATAGCAAGAGAAGTTTTAAAGTAGATAAGTCAACATGAGAAAAAAGCCGTTTCAATTTTGAAGCGGCATTTTTATTTTCATCAATCCAAAAAATCTTCTTCTTCTTTCTTTCCGTATTTTCCAAACAAACCATCAATAGCTCCACCAAAAATGGGGAACTTTTCTTTGGCGAAAATTTTAATTACATCAATTGCTTTGTAAGCTTGTTTCTCTGTTAACCCTTCTGCCATTAAGCGGTCAATTAAATCCTGCATAGAAATAGTTTAAAGTTTCAGGTTTAAAGTTACAGTGTGGCTCATTGCTGCAAATAAAAAACCTGTTGATTATTTCAACAGGTTCAATATCGTACATCGTACACCTAGCATCGTACATTCTATTATGCTACTTTGAGTATACTCAATTTGCTCTTATCAAACTTATGTGTTGCATAATCGAGTGTAAGATGGAATTTCTTTTCATCGCTGCCGGGCAAATCAAACATGGCATCGGTTAATACGCTTTCGCAGATGCTGCGTAAACCTCTTGCGCCGAGTTTATATTCCATTGCCTTTGTTACCATGAAATCATATACTTCATCATCAATGGTTAACTCAATTCCTTCTATCTCAAATAATTTATTGTATTGTTTGATAAGTGCATTACGGGGAACAGTTAAAATCTGTCGCAATGTTTCAGCATCCAATGGATTCAGATGGGTAACAATCGGTAAACGTCCCAGTAATTCAGGAATCAAACCAAATGATTTCAGATCCTGTGCATTTACATACTGCAGCAGGTTTTTCTTCATGTGTTCCTGCTCTTCATTATTTACATTGAAACCAATTGCATTGGTATTAACACGACGGGCAATTACCCTGTCAATACCATCAAATGCACCACCGCAAATGAAGAGAATGTTCTGAGTGTTGATCTTGATGAGTTTCTGTTCAGGATGTTTCCGTCCTCCCTGTGGTGGAACCAATACTTCTGTTCCTTCCAGCAACTTGAGCATTCCCTGTTGTACACCTTCACCACTTACATCCCTTGTGATGGATGGGTTGTCGCCTTTGCGGGCTATCTTATCAATTTCATCAATATAAACGATTCCTTTTTCAGCAGCTGCCACATCATAATTACAAACCTGCAATAAACGTGTAAGGATGCTTTCCACATCTTCACCTACATAACCTGATTCAGTAAATACAGTTGCATCCACGATCGTGAAAGGAACATTCAGCAAACGGGCAATACTTTTTGCCAATAACGTTTTACCAGTGCCTGTCTCCCCAACCATGATAATGTTGCTTTTCTCTATTTCAACG
>JANOIQ010000253.1:0-1932 GCA_031407835.1 Chitinophagaceae bacterium
GTTGCGAAGGGGAGGATCGAACTCCCGACCTTCGGGTTATGAGCCCGACGAGCTACCGCTGCTCTACTTCGCGGAATGGACGGCAAAAGTAAGGGTAAATTGTATTGCACCCAAAACAAAGAGGCAGAACTTTTATTCTGCCTCTTTGCTCATCATCAATTATGAAACTTATTTTGAATTTCTTTTCTTTAAGCTCGATGCACCACTTGTTCTGAAATCGCTGATCATGGCTGAACCTTTATATTCTATATCACTTGCGCCGCTTGCATTTACACGCAGATCTTTATTAACGGTAATTTTTATATCCGATGCACCCGATGCTTCTGCTTTGCAATTCTCAGTGATCAGGTCAAAGCCTTTAAAATCACTGGCGCCACTTACCTGGATATTAAGATTGGTTACCCTGCCTTTAATATTTGAATCAGATGCACCACTCTGATCCATCACCAGTTCATTATAATTCAGTTCACCTTTTAAACTGGAAGCACCGCTTAATTCAACTTTCAGTTTACTGCCTTTCAGCACAGCATCCACTTTTACATCACATGCACCGGAAGCTTCAATAAAATCAAGATTCTTTACTGAAATATATGCTTTCAGTTTCCTGTTTTCATTGCTCCATTTCCATACCTTATTATCATTATCGTATGATATGCGGAGCACACCATTGATCACTTCTGTTTTAATACGGCTGCGGAATTTTTCTTCACTTGCACTTACTACAACACCCTCACTGCTTCCCTGCTGAATGATGACATCAAATGCATTGGATACTTTAATGCCATGGAAACTGCCCACCGTTCTTGCCTGCGCATTTTTATCATTGATCACTGTTACATCCTGTGCAGATACAATTGTGAATGCAGCAACTAATAAAACAAATGATAAGATTATTTTTTTCATGTGTATATGTTTTGATGTTAAGATTAATTATCTTTTTTGCGGATGATGGAACCAACATTGGTTCCCACTTCGCTGATTTTGGCTGTTCCTTTATAATAAATACTTCCGCCAGTGGATGAATATAATTTCATTTCATCGTTCACAGTTACTTCTATTTTAGCACCTGTCGTTGAACGGATATCTGCTTTCCCGGCAGAGAGTGTATAAGCTTCCACCCTTCCTCCACTGTTGGCATGCACATTAAATGTTCCAACCGAACCCGACACCGAAACTTTTGCACCACTTTCTGATTCAACAATCAGTTTACCTGCTTCAATCTTTCCTTTAAAATCGGCACCTGATTGAAGATATAAACTCAGCACTTCTTCCTTAATAACACCTTCAACTTGAACGGAGCTTCCGGCATGTGCTGTAAGTTTATCCAGCGTTTTAAAGGAGATATATACTTTGAGTTTTTTGCCGGTGCTTGTCCAGTCGCTGAATGATTCACGGTCGTAATAAATTTTCAACTGCCCATCTTCCACTTCTGTTTTCAGACGTGAACGGTATTCATCACGGGATGCACTTACCACCACTTTATCTTCCGTTGATTGAGTAAGATACAGATCAATTCCGTCGGTTACTTTTATAGAACGGAATGGTTTTACCGTCCTGGTTTCTGCATTGGGATCTTCAATTTTGGTTTCCTGAGCTCCTGCCAGCAGGAAAAAGGACATAGTGATGAGGGTGAACATGAGTTTCTGCATAATATCTGTTTTGTATGATACGACCAGCCAAAGCAGAATGTTACAGGTAAGCCAAAACAATTTATCTTTACCCGGTCAGAAAGCGGTGAATGCCGGTTTTGACACAGATTCCCCGGGGTGCTAAACTTCTGCCAGCGGCAGAAGAGCTGAGATCAAACCCGTAGAACCTGATCAGGGTAATGCCTGCGCAGGGAAGGAGGTTCTATATTTCCCCTCTTTTCGTTTCGCAGCATTTCCGACTCAATTTTTAACTGTAAAAAGTAAATGATGATGAAAAAATTGA
>JANOIQ010000261.1:0-2848 GCA_031407835.1 Chitinophagaceae bacterium
GTTCTGCAACTTCTTCCGTATACCCGGACATGCAGAAGCCTACATCACCGACATTGAAACTTATAAAGTAAAGATTGAGCAAACCATTAAATGGGGTGGTGATCAGTTGTTGTTGCAGGGTGGTCATCATCCTGAACTGGGACTGGATTTTTATACAACCCTGTTCAAACAGTTGAAATCACTTTATCCTTCTATTAAATTACACACACTCGGGCCACCCGAAGTGGCACATATTACCAAGCTTGCAAAAAGCACACATAAAGAAGTGCTTACTGCATTGAAAGAAGCAGGGATGGATTCATTGCCCGGTGCAGGTGCTGAAATTTTGATTGACCGTGTTCGTCGTTTGATCAGCAAAGGAAAATGCGGTGCACAGGAATGGCTGGATATTATGCACGAAGCACATATGCTCAACATTACTACCTCAGCTACCATGATGTTTGGTCATGTAGAAACTATCCGTGAACGTTTTGAACATTTGGTTAAGATTCGTGAAGTGCAGAGTGAGAAGCCTGCAGAAGCAAAGGGTTTTCTTGCGTTCATTCCATGGACCTTCCAGGATGCAGATACTCTGCTTGCAAAAATTCGTGGTGTACATAATCTTACTACTGCCGATGAATATGTGCGGATGATCGCCATCAGCCGCATCATGTTACCTAATATCAAAAACATACAGGCAAGCTGGCTCACTGTTGGAAAAGAAACGGCGCAGCTTTGCTTACATGCTGGTGCTAATGATTTTGGCAGCATTATGCTGGAAGAAAATGTGGTGAGTGCTGCCGGTGCTCCGCATCGCTTTACTTACAAATCAATCCAGGAAGCCATTAAAGAAGCAGGCTTTGAACCACAGTTGCGTACACAGCAATATGAGTGGAGAGAATTGCCGCAGTTGATTGAAGAGCAGGTGGTGGATTATTAAGATGATTGATTGATTTTATATAAAGAGTAACGGCAGTGATTGTCTTCGCAGCAATTTTATTCGATACTTATTTTCAATGGCAAAATCTAATTTTTCTTTAGTTTCAAACTTTTTAAGTGGGATAGGTGCAGCTCATAATATGTTAGCTGATGCAATTGAACAGAAAAGATCATTTATTGAGCAGGTATGTTTATCTGCAACTTTAATTGATGGTCTTCTTCGACTTTCTTTAGTAATGAAACAACAACTCAGCACAAATAAAGGAATCGTAGATCCTGTTCTTTTATATCAGGGTAAACGACAAAAGAAATTTATTTCTGAAAGAAAAGTGTATGAGAAAGCAAGTAGTGAAAAAATAATAACTAAAGCAATTTTCAAAAAGCTGAATGTTTTATATAATCAAAGAAATATAATTGTACATCGATATGTAATCAGTGACATTAAAACAAAAGAAGTTATTCATATTGCGAAACAATATATTCAACTGTATCTAATAATAAAAGAACGTCACCGAGTTGTGCATAATAAGTTAGTCGATAGGCATATTGGTATGGCTCGTTTATTTATTGACAATCCATCAGATGCGGAGATTCATGATCAAATTAAGAGAAAGCATTCCTAAAAACCTGTTGCCAATAATGGTTTTCATTCGCAGATGAGTGAATAAATAAAAATACCATAGATGTATTGTCAGGCGGTTATTTGATTTAGGTTTTTAGCACTCGCAGTTTACATCATAAACGGCGAATCCTGTTTACAACTACACATAATTCACAGAAGCGACATCACTTAAGAATCCAAGCAAAAACATTAACTGGTAAAAAATGTAACCTGTGGAACCCATCTCCACAGGCTCTCTCTTAAATAATCAAAAAATATAAACATAAAAAAGCCAACAAAGCAAACCAACTCTGTAATCAAAAAAGATTGCTTTTGTGCCTTTAAAAAATCATTTGGGTTCTCTTTATACCTTTTGTTAGCCTTCAAATGCATATATTGTATTGGGCCGATACATGCAACTGCACAGAAAAACCATACTATAAGCTTTGCCATCTCAATATTCAACAATCGTAACTCCGTCCATTTTATCACAAGAATCATGTAAGAATTATATAGATAAATTTGAAATAGAGCAGAAATAATAACACCTATTATATATCTCAGCTCATTTTTTGTATCAGATTGAAAGGCAATTCTTGCACCGGGTATCCCTACAAACTCAATGATAAAAGCGCCTAAATACCGAGAGACGAGAAAATATATCAGTAGATAAATGATAATAGTTATAAATGTTGCCATTTTTTACGTTCCAAGCGGATTTTTAAGTTTTGATATAACAATATACTAATCTTCTTTCGCTGACGAGTGAATAAAAAAACGTTCTCCGGAGCAGTGCCAGATAACATTGTCAGTTGGATTTGTGGCACTACCCGAAGCGGGACAGGCGTGCTTCGGATAACAAACATCATCAACAGCGAGTCCTGCAGCAAAGAAAACAAAATCTTGCGCAGAGACATCGCCTGAGAATTCTACTTTCAACAACAGAACAATTCCTACCTTAGGCTTCTTCAATATTAACTCCGCACAAAAATGAAAAAGATTCTTGCTGTTGGGCTCTTTGCCTTTTCTCTTTTTACTGCTAATGCTGATATACGTTTGCCCAATCTTGTAAGCAGCAATATGGTGCTTCAGCAAAAAACAAACATAAAAATCTGGGGATGGGCCGATCCTGGTGAAAAAATATTTGTAACAACTTCCTGGAATAATCAAACAGATTCTGTAAAAACTACAAGTGGAGCCAGGTGGGAAATGAGTATATCAACACCTGCTGCCGGAGGACCTCATACCATTACATTAAAAGGAAGAAATACAATTGTATTAACGAATGTGTTGATTGGTGAAGTATGGATTTGCTCCGGGCAGTCGAAC
>JANOIQ010000284.1:0-2943 GCA_031407835.1 Chitinophagaceae bacterium
AATATCACCATCCGTGGTGGTACCTTTCAACAGGTATTAATCATTTTAGATGGTATCCGTTTAAATGATCCGCTATCGGGCCACTTTAATTCATATATACCCATCTCCCCTGCTGAAATTGACAGGATAGAGATTTTAAAAGGAGCTTCATCTGCCATTTATGGAACTGAAGCAGTAGGTGGCGTGGTGCATATCATTACCAAAACATTTGCTGCACAAAAAGGAAAACAGCAACAGAAATTAATTGGCCAGGTAACAGCAGGCGATTATGGTTTACGCAATGCACAGGCAGGTTTCAGCTGGCAGAAAAATAAAACAGCTTTATCAGGAGGTGTTTTACAGAACGTAGCTGATGGACAACCATTGCGGGGAACAAATGGCTTTTTTAATTTGACAACGATCTCTGTTTCTGCCAAACAATATGTATCAGAAAACAGCAGCATTGCTTATCGTGGAGCATACGATGACAGAAATTTCAATGCGCAGAATTTCTATACCAACTTCTTAACTGACTCTGCAACCGAACGTGTTATCACAAGATGGCATCAATTTAATTTTACTTATCAAAAGAACAAACATAAATTCAGTATTGATGCTGGCGCAAAAGATGCATCAGATAAATACCAGTTCCGCAAAGCATCTGCAGCAAACACCAACCGTTCCAAAATTTACCAGGCACTGGCAATACATAATTATACCATCAATCAGCTATCATCTATTACATCAGGTGTTCAGTTGATTGAACGGAGTGTAAAATCAAATAACCGTGGCAATCACAGCATTACTTCTACCGGTGTATTTGTTATTCTTAATCAGCAGATCGGCGAACATATTACTATCAACCCAGCTTTACGTGCAGACTGGAATGAACGGGCTGGATGGGAATTAATTCCACAGTTAAATCTTTCTTACCGTACAGAAAAATTGCAGCTAAGAGCAAGCGCAGGAAGAAGCACAAGAGATGCAGATTTTACTGAACGTTTTAATAATTATCAACCCGCATCTGTTGCAGGTGGTAATCGTATTGGTAATCCTGATCTTGAAGCTGAAACATCATTCAGCTATGAAGCCGGTGCTGATTATTTTATTGTAAAAGATTTCAAAGTATCAGCAGGATGGTTTCAGCGTTTTCATAATGGTTTGATTGATTACACTCCAACAGCATATGCAAATATGCCCAGGCAGGTGAATCTTGTTTCAGGTGGCACATACAGTCTGGCAAAAAATATTGATAAGGTAAATACAAGAGGTGTTGAAACAGATCTGCAGTACAGCAAAGAATTTGCAGCGAATCACCGTATTGCTATTGCCATGGGTGCTATCTGGATGAAGAGCACCAGCAGTGATACGGTTCCTTCGCTCTATGTTTCCAATCATGCAAAATTCTTTTACAATTTTTCTGTGCAGTACAGGTATAAATTCATCAGCATAGCCCTGAATGGATTGTATAAACAACGGAAACCGCAAACAGGGAACGCCGCATTTGTTCCGGTAAGCAAAGATTATTTCCTGATGAATGCAAGACTGGAAGGAATTTTTCTTGATAGTAAACTGGGTGTATTTGTACAGGCCGATAATGTATTCAACCGTCGGTACAGCGATATACTTGGTACTGTTATGCCCAACCGCTGGGTAATGGGCGGAATAAAAGTTTCATTATAGTAACAGGTATGCCATACTTGAGCCGACTGACAAAATACGGCTATCTGTATAAAGTATGGCATACCTTCTCCAAGACATACCTTTTCCAAAAGTTTTTCAGGATATTTGCAACCTCAATAAAATGATTGTATGCAGGATATCTTAAAGCAATTAGGAATTAAAGACAGTAATCCTGGTGTTTCAACCGGTGTAAACTGGATTAAATCAAATGGTGAAACAATTGTGTCCTCCTCTCCAGTTGATGCAAAAAATATTGCCTCCGTTACCGGAGCAGATAAAGAAGCTTATGAAGCAGTAATCAAAAAAGCAGAGCAAGCTTTTAAAGAATGGCGTACATGGCCTGCCCCAAAACGTGGAGAAATCGTAAGACAAATTGGTGAAGCATTACGTGCAAAAAAAGAATCTCTTGGCAAATTGGTTTCCTATGAAATGGGAAAGAGTTTACAGGAAGGTTATGGCGAAGTACAGGAAATGATTGACATCTGTGATTTTGCCGTTGGTCTCAGTCGCCAGTTACATGGATTAACGATGCACAGTGAACGTCCTTTACACCGCATGTATGAACAATGGCATCCCCTTGGAATTGTTGGAATCATATCTGCCTTTAATTTCCCAGTTGCGGTATGGAGCTGGAACACTATGCTTGCATGGATCTGTGGTGATGTGTGTATCTGGAAGCCATCAGAAAAAGTTCCGTTGTGTGGCATTGCCTGTCAGCATATCGTTGCAGAAGTATTTGCAAAAAATAATGTTCCTGAAGGTGTAAGTTGTTTGATGCAGGGTGGCAGAGAAGTTGGTGAATGGATGAGCAATGATACAAGAGTTCCATTGATTTCGGCAACAGGAAGTACAAGAATGGGTAAAGCAGTAGGTGCAGCTGTTGGTGAGCGTTTGGGAAGAAGTTTATTGGAGCTGGGTGGTAACAACGCTATTATCATCAGTGAGCATGCTGATTTGAATATTGCTATCCGTGGTGCTGTGTTTGGCGCTGTTGGTACTGCCGGTCAGCGTTGTACTACAACAAGACGTTTGATCATTCACGAAAGTATTTACGATACAGTGAAAGAAAAATTAGTAGCAGCTTATAAGCAATTAAGCATTGGCGATCCGTTGAATGAAAACAATCATGTGGGGCCGTTAATTGATCAAGATGCAGTGGCTGCTTATTCAAAATCTATTGAACTATGCAAAGCAGAAGGTGCAAATTTTATAGTGGAAGGCGCAGTCCTCTCCGGCATTGGTTATGAAAGTGGCTGTTACGTTAAGCCATGTATTGCCGAG
>JANOIQ010000290.1:0-5804 GCA_031407835.1 Chitinophagaceae bacterium
GCCTTGTGCCTTGCTAACCCCCTCCTTTGGAGGGGTTTGGGGAGGCTTTTTTATATTATCGTTGACTTCCTCAATTCAATATTTTCCTTATGAATGGCCCCGGGAATTTTCCCACTCACATAATCACTGATTAAATCACCAATGGTGCTGGTGAAATAAAAATTCACCGGATCAATATCTTTCGTTACAAAATTGTTTTGCAAAGTCCAGTCTACTGCTTCACGAATAACCCTTGCCTCTTTTGCTAAACCAAAATGATCAAGCATCAATGCCGCTGATAAAATGGAACCTGTTGGATTAGCAATATCCTTTCCTGCTGCCTGCGGATAAGAACCATGGATGGGCTCAAACAAAGCTGTACCATTTCCAACAGAAGCCGATGGCAACATGCCTAATGATCCGCTGAGTACACTTGCTTCATCGCTGATGATATCACCAAACAGGTTTTCTGTTAAGATCACATCAAACTGTTTGGGGTTTAAGATCAGCTGCATGGCAGCATTATCAACAAACATATAATCAACCGTAACATTGCTGTACTGCGCTGCCATTTCCTGTACCACTTTACGCCAGAGCCTGGATGTTTCAAGTACATTGGCTTTATCAATCAAGGTTAATTTCTTTCTGCGCTTTTGTGCATGCTGAAAAGCAAGATGTGCAATACGTTCAATTTCTTCACGGCTGTAACCGCACTCATCACTTGCATAATTTCCATCTTCACTTGTATGCTTCTTTCCAAAATAAATACCACCCGTCAGTTCACGGAAAATAACACAATCAACTCCTTCGAGTTGTTTTGGTTTAAATGGTGATAAATGCTGAAGCGATGGGTAAGCAGTAATGGGACGGATATTCGCAAACAGCTGCAATGCTTTCCGTATGCCGAGTATCCCCTGTTCAGGACGAACCTTTGCAGAAGGATCATTGTCATACTTTGGATGACCTACAGCACCAAACAATACTGCATCACTGTCTAAACAGATGTCAATTGTTTCAGTTGGCAAAGCCGACCCTGTTTTATCAATTGCATCTGCACCAACCAATGCTTCTTTATATTCAAACTGATGACCAAACTCCAAAGCGATTGCGTTTAATACTTTGATGGATTGGGCCGTTACCTCAGGACCGATTCCATCACCATTTAATACTGCTATTTTCTTTTGCATAGGATTAAGATTGTGTTTTTCAAATTACTGCTGCAGATTGATATTGCTTTGCAAGACTCTGCAGGTCGTCATCGTTTACTTCCTTCTTTGTATCAGCAACTTCCAGGAATTTTTCATACAATGCATCCACATCATCACGGTTAAAATCAAAACCAAGTTTATGAAAACGGAAAGCCAATGCACTTCGTCCGCTGCGGGCAGTTAAAACAATTTTACTTGCATCTGCTCCAACTTCTACCGGGTTAATGATTTCATAGTTCTGTGCATTCTTTAAGAACCCATCCTGGTGAATACCACTACTGTGTGCAAATGCGTTACTGCCAACAATTGCTTTGTTTGGCTGCACAGGCATCCGCATAATATCGCTTACCAATCGGCTCATTGGATTGAGCTCTTTGGTTTTAACATTGGTATAGAAACCAAGATCGCTGTGTTGTTTCAGCACCATTACCACTTCTTCCAGCGAAGTATTGCCGGCCCTTTCGCCTAATCCGTTGATGGTACATTCAATTTGTCGTGCACCGGCAATTACCCCAGCTATCGAATTAGCAGTGGCTAACCCGAGATCATTATGGCAATGACAACTTATAACGGCCTTATCAATATTGGGTACATTATTTACTAAATAAGCTATTTTTTCTCCATACTGATACGGCAGGCAATAACCGGTTGTATCAGGAATATTCACCACGGTTGCACCTGCATTAATCACAGCTTCAATTACACGGGCCAGATATTCGTTCTCTGTACGTCCGGCATCTTCTGCATAAAACTCCACATCATCCACAAAATTCTTTGCCCACTTTACGCATTGCACAGCCCTTACAAGAATTTCTTCCCGTGTAGAGTTGAATTTTGTTTTGATATGAAAATCACTTGTTCCTATTCCTGTATGAATGCGTGGATGCTTTGCATGTTTCAATGCAGCAGCGGCTGTTTCAATATCTTTCAGTACAGCCCTGCTTAATCCGCAAACCGACGCATGCTTAATTACTTTGGAAATTTCTGAAACACTTTCAAAATCTCCCGGACTTGAAATAGGGAAACCTGCTTCAATAATATCAACTCCTAAATCTTCCAGCTTTAATGCCAGTTCTATTTTCTCAGTGCTGTTCAGTTTACAACCTGGTACCTGTTCCCCGTCTCTGAGAGTGGTATCAAAAATGTACACTTGTTTTTCGGCCATAACAATCTTTAATGGTGTAAAAAAAGCAGGCTGTTTACTTCGATTTTTCGTCTAAGGGTTGAAGTAACCAACCTGCCCCCTAAAATTATTTTACTTTGAGGGGAGTTACAAACTATTATTTCATGTATTTTACGGCAGATAAGGTGGGTACATTACACCCAACTTCCTGTTTTTAAAGGTTTTAGATAAGAACTAATTACGATGCCCAACCGCTCAACAGATACAGTCTTTCAGTTGGTAAAATCGCTTGAAAAGAGCGAAAAGCGCAATTTCAAGCTATATGTGAAGCGGAACTCAGCCGACGCCAACTTGAAAGTGATTCAGCTTTTTGATGCCATGGACCGAATGGAAGACTATGACGAAGCCACTTTGCTCAGGAAAAACGAGCGCATTACCAAACAACAACTGTCGAATTTAAAGGCCCATTTATACAAATCCATTCTTTCCAGCCTCCGTTTAATTAAGCAGGAAGATAATATTACCATTCAGTTGCACGAGCAGATGGACTTTGCCCGGATACTTTATAATAAGGGACTGTATCTGCAAACTTTGAAAGTGCTGGATAAGATGAAAGATCTGGCGAAACATTTTGAACAGATTACTTACCTGCAGCAGATACTGTTTTTTGAAAAGAAGATTGAAGCACTGTATATCACAAGAAGTATGCAGGACAGAGCCGATCAGCTAACAGATGAATCGAACACGGTTGATAAAAAGCTATCTGACATTTCACATCTGTCGAATCTGTCACTGCAATTATACAGCTGGTATATTAAACATGGAGTGGCAAGAAATGAAAAAGAAGGCAATGAGGTAAAACAATATTTCGAAACACATTTGCCAAAGCATGCAGAAACACTGAAGGGCTTTTATGAGCAGTTGTATGTATATCAATCTTACTCATGGGTGGCATTTATCAACCAGGATTTTTTATTGTATTACCGCTATACACAGAAATGGGTTGATCTGTTTGAGAAACAACCTGCCATGATTGAAGCGGAGACTGCACATTACATAAAAGGGCTTCACAATTTAATGAGCGCTCACTTTGATGTACAGAATGAAAGAAAGCTGAATGAAACCATTGAGCTGTTTGAAAAATTTACCCAGCGAAAAGTGGTGCAGCAAAACGATAATTACCGCATTCTTTGTTTTGTGTACCTGTATATTTCCAAGATCAATAAACATTTTGTTGAAGGTACATTTACAGAAGGATTAAGACTGGTTCCGCATATAGAAGAAAAGCTGGATGAATATGAACTGTATCTTGACCGGCACCGTGTGCTTACTTTCTATTATAAGATTGCCTGCTTGTACTTCGGCAGTGGCAACAATGAAAAAGCTATTGAATACCTTAATAAGATCATTAACTGGAAGGTAGATCTGCGTACCGATCTGCAATGCTATGCCCGTCTGCTGCACCTCATTGCACATTATGAATTGGGCAATTTTGATTTGCTCGAATATCTTATTAAATCGGTTTACCGCTTCATGGGTAAAATGAAAAACCTGAGCGGGGTTGAAGAAGAAATGTTCAGGTTCTTACGGCAATCATTTAAGTTATCGCCCGATAAATTTAAAGCAGCCTTTGAAAAATTACTGGAACGGATCAGAAAATATCAAGGCAACCGTTTTGAAACAAGAGCGTTTGTTTATCTTGATATTATCAGTTGGCTGGAAAGTAAAATTGAAAACATACCGGTACAAAAGATCATCCACGAAAAATATAAACGGAAGAAATAAACAACTTTATCAACCTTTATCTGTTAAAACACTTATGAAATTTTATGTAATCGCCGGCTTTTTGCTTTGCCTGACACTTTCAGTTTCGTCGCAGCAGAAAATTGATCCATCCAAAATTGAAATAGTACGTGATAGTTTTGGTGTACCGCACATCTTTGCCAAAACAGATGCAGAAGTAGCTTACGGGTTGGCGTGGGCCAATGCCGAAGATGATTTTAAAAGTATACAGGAAGTGATTCTGCCCACCAAAGGTTTAATGGGAAGTGTTTTGGGTAAACAGGGTACCGCAGGTGATTACGCCTTTGCACTGTTTCGCTGCAAAGAAATTACACTGGAGAAATGGAATACACTCACCCCTGCTTTTCTGAAATTAATTGATGGTTATGTGCAGGGCATTAACGCCTATGCAAAAGCTCATCCACACGAATTGCTGCATAAAAAAATATTTCCAATCACCATGCAGGAATATGTTTCTTCTACTGTTCTTGCACTCACCGTTTTTAATGGTGCCGATAAAGCTTTAGCTGCTATTTTCAACAACAGTGAAGATGTTATTCAGGAGTTGAATAAAAAAGGAAGCAATGCCATCGCTGTGCATCCTTCTAAAACAAATACAGGTGAAGCGTTTTTACTAGTGAATGCACATCAGCCCAATACAGGATCGCAGGCTTTTTATGAAGCACATATTAACAGTGAAGAAGGATTGAATGTAACAGGTGGACTGCTTGCAGGTGGCCCCTGCATTTTACATGGTGTGAATGAAAATTTGGGATGGGCACATACAGTTAACTATTGTGACAGGGTGGATGTATTTCAATTAGAAATGAATCCAGCCAATTCCAATCAATACAAATTTGATGGCGAGTGGATTGATCTTGAACAGAAAAAAATCAAGCTTCATATTAAAGGAATTCCGGTTGGCATTGCACGAACTGTTTACTGGAGTAAGTATGGGGCAACCATGAAAAACCAACAGGGATATTTTTCAATCCGTCTTGGTGCAGATATGGATATCCGTTCGTTGGAACAATGGTACTATATGGATAAGGCAAAAAACTTCACAGAGTTTTACAATGCCATTAAAGATCAGCGGCTCTCGATGTTTAATATAACTTATGCTGATAAATACGACACCATCTTTTATGTAAACAATGCATTGATGCCTGTACGGAATCCATCAGCTGAATATAACTGGAAGAAAACTGTTCCGGGTAATACATCAAAAACATTATGGACATCGTTCAGGAAATTCAATGAGCTGCCGCAATACATCAATCCGAAAAGCGGTTACCTGTTTAACACCAATCACTCTTCTTTTTTAGCTACAGGAAAAAATGATAATCTGAATCCAACTAAATTTCCTGTTACTGATGGCTGGGAAATGTATGATAATAACAGAAGTGTTCGTGTGGCAGAACAAATGCCTGAAGGGAAACTGGATTTTGAAAGCTTTAAGAAAATTAAGTTTGACAGGCAGTTACCTGCAAGGCTTCGCTACCCTTATGAAATTGACAGTATGTTTTTGTTATCGGCAACTGAATTTCCCCAATACGCATCCCTGATTAATACATTTACCGCATGGGATAAAAAAGGAACTGCCGACAGTAAAGGCGCTGCTATCTTTTTATTAAGCTATCTGCACCTGTCGAAATCACTGGCTGGTAAAGCTTACAGAAAAATCAGTAAAGCAGAAGCAGTTGAAACATACA
>JANOIQ010000313.1:0-5601 GCA_031407835.1 Chitinophagaceae bacterium
GCAACTGTATTGTGCTTTACCGGCGCTTAGCTTCGAAGCATCATTGGTAGTTACACGCTGAATCAAATCAAGTGCGTTTTCACCTTTGAGAATAAACTCTCCCATATGACTTACATCAAACACACCAACACTGTTACGCACCGCAGCATGTTCATCATTGATGCCCGTATAAGAAATGGGCATATTGTATCCGGCAAATTCAGCCATCTTGGCGCGAAGGGCAATGTGTTTCTGTGTAAAGGGAGTTGATTTCATGTTTTGTACTTAAGTGATGGTTGCAAAAGTAAATGAAGGAGGGGATTGAGGCGGAGAAAAGTTTTTGAAATAAGAATGTTAACGCATTTGTGTAAACCTATTTCAAGAGGAGACATGTCGTGGGCAGATTATTTCTTGTTCACCGTGTTTGCCAACTTTTCAAACTCAGCAATATATTTTTCAAAATTGTCGTCAGCAATGCCTTGCATAACTATAGCACTTTCTCCAATAAGGACAACGTGTTGAAATAAAACTGCAGCTTTCTCATTTAGTTTCCCATAAACCTCTCTCTTGTACGATTGAAAACCATTAGTTTTGATTTCAGAAACGTTTTTTATTGTCGAGCTTTTGATAACGTTCGCCATATCATCAGCAATTGCTTTTAAAGTTGCTCCTTCTGTTGGTGCAGCAAGTACCATAAAATAAGGCTCTTTGTCATAAGAATCTTTTTTTACCCCGCCAATTGAATACATATACATAGATGCCGAAAACTTTGCAAACTTGAATATTGATTTAGTGTCGTCAAGTTTAAAAGGGGCAGTTGCAAATGGATTTACTTCAAATGCCTTGTCATAGAAAATGGATTGGATAGCTTGTTTTATTTGCTCTCCTGTTTGGTCGTCATTTATTGCAAATACGCCCATTACAGATGTTGAAAATGTAGAGTCTCCAAAAACAAGATTATACATTTTTGTTTGTGGGTCGCTCTGAATAAGAACCATTTTCGCAGGATAGTTATTTATTTTGAATTCTTTGTATTCAAAAACTTTTACTCCCTTTTGCTCGAATCTTTCTTTTGAAAAAGTTGCTGCATTTGTATAAAAACTTCCTCCAATTAAATCCATTGCTTGAAGTAATCCTTGATTACCTTTTTCAATTGCGGGTAGTGTCGTAGAAGTTACGAAGCCTATTGGTGGAATTACAAAAACTCTTGTTCCCGGAATGTTTAAATGCTTACTTGATTTTGTAGTTGTAATGTCAGTTGCTGATTTGTCTTTCGGTGTCTGTCCACAAGAGAGAATTGTCAAACAAACAAATACGGTTGTCAAAATTTTTGTCATAGTAAATAATGTGGATTTAAATTGCCACCAACACAAAAATAGACGAAAGTTTTCCGGCCTCAAAGTAATATACAATGTTTACAGATTAAAGATATTCTGCTAATGATCCACACTTATAATCCTTGTAATCTTCCATCCATCTGCTGTTCTCTTCCAGATATGAATAAACTTGAATGTGCCGCAATCAGGCTTTCCGTTTTCGGTATGACAAAAACGATGCGAAGCAATCTGTACTGCTCCGTAATTAGGAACAGGGAAGACCTCCATATCTTCTTTCACAAGTGTTCTTGTTAAATCGCCACCCCTTGCAAAATTGGTTTTAAACACATCAATATTAAATGCATAATCTGTAAGCCCGCTTTTATCATGATAAAATTCCAGGTCCTTATCAAAGTACTTAATAAATGTTTCTGTGTTTTTTTCATTGAAAGCTTTAAACAAAATACTGTCGAGATGAAAAATAGTATCGTACAATTCTTTTGATGCCGGTGGCTTTTTTTCTTTGGAAGATTGGGCGACTGAAGTTGATAAACTGAATAGAAATGCTATTGCGGAAAAGAATAAAAATTTGATGCGAGACATAAAAATAAGTTTATAGATAATGAAAAAGATAAAGACCCACCTCAGACGCTTTGGTCTGAGCGAGACATTCATCGTCTCGCCCTAAGTCCCCTCCGGGGAGGGGAGAAAAAAAGCCCCTCCGTTTTCTTCAAAACATCGGGGCCGTTGGCTGTTCCAACTTTAACCAAGGTTACAGTGCGTTTACCGTCATAGGTAAAAACGGTCCGTCACTGGCTGAATTTAATTTTTGTACAATCTGTTTGGTATTTTTCTCAGGTGCTTTTGGTGAAGAAGGAGTATAACGGTATCGGTTGCTGTCGGTATCTTTTGCTTTCTGTTTTAACTCCTGTTCTTTTCTATCCAGCTCAGATTTCTGTTCCTGGATATTTCTCATTTCATCATTAATGTCCTCCTGATCAGTATCGTTTGATTTGATGGTCTTATTTTTTCCATCAACTCTTTGCAAGCCATCAGCCGTCATGATATAATCTGTATCTGCATCATAATCAAACGACATATCCACATCAAAGTCAAAATCGCTGTCGTTGTCTCTCCAGTAACGGTTGTTACGGCCACGGTTGATGTGTACATTAAATGGATGCAGTTTATTTGAAAGTGATTTGTCGAAGCGGATTTTCTGGCCAACAGGAACACTAACTACTACCAATACTTTCTGTCCACGGAACTTGCTGCCTTTGTCAATGGCAATACCATTTCCAAGATCAAGCACACTGTCTTTATAGTTTGTGTTGAAGGCAATTTTACCAGCTTTTGTTTCAGCATCTTTCCTGTTCTGTCCGTAACTGTAGCGGATTGTTTTTACACTGTAAGCCGAATCTTCACTTTTTTCAACACGTACTTTTATATTGCTGATCCACAAAGAGTCTTCATTAATATCCCAACCCTTATCATCAGTATCAATCCAGGAATAGTGGCCACTGTAGCGTAAAGCCGGTTCAGAAACTTTTACAATCATATTTTTAGAAGAAGGCTGTGAAATAGGAATTGATTGTTCTACCTGCTCATATGATCTGAAGTTTTTGAAAATACTTCCTACCAGCATAATGGCACAGATCCATCCAATTGTCCAGAGGCTTCCGAAGATCCATCCGAGATAACTGTTTCTTGAACGGATGCCAAAAATGCGTCGGATAGTCCAGATGAAAAATCCAATTACCGGAACAAATAAGAAGAAAATCAACGTGCCCCATACTGCGAAGTTCTGACCTGTACCTTCAAAGAAGAAATCTTTCAAAGGCCAAACAGCAACACCTCCCATTGTAACACCAAACAATGCTACCAGTAATACAAACGCAATGATAATGGCAATAAAGAGAAAGAAAGCTTTAAATAAGATACCAATGGCATTTCCAATTCCGCTGCCTGCACTTCTTGCAACAGGACCTGCTTCCACCGCAAAGGCTTTACTTTTTGAACTTACCTCTGAGCCAAAACGTTGGGCACCTTCACTGATAGTTGCACTCATTTTCTGCGCACCTTCTTTTATTTCTTCGCTCATTTGTGCTGCACGCTCTTTTACAGTTGTGCCCATTTCTCCCTGCACAGCATTTTTAATACTGTTCACATCAATTTTTTCACCACGCATCTGTAATTTATCTGTTGCACTGCTGGCCAATGGTAATACAATCCATAATACCACATAGGTTACAAACAGGGTTCCGCCAAATCCACCAAAAACAAAGCTTGGTTCAAAATCAAAAAACTGTCTGCTGAAAATGGAAGAAAGAACACCGAGGATCAGTGGTAAACAAAACACAACACGGGGAATCCAAACGGGAATATTAAAATAGTTAGCGATACCACCAGCAACACCACCCACTACTTTTTCATCGGGGCTGCGGAACAGACGCTTGCGCACATTTGTTTTGAGATCTTTTACAGGAAGGATGATCCACATAATAATATAGATCAAAACACCTGCGCCAAAACCACCAAGTGTGATCAGGGCAAACAAAATACGAACGATAGAAGGATCTATTTTTAAGTTGTGAGCAATACCACTACACACACCTCCTAAAATTTTATCGTTGGCATTGCGGCTTAGATTTCCTCTTGGTTCATCGGCTGTTGCATAAGCAGATGATGTTGATGAAGCAGATGTACTGCTATGTCCATTGCCAGCAGTGCCGGGTTCATTATCTAATTGTTCAAATTCTTCCACACTGCCCATGCTGCCGGTAATGCTGCTTACACTTGCATCAGTAATACAGGTTGCACCTTTTTTCAGTTCTTCATCAAAGAGCTCAGCAATACGATCTTCAATATCATTGATGATTTCATCCCTGCCTTCTTCGTTAGCAAAGTAGCGGCGCAGGCTCTCCGTGTATTTTTGCAATTGTTCAAAAGCCGTTTCTTCAATCGGTATTACCCGGCCTTTGAAATTTATATTAATTACCTTTTTCATAATAATGACAGTTTAATGGTTAAAGTGGATTTTCAGTTTCCGATGAAGGGTGAACCTGAATAGTTTCGCCTGTAACTGTTGCATTGGACCTGCCGTTTTGTTTAGTGACAGCTTGCACCGCACCAGACATTTCGTTCCAGGTTTGTTCCAGTTCTTTGTAGAAGGCTGCACCTTTTTCGGTTAGTGAAAAATATTTGCGGGGCGGACCGCTGCTGCTTTCAATCCAGCGATAAGTGAGAAAGTCGGCGTTTTTTAATCGGGTAAGAAGCGGATACAGGGTTCCTTCGAGGATGTTAAGGTTTGCCTTTTTCATTTCCTCAATAATATCACTGGGGTAAACTTCGCCCCGTTTGATAACGGAGAGAATGCAAAACTCCAGTACTCCCTTGCGCATCTGGCTTTGTGTGTTCTCGATATTCATAACCTGCGGAGTTTTTTTTTGATTCGATTTGTGATGATGGCAAACAATATTAAGAGAGCTCTTCCTGATCCTGTTTTCCACTTTCCACAAACCATAATTTCATTGACAATACAAATCTATGTAATAATTCAGTACTATGCAACACAAAGTACCATCTTTTTTTTAGTAGTTGGCAGAAAAGGATAGCTAAACTTAATAAATCAGCTGAAATACAATTACTTAGAATAAAAATTATTTTTTAAATAGTTAAAAAATAGTTTCAGGTAAGGAAGCTAATAGGGAATAAAGGGCCAAAAAAGACGAAAATAATTGACTTATCATTCGTTGTCATGGCTAAAGCCACAGCTCTTAAATACATAACCCCAGCCTTAAGGCTGGGGTTAAAAACGATTAATAAGATCCTGGCTTTAACCATGATATATCAAAAACAGAGGAAAAAAATCAAAACGATTAGCATGAGCGATGTTTCAGCTGCCAGCCTATTTCTCCAATTTACCGAAGGGCTTTTTCATCAGGGTCAGCACATCTTCATCTTTATCTTCAGGATAATACCGATCCAATCCATACCGAACCTGTTTAATATCGAGACTTTTAAATGTACCCAGCAAGCGGTCCCATATTGAAAACACTGCACCATAATTACTATCGGTATAAGGTTGTTTCCAGTGATGATGCACTTTGTGCATGTTAGGAGAAATCAAAAGAAAGCTCAGGGCTTTATCAATTGATACGGGTAAACGAATATTGGCATGAGTGAAGGCGGTTGCAATAACTACCAGTGTTTGATAGATCATAACACCGTACATCGGTGCTCCTGATATAAAGATGAGTAACAGAAAAAAGATACCACGTAATAAACTGTCGCCGGGATGATGACG